>CASERW010000018.1 GCA_949290445.1 Aeriscardovia aeriphila | reverse complement strand
ATCGATAATCTCGCCGGGTAAGACGTCGAGGGACAGATCGTTGAACACTTCAACATGCACCGTGGAACCCCCGCGAGGGTGGTCGACGGCGTAATGAGCATTGCGCACTCGCAGCAGCGGAGTAGACGAGGAGGACGTGTGATTCATGGCCTCCAGCGTACCAGCACTCGGGACCAGCAAAGCTAGCGCAGACAAGCCGATCAACCGCTGAGATGGCGAGGAAAAGGTAAAGTGGAAGCCATGAATTCGCCCCTCAGAAAAACTGCTGAACAGCCTCGCCGCCCGCTGGTCATCGGACTGATGGCTCACGTCGACGCAGGAAAAACCACGCTTTCCGAAGGCCTGCTCTACACGGCCGGGTCGCTACGATCTTTGGGCCGCGTCGATGAGCGCACCTCCTTCCTCGACCCCGAAAAGCTGGAAAAGCAGCGCGGCATCACGATTTTCACCCACCAAGCCCAGCTGGATTACCACGGCCAGCCCATCACGCTGCTGGACATGCCTGGCCACATCGATTTTGCGGATCAAGTGGAGCAATCCTTGGCTGTTCTCGACGTGGCAATCTTGGTGGTTTCTGCTTCTGATGGGGTAGAGGCGACGACCTTGTTGTGGTGGCAGATTCTGGCTCGCTTGGGCATTCCGACAATCCTCGTCGTCAACAAGATTGACACTGCAGGCTTTGATCGCGCGGCGCTGCTCGCGCATATTCAGTCGCGTCTAGGCGAAAAGTGCATTGATTACGGCGGCCCGGACGATGTTGTGGCACAGGGTGGAGCTTCGACGGAGGTTGATGGCGAGCATGATTCTTCTGCCGTTGGGCTTGCCGATTACCTCACTTCTGAGGCGGCCGAGCAGTTGGCGGGTCTCGACGATTGCCTCCTCATGAGTTACCTCGACGATGGCAGCCTTGACGAGCAGGTGGTGCGCGAGCTTTTCGCCACCCGCGCGCTCGTCCCCGTTCTCTTTGCCTCCGCTTTGCATCTGCAAGGTGTGACGCGCTTGCTTTCCTTGCTCACGCACTTGGCCGAACCAAGATTTCCACAGCAGGGAATCAGTGGCGAAGGAGAGCTTTCTAGCAGTGATAATCTCGGGCCACACCAGGGCGAGTTTGGGGCGAAAGTTTTCCGAATTTCGCATGATTCCAAGGGTTTGCGCCTTACCTGGGTGCGTGTGACCAGCGGGCAGTTGGCGGCCAAGCAGGAAGTGAAGCACCAAGCTGCGAGTGCGAGCGGCGGGCAGGCTGAGGGCGAGGGCTTTGAATCGGCGACCAACTGGCTAGAGCAAGGCGAAGAGCGGGGCGAAAAGGTCGACGAAATTCGCGTGTACGACGGCGCCAAGTTCACCACAGTCTCGAGCGTGCAAGCAGGAGACGTGTGCACCCTGGTTGGCCCGCAAAAAACGTGGCCAGGGCAAGGTTTGGGGTGTGAATCTGATTCCGCACCAGCAAGCGTGAGACCAGTGCTACTCTATTCTGCCCACCCAGCCCCGGGCGAGCAAGCCGACGACCATGCCATTTTGGTGGCGCTACGCCAACTGGCCGAGGAAGACCCTCTGCTCAACGTGGTTTGGAACGAGACTGCCCAGCGCGTGGAACTGAGCATTATGGGAGAAATCCAACTCGAAACGATCACCCAACGGCTTCGCGACGAATACCACCTCGCCGTGGAATGTGAAGATGCGGGCGTTGTGTACGAAGAGACGATCAGCCAGCCCATTGAGGGGGTAGGCCATTTTGAGCCGTTGCGCCACTATGCCGAGGTTCACGTGCTGCTCGAGCCGGGCCCACGAGGCAGTGGAGTCAGTTTGAGGAATGCGACGCCGGCCAACAGCTTGGCACCTCACTGGCAGCGCGACATCATGCATCATCTTGCCGAGAAGACGCATAAGGGAGTGCTGCTTGGCGCGCCACTGACCGATGTGAAAATCACCCTGCTGGGAGGTGCGGCCAATATTAAGCACACGTCGGGTGGAGATTTTCGTGAGGCCACCTATCGTGCGGTTCGCGAAGGCTTGATGTTTTTGAAGCAGCAGCAGGCGTGCGTGTTGCTGGAGCCGTGGTATCGCTTCCGTTTGGAGGTGCCAGTCGAGCAGCTGGGTCGCGCGATGAGCGATGTGGAGCGCATGCATGGCAGGATGGATCCGCCGCAGATGCCAGGTGATTCTGCGGCTAGCGGTGGTGCTGGTGCCTCGGGTGGTGCTGGAGCTGCTGGCTTTGGGGCTGGCTTTGCTGTAGTCGAGGGCGAGGCTCCAGTGTCGCAAATGCGCGGGTATGCGAGGGAGGTTCGCGCCTATACGCAGGGCAAAGGCAGTTTCTCTTGTGTTTTCGCCTCTTCAGCTCCTGTCGACGACCAAGAATCTGTTGTTGAAGCCGCCCAGTACGACCCGATGAAGGGCGTGGAAGATACTCCGGATTCGGTGTTTTGCGCGCATGGTGCTGGTTTTACCGTTGACTGGAAGGATGTTCCTCGTTTCCAGCATCTGCCGAATTTCTGGCAGCCTGGTGGTGGGCACTGAGCTCAGGGCGAACGGCCTTGAGGTGACGAGTGTTGGTTGCGCGCATCAGGTAAAATATCGAACAAATGTTCTAGAGATTATCACTGTGGGCTCATTCCTCCGTGATAATCTCAGGACGACAGAAACGAGAAGGCTGAGGGGAGAGAAGTACGGTGACAGTGCAGGATCAGGCTGAGCACACGGTCAATTCTGAAAACGCCCAGAAGGCTGAGCATTCCGAGCAGGATGTGCAGATCACATCCTCCGCTATGCTCCAACGGCTCAACCCCAGCGGCGAGTGGAAAAGCGTGAAATCGGCGCCAGGAACAGTGGTGACCGACCTTTCCCATGTGCCCAATGACGCCAAAATCACCATTCAAGGTGCGCGCGAACACAACCTGAAGAACGTGGACCTCGAATTCCCGCGTAACGCCATCACCGTGTTCACCGGTCTGTCTGGCTCGGGTAAGTCCTCCCTAGCATTCGACACCCTCTTCGCCGAAGGTCAGCGCCGCTACGTGCAATCCCTGTCGGCCTACGCCCGCCAGTTCCTCGGCCAAATGGACAAGCCGGCCGTTGACAAAATCGAAGGCCTCTCGCCAGCTGTTTCCATCGACCAGAAAACCACGAACCGCAACCCGCGCTCTACCGTCGGAACGATCACCGAAATCTACGATTATCTGCGTCTTCTCTTCGCCCGCACCGGCGTTCCTCACTGCCCCGTGTGCGGCTCTCTCATCTCGGCTCAAACCCCACAGCAGATGGTCGATACGCTCCTCGACTACCCTCAGCGCACCCGCTTCCAGCTTCTTGCCCCCGTTGTGCGCGGTAAAAAGGGTGAGTTCGTCGAAGAACTGCGCGACCTGCGCGCCCAGGGCTTCGCCCGCGCTCTCATCGACGGGCAGATGCAACAGCTTAACAGCGATATCAAGCTCACCAAGCAAAAGAAGCACACAATCGAAGTCGTCGTCGACCGCCTGGTCGTGAAAGATTCCATCCAGCAGCGTTTGACTGACTCCATTGAAACTGCTCTGCGCCTGTCCAACGGCGTCGTCATCGCCGACTTTGTCGATGAGCCAGAAGATTCTCCGAACCGTCGTCAACCTTTCAGCGAGCATCGCGCATGCCCGAACGGCCACGTTCTCTCCTTGGAAGAGATTGAGCCGCGAACCTTCTCCTTCAACGCTCCCTATGGTGCATGCCCTGAGTGCACGGGTATCGGTTTTAAGCTGGAAATTGACCCGGAGCTCATCATCCCTGACCCTTCGAAGAGTTTGAGGGAAGGTGCCATCGAACCATGGTCGGGCGATAAAACCACCACCGAGTACTACCAGCATTTGTTGGAAGGTCTCGCCAAAGAGACTGGCCTCGACCTCGACGCCCCATGGGAAGAGCTGTCTGAAGAGCAGCGCCATAACGTGCTCTACGGTCACGATTTCAAAGTGGAAGTGCGCTACCGCAACCGTTGGGGCCGCATGCGCGAATACTCCACCGGATTCGAGGGCGTCATTCGCTCGCTCATGCGTCGCCACGACGAAACCGACTCGCAGCAGATGCGCGAATACTACGAGTCCTACATGCGTGAAATTCCATGCCCCGTGTGCAAGGGCAAGAGGCTCAAGCCGGAAGTTCTCGCCGTCACTGTCGCTGACAAATCCATCGCCGACGTATGCGATATGCCCGTGAGTGAAGAGCTTGCTTGGGTGAACTCGCTGAAGCTCAGCGGTTCCGCCTTGCAAATTGCGAGCGAAGTTCTCAAGGAAATCCGTTCTCGCCTGCAATTCCTCAACGATGTGGGCCTGAACTACCTCACCCTCTCCAGGGCGGCGAAAACACTTTCTGGCGGTGAAGCACAGCGCATTCGCCTGGCCACCCAGATCGGCTCGGGCCTCGTGGGAGTGATGTATGTTCTCGACGAGCCATCCATCGGCCTGCACCAGCGCGACAACTCGCGAATGATCGCCACCCTCGATAAACTGCGCGACCTGGGCAACACGTTGGTCGTCGTCGAACACGACCAAGAGACGATGGAAAAGGCAGACTGGCTGGTCGACGTCGGCCCAGGAGCCGGCGAAAACGGCGGAGAAATCATCTACTCCGGCCCTGCCCGCGGCATCGCCCAAGCCTCCAAGTCCGTCACTGGCGACTACCTGACTGGTAGGCGCAGCATCCCCGTACCACAAACACGACGCAAGATTGACAGGACGCATGAACTCACCATTGTGGGAGCTCGTCAAAACAACCTGAAAAACCTCACCGTCCACCTGCCATTGGGAGTGATGACTTGCATCACTGGTGTGTCCGGCTCGGGTAAATCCACGCTGATTGACGATATTTTGTACCCAGTGCTCGCTGACAAGCTCAATGGAGCTCGCATCGTGCCAGGCAAGTACACGCGCGTCGAAGGAGTCGACCAGCTCGACAAGGTCATTCATGTTGATCAAACGCCAATCGGCAGAACACCACGTTCGAACCCAGCAACCTACACAGGTGTGTGGGATAAAATCCGCGACCTGTTCGCTAAAACTCCGGAAGCTCAAGTGCGCGGTTATGGTCCAGGCCGCTTCTCCTTCAACGTCAAGGGCGGCAGGTGCGAAAACTGCCACGGTGATGGAACCATCAAGATCGAGATGAACTTCCTGCCAGACGTCTACGTGCAATGCGAAGTCTGCCACGGAACGCGCTACAACCGCGAAACCTTGGATATTAAGTGGAATGGCAAGAATGTTGCTGACGTGCTCAATATGCCAATCTCCGAAGCAGCACAGTTCTTCCACCGCTACCCGTCCATCGCCCGCTACCTTGACACCTTGGTGAGTGTGGGCTTGGGTTACATTCGCCTCGGCCAGTCCGCCACCACACTCTCCGGTGGTGAATCTCAGCGAGTCAAACTTGCCACAGAACTTCAGCGCCGCTCCACCGGTGGAACCATCTACATTCTCGACGAGCCAACTACTGGTTTGCACTTTGAAGATGTGCGCAAGCTCCTCGTCGTGCTCCAAGGCTTGGTGGACAAGGGTAATACTGTCGTCGTCATCGAACACAACCTCGACGTCGTCAAATCTGCCGACTGGATTATCGACCTCGGCCCAGAAGGCGGCTCCGGTGGTGGAACGGTCGTGGCTCAAGGAACCCCAGAACAGGTGAGTAAGGATGAACACTCCTGGACGGGTAAGTACTTGAAACCCATGCTTGACCCTGCTGAAGTAGAAAAATCACATTCTTTCTTCTTAGAGAAGGTTCATCACGATGAGTGACGAAGAAGGCTTTCGCCCCACTCGACGCAACACACCAGCACCGGCAATAGGTGATATTGCTCATGCTGGTGGAATCGTCACGCCCAGAAACCCCACCGGTGACCCCAACCTCAACCGCAACGGAGAACCGCTCCTGGGCGATACGCGAGACCTTTTCCGTCCCAATACCTCGGATATTCCTACCAACCCGGGAGTGTACAAGTGGCGTGATGCGAACGGTCGCGTCATCTACGTGGGTAAGGCCAAAAACCTTCGTAATCGTCTCACCTTCTACTTCCAACCTCTCAACCAGCTGCATCCCAGAACGCAGAACATGGTTCTGACCGCCCGGTCTTTGGAATGGACCGTGGTGGGAACAGAGATGGAAGCCCTCACCTTGGAATACACGTGGATCAAAGAGTTTGATCCACGCTTTAACGTCGTCTTCCGCGACGATAAAACCTACCCTTACCTCGCCGTCTCCTTTGGTGAGGAAATCCCGCGTATTTGGGTGACGAGGTCGAAAAATACGAAGAAAACCCGCTACTTTGGCCCGTACACCAAAGTGTGGGATATGAGAAACTCGCTGGATAGCCTTCTCAAAACCTTCCCCGTGCGCACCTGCACCCCAGCAACCCTGCATCGCGCGCAAATGAGCGGAAGGCCGTGCCTGCTCGCCTCCATCGGCAAATGCTCCGCACCCTGTGTCGGACGAATCTCGCTCGAGGAGCATCGCGAAATGATGCGCGAACTCACCTCTATTCTCACCGGCAGGCGAGGGGAGAAGTACATTAAAACCCTCACCGCGCAAATGAAGGAAGCCGCCAGCAACCTCGACTTTGAAAAAGCAGCCAAACTGCGTGACCAAGCAGCAGCCATGAAAAATGTCGTACAAGAAAACGCCGTCGTATTCTCCGATGACGTCGACTGCGACATCTTCGGCCTCGCCGGTGACGAACTCGAAGCGAGTGTTCACGCCTTCTTCGTACGCTCCGGAACCATCCGCGGTGAGCGCAATTGGAGCGTGGAAAAGGTAGAAGACATCACTGATTCCCAGCTCATGTCCGACATGATCGCCCAAGTCTACTCACAGATGGAAGATGACGAACAAAAGGAAATCAACGCCGTTGCTCCGAAATTGTCAGGCAATGTCGACATCACTACCCGCAGAGACGCTATTTCCTCCGCAGAAAACCTCAGCTCCCAAACTTCCGTCGAACGAGCAGCGGCGACGAGGAAGCGAAGGGAGAGGGAGAACCAGACCGGCCGTGATGACCTGTTCAGCGAGGAAAGCGCAATCCCACCCGAGATCATCGTTCCTGTTCAGCCAGATGACACCGAGCGCCTCGAACAGTGGTTGAGCTCCCTGCGCGGCTCGAAAGTGGTTATTCACGTGGCTCAGCGTGGTGATAAGAAAACCCTGCTTGAGCGCGCTACTTCGAACGCAGCCATTGGTTTGAAGCAGAGCAAGCAGCATCGCACGGCAGATATCGCTGCACGCGAAGAAGCCATGAATGACGTCAAGCGCGAGCTCGGCCTTCCTCAAGCTCCGCTGCGCATCGAAGGTTACGATATTTCCAACGCTGCAGGCGGCGGCTATCAAGTGGCTTCCATGGTGGTGTTCGAAGATGGCATGGCTCGCCGCTCGGAATACCGCCGTTTCGCCATCAAAGGCAAAGATGGCAAAGGCGCTCTCGACGATCTGAGCGCAGTCTACGAAACCATCACTCGCCGCTTCAAGCATGGCAATATTGCTGGCGACTCTGGTGACTCGTTGGAAGCCCAAGCCAAGATTGCCAAAGCCGCTGAATCCGCAGACCCCACCAATCTGGGTGAAGACGTTGTTCAGCAGGACACGAATCCGCGCCATTTTGCGTACAAGCCGAACCTGATCGTCGTTGACGGCGGTGCTAATCAGGTGAAAGCCGTCCAACAAGCCCTCGCCGACTGCGGAGTGGATGATGTAGCAGTCTGCGGCCTGGCGAAAAGGCTGGAAGAAGTGTGGCTGCCAGACGAAGAGTACCCGCTCATTATGAACCGGCAATCGCAAGGAATGTACTTGTTGCAGCGCGTGCGCGACGAGTCACACCGCTTCGCCATCACCTACCATCGCAGCAAGCGACGCAAGGGAGAAATCCACTCTGAGCTTGACTCGATTGAGGGCATCGGCCCTGTGTATGCCAAGAGGCTGTTGCGCGCATTTGGCTCGTTCAAAAAACTCAAGCAAGCCAGCATCGACGAGATTATCAATGTGAAAGGTATTGGGGAAAGCAGAGCGCAGAGCATCTACGCGAGCTTGCACAAAGACGACGAGCAAGAGCAGAGTGCACAAGAACAACTGCGACGCGAGGCGGGACTTGACGAATAGTGTGGTGGCTGTGTCACGCGCGTGTGAGCAATGTCACCCTCGTGTCGACTGTGCGCTCGCGTCGACTGCTTTGCCCTCGTGTTGGCTGCAGAGTGCGACTAGGCTAGCTAGAAGATAACCGCAGGTGCGGAAGGACAAGCAATGACAGACGAGACTGTGAACCACAAGCCCAGCCAAGGCATGCTATTCGACCCCAGCGAAGAAGATGGCTCACCCGAAGCCACCTTCGAAGTTCTCCTCGTCACGGGCATGTCCGGCGCAGGACGAACCCGCGCGGCGGACGCTTTGGAAGACATGGGATGGTACGTCATTGATAATCTTCCGCCAAAAATGCTCGTGCCACTCGTCGATATGATGACCTCCGCAGGCTCAACCATCCACAAGCTTGCCGCCGTTATCGACGTACGCTCCCGCGACTACTTCCATGACCTGCTGAAAGTGATGAATCACCTCGAAGAGCTCAACGTGCGCTCGCGCATCCTCTTCCTCGACTGCGACGACGACATTTTGGTCAAACGCTACGAGTTTGCCCGCCGCCCGCACCCACTGCAGCACGGCCGCCGCCTCATCGACGGCATTCATGAAGAACGCGAACTGCTGACCGCGCTGAAGAAGGAAGCCGATATCGTCATCGACACGTCTCTTCTCAACATTCATCAGCTCTCCACTCGTCTGTATGAAGTGTTGCTCGGCCAAGGTCCGGAAACTGTTCGCGTGCACGTGTTCAGCTTTGGCTTCAAATACGGCTTGCCGACGGACGCTGATTTTATTGCTGATGTGCGCTTCCTTCCGAACCCGTTCTGGGTGCCGGAGCTGAAAGGCCAGACAGGTTTGGATAAGCCGGTGCAGGAGTATGTGATGGATTCGCCTGGCGCTCAGCGTTTCCTGGCGGACTATTCTCGTGCTTTGATGACGGCGATCGCTGGGTTTGCGAAGGAAGATAAGCATTACGTCACGATTGGTGTGGGCTGCACCGGTGGTCAACATCGCTCAGTGGTGATGGCTCAGGAGTTGGCGCAAACTCTGCGTCGTCACGGATTATCAGTGACGGTTTCAGCGCGCGAGATCGATGCGGGCCGCTACCAGAGCGCGCAGAAGAGTGAGCGGAAGTCCGCCCCCGATTCGAAGGACGATACTGATTCGAAAGGCGCCGCCACATCTCACAGCGCCGCCCAGAAGGAAGGTGGCGCTCATGAGTGATCCGCAATGCACCACCACCATCCCTGTGGTCAACCCCGCACTTCCTCCTGCACCGCTCAGCCTATTGACGGGCGACCCGCAACAAGTGCACGCCGCATGGCCAGCACATCACCGCGACCATATTAAAGTTGCCGCGCTGGGCGGTGGCCACGGCCTTCATGCCACCTTGGAAGCATTGCGCTTGCTCACCAACGATGTGACCGCAATCGTCTGCGTCGGCGACAACGGTGGCTCGTCTGGTCGCCTGCGCCAAGAGTTTCCCGGAATCCTTCCACCAGGCGATATTCGCATGGCACTGTCCGCTCTGGCATCGCAAGAGGCCAGAGAAAGTGGCGTTGTTAATCTTTTGCAGCACCGCTTTGTGTCAGCCGGCCCGCTCAACGGCCATTCGCTGGGAAACCTCATCATGACGGCGGAATACCAGCGAACCGGCGGCGACACCATGCGCTCCATCCGCACTGTCCAGGAAATGCTGGGAATCGGCGGGCGAGTGGTGCCAGGAGCGAGCGTTGCTCTCGACCTGACTGCGCAAGTCAAGTTCGCCGACGGCAGCGTGCACACGCTTACTGGCCAGCGCAACATCGCGAAAACCAGCGGTCAAGTGCTCGACATGCATATCAGCCCGAGCGACCCTCCCGTATTTGAGGAAGCGGTGAAAGCCATCGAAGAGGCGGACCTCGTCACCCTCGGCCCAGGCTCTTGGTACACCTCGCTGCTCGTGCACGTGATGGTTCCGCGCATCCGCGAAGCTTTGCACAAGAGTGCGGCGAAAAAGATTCTGATAATGGATCTGGTCTCCGATGCTGAAACTCGCGGGCTGACTTTGCAAGGCCAGTTGGACGCTTTTGCTCGCTACTCTCACAATTTGCCAGTGGACGCTATTGTCGCTGGCCCGCAACAGCCTAGTGAGTCGCCACTTCGCGTTCCTGCGTCGACGGCATTAATTCGCCGCCGGCTCAATGTGACCGGAAAGCCAGCAGTCCACGATCGCGTGAGATTAGCAGTCGGCATTAAGGATGCGTGTGACTTCTTCATGGAAAACGCATCGGCCGGGAAGTGAGCTCGCACTGCATTTTTTGCACACTGTCAAAAATTACCCTCAGAGGAAAATAAATGAATCTGAGCTGGGAACAAGTGCGCAGTGATAATCTCAAGCGATGTGAGGGATTGCAAGGCTCGCGCGCAAAACGCCGGGAAATTTCAGCAATTTCACAGTTTTGATCAGCAGAAAAAATGAGCGGGAAAACTGGCTGAGGCTGGGCGCAAAAGTCCAGACACTCAAGTAAGACTACTGAGAAGTTCGTGGCGAGTCGCAGACAGACTTGCCGACAACGATTCTTGATTTCGTGACAAATGACCGTGAAATCGGTCACGTATGTGGGGAGTGGTCGTGGCGCTTATTGACGACGTGAAGGATGAGCTTGTTTCTTACACTTCGGATTCTGAAGCTGTAGTTCGTGCTCAAGCTTCGGCCATGATACGTTTTGCAGGTGGTCTGCACATTGTGAAGCGTCATATTGTGATCGAAGCACAATTCGCCGAACAGTCTGTCGCCGAATGGCTCTCGAACACCATTGAAAACGTGTATCACCATGATACCGAGCTGCTGCAAGTGCATCATCAGTCCCCTTTGGGCGACTTGACGCGTTTTTCTGTTCGCGTGATGCAGCAGGGTGGCCCGCTGGCTTTGGAAACTGGCCTGCTGACCAACAAGAAGCAGCCAGTGCTCGGCCTTCCTCATGGCTTGCTCACTGGAGAAGTGGAGATTGCCAAGGCGGCATGGCGTGGTGCATTCCTCGCTCATGGTGAACTGTCTGACCCAGGTCGCGCATCCATGCTCGAGATCATCTGCCCGGGCTACCAGTCGGCCATCGACATGGTCAAGCTTGCCAAGCTTCTCGACGTCAGCGCACAGATTCGCAATTATCGCAACTCTCAGCGCGTCAATATTCGTGACGCTGCTGACATTGAGCGCATGCTGCTGCTCATGGGTGCTCGTCGCACCTCGCGCGACTGGTCGGGCAAGCGTCAAGATGGCTTGCACCGTGGTAAGGCAAACCGTTTGGCTAACTTCGATGACGCCAACATGCGTCGTTCGGCCAAGGCTGCTGTTGAGGCTATTGCTAAGGTGAAGCACGCTTTCGAAGTTCTGGGCGATGACATTCCAGAGAATCTGCGTTCTGCAGGCCAGGTGCGTCTTGACCATCCGGATGCAACTCTGGAGGAGTTGGGCCGTCTGTCCAACCCGCCGATCTCCAAGGATGCTGTTGCTGGCCGCATTCGTCGTCTTTTCCAGTTGAGTGACAGGGTGGAAGCTCAGCGCGCTGAACAGCAGAGCGAGTAAGTCGCAACACTGACTGCATCGCTGACCGCATCGCCAGTCGCAACACACATGACAAGCCGCAGCCTCAGGGTTGCGGCTTTTTGCTCTGTCGTCTTCGCTGTGTTTGTCGCTGTGCTGGCAGGCATAAATGCTAAGATTAGCAACGGTTGCACGTGAGCTACCCTCCGATTTTTCGGATGAAAGGATGAAATATGAAGACTCTGAAGGATCTCGGTGATCTTTCCGGCAAGCGCGTTTTGGTGCGCGCCGATTTTAATGTCCCGCTCGATGGCACGAAGATTACTGATGATGGTCGTATTCGTGCTGCACTCCCTACTTTGACCGAACTGCACAATGAGGGTGCCAAGGTCATCGTGATGGCTCATCTCGGCCGTCCGAAGGGACAGGTTGTTCCTGAGCTCTCTCTCGCTCCTGTTGCTGCCCGCCTCGGTGAGCTCATGGGTGTGAACGTCGTTTTGGCACATGACACTTATGGTGAGGATGCTCAGGCTAAGGTTGCAGCTATGAAGGATGGCGACGTCGTTCTGCTCGAGAACGTGCGCTTCAACCCAGAAGAGACCTCCAAGGATGAGGCTGTTCGCCACGAGTATGCTGAGAAGCTCGCTAAGCTCGCTGATGTCTTCGTTTCCGACGGCTTCGGCGTGGTTCACCGCGCACAGGGCTCCGACTACGATGTCGCAACCATTCTGCCAAGCGCAGCTGGCCTGCTCATCCAGAAGGAAGTCAAGGCACTCTCTCGCGCTACCGAAAGCCCAGAGCGCCCATTCACCGTCGTTCTCGGTGGCTCCAAGGTTTCCGACAAGCTCGGTGTCATCAAGAATCTGCTCGACAAGGCTGATCGCCTCGTCATCGGCGGCGGCATGCTCTTTACCTTCCTCAAGGCTCAGGGCTACGAAATCGGCAAGTCCCTCGTTGAAGAGGACATGATTGACACCGTCAAGGGCTACATGGAGACCGCAAAGAAGAACGGCGTCGAGCTCGTTCTCCCAGTCGACGTTGTGGCTGCTGATAAGTTCGCAGCTGACTCCCCAGCAGTTTCCGTCCCAGCTGACCAGATTCCAGCTGATAAGATGGGCTTGGATATTGCTGAAAAGTCCCAGAAGCTCTTCCACGACAAGATCGTCGACTCCAAGACCGTCGTGTGGAACGGCCCAATGGGTGTGTTTGAGTTCCCACGCTTCGCAGCCGGCACCAAGGCTGTGGCTCAGGGCCTCGTTGACGCCACCAAGGCTGGCGCATTCACCATCGTCGGCGGTGGCGACTCTGCTTCTGCAGTGCGTAACCTCGGCTTCAAGGATGATGAGTTCTCTCACATCTCCACTGGTGGTGGCGCTTCCCTCGAGTTCTTGGAGGGCAAGGAGCTTCCTGGCCTCAAGGTTCTCGACTGAGTTCACACTCATATCACATCAGTGAGAACACATTGAGATTGACAGTGAACTTGGTGAGAACTCACTGCAGGTTCTCGGCGGCTCAACCCACTGAGCCGCCTTCTTTTGCCTGCTGCAGAAGACAACTGATAATCTCACGGCATTCTGTAGCAAGCTAGCCAAGCTGCTAACAAACGAGAGTTTGGCATTCATGCGAAAGACGAAAGAAGGAACATGGCTCGCACTGCGCTCGTCGCTGGTAATTGGAAGATGAACTTCGATCATTTTCAAGCTACCTACTTCATGCAGAAGCTCGCATGGCTGCTCAGAGACGCGCATTACGACTTTGACGACGCAGAAATCGCCATCATGCCTCCTTTCACCTCCATCCGCTCGGTTCAAGTTCTCGTCGAATCCGAGAACATGAAAATCAAGATCGGCGCGCAAAACGTCTCCGAGATGAGCGGTGGCGCCTTCACCGGAGATGTTTCCGCAGAAATGTTGGAAAAGCTGGGCTGCTCGTACACTATCATCGGCCATTCGGAGAGGCGCAAGTACCATCCGGAAGATGACGTCAACCTGGTCGATAAGGTTCGCGCCACTTTAGCCGCTGGTATGCAGCCGATTTTGTGCGTGGGAGAGAGCTTTGAGGAGCGTCGCCAGGGTATTGAGCTCACCTACGCGACCAACCAGGTTGCTGACGTGACGCGCGACCTTTCTGCTGGTCAGGCTCGCCGCATGCTGGTGGCGTATGAGCCGATTTGGGCTATTGGCAGGGGAGCGTCGGCCACTCCTCAGGACGCTCAGGACGCTGCAGCCGCCATACGCCGTCACTTTGCTCAGACTTTCGATGAGGATGTAGCCAATGATGTGCGCATTCTCTACGGTGGCTCGGTGAAGGCCGCGAACGCGATGGACCTCATGGCTGGCCCTGACGTCGACGGCTTCCTGGTCGGTGGCGCGAGCCTCGATCCCGAAGAGTTCAGCAAGATTGCCAGAATTGTTGCGCTGGCGGCCCGCAGGCGTCGTAAGCAGTGAGATTATCACTGCGCGTTAATCAGACGAATACAGCACAACAGCAGAGCAGCGCTTGGGCAGTGGCTCAGTGATAATCTTAAGAAATTCTGATTTCACGCTTTTCTTTCTGTGGTTTCGTGTACAGTAGAGTGCAGTAAAGAGCAAGACTTTCGGAGGTAACTGTGCAAGCAGTGAAGATTATTCTCGACATTATTGTCGTGTTGGCGAGCATCTTGTTGACCATGCTCATCCTCATGCATAAGGGCAAGGGTGGCGGTATCTCCGATATGTTCGGCGGTGGTATCGGCGCTTCTGCCTCCACCTCTGGAGTGGCAGAGAAGAACCTGAACCGTTTGACGGTGATCGTGGGCCTCGTGTGGGTGGCTGTGATCATCGCTCTGGGCTTGCTCACTAAGTTTGGTCTGATCTGATTTCATTCTGACTTCACGTGAGTGCGAGGCCGCCTGTGGGCGGCCTTTTTCTTTACCTCATTTCACGAGTTCTCCGAGTCTGACCGAGGCGTCCGCGAGTTTTCCTCGAGTTCCTCGTGCTCCTCGGATTCCTGACACAGCGCCACACGACACACTGTCCCGCCTCACAGTTGAGCGCAGTGCGCATGACCCAGAAAGGTAACTATGTCCTCCACCTCCCATCGCAAGGCAAGCAACCTCAGCATTGAGGCTGCTCAAGCCGCAGCAAGCTCTGCGGCACGAGCGGAAGGTCAGAGCAAAGGCTCTGGCCTGCACCATTCTCTCGGTCTCTTCGACTATTTCTCGCTGGGTTTCTCTGCCATCGTCGGCACCGGCTGGCTCATGCTCTTGGGCGACTGGATTATCACTGGCGGCGGCCCCATCCCCGCAATCATTGCCTTCTTGCTCGGCGCTTTCCTGCTCGTCCCTTTCGCTTGGATTTACGCTGAACTGTCCGCAGCAATCCCTGTTTCCGGCGGAATTGTGGACTACGTGGACATGGCTTTCGGCCATATCCCGAGCTTCCTAGTCGGCTGGTTCATGATGCTGGGCAACCTCATCATCGTGCCGTGGGAAGCACTGGCTATCGCCACTTATATTTCCACCATTTGGGGATCGATGCCACAGATGAGTTGGCTGAACGCCCTGCATTACACGGTGCTGGGCACGCGCATCAACGTAATCCCGTCCTTGATCGCCTCGCTCATCGCACTCGGCCTCGCAGCTCTCCACTTGGGCGGTACTAAACTGTCGGCAAAGTTGAGCCAAACCATCGTCTGGATTCTCATCGCCACCGTCATTGCGATTGCCGGTATCGCGCTGTTCCATGGCAGCACTGATAATCTCATGCCAGCCTTCCACCAGGTCAGCGCCCGCGAGTCGGGCTCGGCAGCAGGGGAGAGCACTGGCGTGACGAGCTTCTGGGCCGGCGTGCTCGCGGTTTTGGCCATCACACCGAGCTTCTATACGGGCTTTGAAACCATTCCACAGTCGGTGGAGGAGGCGAAGGACGACCTCAACTGGAAGCGCTACTCCTGGCCGATGGTCGGCTCTATTCTCGGCGCTGCAACCTTCTACATCATCGCCCTTTTCGCCTTCTCTTCGCTGGGCCCATGGTCGGGCTTCGTCGCCACTAAACTTCCTGTCGTCGCGACCTTTAAGACGCTGGTGAGCTGGCTGTCGATCCCGCTGCTCATCGTGGCCACACTCTCGCCCGTTGGCCCGCTCAACAGCTTCTTCTCCGCAGTGGCACACCTGATTTTTGAGATGGGTAGGCGCTCCCAGATTCCTCACGTCTTCGCTCTCGTAAACAAGCGCACTGGCACGCCCTGGGTGGCGATTCTCGCTGTTGGCGTGCTCTCAGTAGTCGGCCCGTGGCTGCCGAGCTCGTTCCTGATTGTCATCATGTCAGTGACGGCTTTCGCCTTCATCATCGGCGTCGTGATGGTCGCGCTGTCCTGCTGGCGATTGCGCGTGACGCACCCTAACATGCCTCGCCCGTACAGGGTGCCTGGTGGCATGATCACGATTGGTGCAGCGGCGCTCATTTCGGTGGCGTTGCTCGCTTTGCTGGTGGTTCCGGCTTCTCCGGGCTATTTAAACGCTCAGGCGTGGAGCATTGTCGGCACGTGGGCTGCCCTTGGCTTGGTCGTTTTTGTGACGCGTTTGTCGGCCATTCGACGCTCTGGTTTTGCTGACGCATCGCTTGAGATTACCACTGCGCTTCATCGCCAGGAGAACACTTCTGACTCCAGTGCTCCCAGCAAAGAGTGACAGTGAAAAGTGACTGTGAAGAGTGAGAGGCGTGCACTGATACAGCGCAGTTGCAGCGTGCAGTGATCAGCGAAGACTAACAGCGCGCAGTGATCAGTTCGCGTGATGAGATACAAAAATCCCGGCTACCGTGAGGTAACCGGGATTTTTTGAACACGTCAGTTTCGATTCAGCGAAGTGATAATCTAAAGCTTCTCTGAGAAAACTCACAAGAAGAAGCTTCAGTATTTACTCTAACCTTCGCGTCGTAGGAACTCAGGCGTTCACGCGGTCAATGCCCTTCTGGACATCCTCGATGACGGAGTCCCAGGAAGCAATGAACTTGGCAACGCCGTCGGCCTCGAGCTTGTCGGTGACATCCTTGATGTTGACGCCGAGAGCCTTGAGGGAGTCCATAACCTTGTGGGATTCTGCAATGGACTCTTCGGTGATGGAGACGGTGCCCTTGCCCTGCTCGGAGATGGCCTTGAGGGTCTTCTCTGGCATGGTGTTGACGATATCCTTGTTGATCAGGGAGTCAACGTACAGGGTTGGGTTGTAGTTCGGGTTCTTCACAGAGGTGGAAGCCCAGAGTGGACGCTGAACGTGAGCACCCTTAGCTGCCAGAGCATCCCAACGTGGGTTGTTGGTGAAGTTCTTGAGGAAGAGCTCGTAAGCAATCTGTGCGTTAGCAACAGCAGCCTTACCTTCGAGAGCCTTAGCTTCGTCGGTGCCGATCTCCTCGAGGATCTTGTCCACAGCGGTGTCGACGCGGGAGACGAAGAAGGAAGCCACGGACTGCATCTTGGACAGGTCGTGACCGTTCTCAGCAGCGAGCTCCATACCCTTCATGTAAGCGTCGATAACCTGCTGGTAGCGCTCGATGGAGAAGATGAGGGTGACGTTGACGGAAATGCCCTTAGCAAGGGTAGAGGTGATTGCCGGCAGACCTTCGAGAGTTGCCGGAATCTTAATCATTGCGTTTGGACGATCAACCTTGTTCCACAGGACAACTGCCTGCTCCTCGGTCTTCTTGGTCTCGTGTGCGAGGCGAGGATCCACCTCGATGGACACGCGGCCGTTGACCCAGCCGGAAGCCTCAGCAACGCCACGGAAGATATCGGTAGCGTTACGAACATCGGTGGTGGTCAGCTCGCGAATGGCGTCGTCGACAGGAATACGGCCGAGCTCCTTGAGCTGCTCGTCGTATGGGCCAACCTGAGCCAGAGCCTTCTGGAAGATGGATGGGTTGGTGGTCACGCCGACAACGTTGAAGTTGTCGATGAGCTCCTGGAGATTACCAGAAGTGATGCGGGTGCGATCGAGATCGTCGAGCCAGATGGACACACCGTTGTCGCTGGTGCGCTGGGTGTTGACATTCTCTGCCATTTAGTTCCTCCTTGAAATTGGCCGCAACTACACGGCCAACAAGCTAAATTTCTCATACCCTCACGACGGGGTAGCCCCCAAGTTTGTGCGATGGGAAGCTACCCCTGTGAGAGAAAGTTTTGTTCTTCAATTTTTCGTGGAGGGCGTTTCTTCACTCAACTGGTCACAAGCCTTGTGATAGCGCCTCTTCAGAAAGCGTGTGAAGAACGTGGCTCACTTATTGAGCTCAGCGAGGGAAGCCTCAGCAGCTTCGACCACGTGCTCAGCAGTCATGCCCAGGACGCGCATGTTCTCAGCGCCGTTACCCTGCAGGCCGAACTGCTCGATGGAGCAAGCCTTGCCGTAAGCGCCCAGGTACTTGTACCAAGGCATTGCAATGCCAGCCTCGATGGAGACGCGGGCCTTCACAGAGGATGGGAGCACGGACTCACGGTACTCAGCGGACTGCTCTTCGAACCACTCCATGGAGACCATAGACACGACGCGAGCGTTGATGCCCTTCTCCTTGAGGGTTGCAGCAGCCTCAACTGCGTGCTGAACCTCAGAACCAGAAGCCATGAGGATGACGTCTGGGGTGCCCTCAGTGTCGACGAGGACGTAAGCGCCCTTACGAACACCTTCGTGAGCCTTCTCAGCAGTTTCCTTCAGGGTTGGAACGCCCTGGCGGGTGAGGATCATTGCGGTTGGGTGAGTGTTGTTCTTCTCGAAGAAGTAACGGTAAGCTTCCAAGGTTTCGAACTCGTCAGCAGGGCGGACAACCTCGAGGTTCGGGATTGCACGCATAGAAGCGAGGTGCTCGATTGGCTGGTGGGTTGGACCATCCTCACCGAGGGCCACGGAATCGTGAGTCCACACATACAGGTTTGGAATGTCCATGAGAGCAGCCAAGCGAACTGCTGGACGCTCGTAATCAGCGAACTGGAAGAAGGTGCCGCCGAATGGACGAGTGTCAGAGCCGAGCAGGATGCCGTTGGTCACAGCGCCCATGGCGAACTCGCGAACACCGAAGTGGATGACGCGGCCTGCATAGGAAGCTTCTGGCCACTGGGTGGTCACTTCGTCGGATGGATCGAAGGATGCAGAACCCTTGATGGTGGTGTTGTTGGAACCACCGAGGTCAGCAGAACCACCCCACAGCTCTGGCATCACAGCTGCGATTGCGTTGAGAACCTGACCAGAGGTCTTACGGGTAGCAGCCTTGTCGCCAGCCTGGTAAGTAGCAGCGAGGTCGTCGAGAGCCTTATCGAAGCCCTCTGGAAGCTCGCCAGCATGCATACGGTCGAAGAGAGCAGCCTTATCTGGGTTGGCTTCACGCCACTGCTCGAACTTCTTATCCCACTCAGCATGTGCTTCGAGACCGCGCTTGGCAACCTCGCGAGCATGCTCGAGAGCCTCTTCATCAACGATGAAGCTCTCTTCTGGGTTCAAACCGAGAACCTTCTTGAGGGCTGCAGTGGCCTCTTCACCCAGCTTGGAGCCGTGTGCAGAAGGATCGTTGGTCTTGCCTGGGGTTGGCCAAGCCATGAGGGTGTCCACCTTGATCAGGTGTGGACGGTCGGTAACCTTCTCAGCCTTCTCAACTGCTGCTGCGAAGGCCTCGACGTCCTCCTTGTAGGAGCCGTCTGGCTGAACGAAGGAGACCTCGTCGGTGTACCAGCCGTAAGCCTCATAGCGCTTGAGAACATCCTCGCCGAGAGCAATACGGGTGTCGCCCTCGATCTGAATGTGGTTTGCATCGAAGATCACGAAGACGTTGCCGAGCTTCTCGATGCCGGCCATTGCGGAAGCCTCAGAGGAAACACCTTCCTCGAGATCGCCTTCGCCAGCGATGACCCACACCTTGTGGTCGAATGGGGAAGTGCCCTGAGCAGCCTTTGGATCGAGAAGTGCACGCTGATAGTGCTGGCCATAAGAGAAGCCAACAGCAGATGCAAGACCCTGACCGAGTGGGCCGGTGGTCATTTCAATGCCTGGGATCTGGCCGTACTCTGGGTGGCCGGTCAGCTTACCGTTGAGAGAACGGAACTGCTTGAAATCATCCAGGGTGATGCCGTAGCCGGACAGGTACAGCTGCACGTACTGAACGAGGGAGACGTGGCCGCCGGAGAGAATGAAGCGGTCGCGGCCGAGCCACTGTGGGTCAGCTGGATCGTGCTTCATGAAGCGCTGATAGATCGTGTAAACGATCGGTGCGAGCGAGATGGCAGAACCTGGGTGGCCGGAACCGGTCTTCTCGACGGCATCGGCAGCCAGTGCCTTGGACATGTTGACAGCGCGCTGGTCAAGCTCTGTCCACTTGAAATCGCTCATGTTTCTCCTTTCGGTTGATTGAGGTCGCAACGGTGGGACCGAAACAGACCTGAAATACCGTGTAAAAGTTTATCTGTCACATCTGACGAAATCAGCGGGAAACGGTTGCTGTGCCTTGAGCTCAATGTTTCCTCGCGGCGATTATTTAGCAATCGAGGCGCTAGAGTGCTAAAAAGGAAGGGAACGGAAAGGAGGAGTTATGGCGAATGAACGTTCTGATAGCCAGCAAGAGAGGCGAATGCTCGTGCTGCGAACCGTGGTCGACCAATATATGAGTACCCATGAGCCAGTCGGTTCATCGACAGTCGCTCGACTTCTCCCCGTCAAAGCCTCTTCTGCAACCGTTCGCAATGACATGGCCGCCCTCGAAGACGACGGCTACTTGGTCCAGCCCCACACTTCTGCAGGTCGGGTTCCTACTCAGCGCGGCTACCGCCTCTACGTTGATCGCCTGGTTCATGTTGCCCCGCTCACTGCCGCGCAGATGCACGCTATTACTGACGTCCTCTCGCATTCCGTCTCTTTGGAGGACACTTTGCGATTGTCGGTGAGGCTTTTGGCGAAGATCACCGGCCAGGTCGCCATCGTTGCCAGCCCGAATGCTCAGTCCTCGTCTTTGCGCCGTTTCGAACTTGTTCGCCTTGCGTGGAATGCCTATTTGATGGTGATTATCACCGATTCTGGGCGTGTTGAGCAGTCGACTTTGGTCTCTGAAAAGCAAACTTCTGCCGAGCTCGTCGATGAGGTGATGCAGCGCATTAATGAAATGTGTGTGGGCAAGCCTCTCACCGCTATTCCTCGCGCCTGCGTGAGCTTGGCCACTTCGACGAAATATCGCGATGTCGCCGTTTTGCTCGCCCAGGTTGCTCACGCCATTCACGGTATGAGCGCTGATTCCGATTCTCTGTATATGGCCGGTACTTCCGCTTTGGCTCGCCGTTCCGATTCCTCTGCTCGCGACCTCGCTAGCCTGTTTGACGCCTTGGAGGAGCAGGTGGTGGTGTTGCGCTTGCTCTCGACGGTTTCGCAGGCTGATAACGGCACCGGTGTGGGCGTGGCGATCGGCTCGGAAACCCATACGGACGGTTTGCAAGATGTTGCTGTGGTGTCTTCTGGCTATGGCGATGAGATTATCAGCGCGCATGATGACACTTCCGAGGCTTCTTCCACCAATTCTGATAATCCTGAGGAAGAGGGGAAGCATTCCGGCCTTGCCTTTGTTGGTTCTATTGGGCCAACGCATATGAACTATCCGAACACCATGGCTGCTGTGAAGGCAGTGGCACAATATCTGTCCTCGATTATCGGCCAACAGGAGGTCTGAGAGTGGCTACTGATTATTACGCAGTTCTCGGCGTTTCTCGCGATGCTTCCGACGATGAAATCAAGCAGGCGTATCGCAAGATGGCGCGCAAGTACCATCCTGATATCGCTGGTCCGCAGTACCAGGAGAAATTCCAGGAGATTAACAAAGCCTACGAAATCCTCTCCGACCCTGAGAAGAAGCGCATGGTGGATCAGGGCATCGACCCAGAGGATCCTCAGGCTTCTGCTGGCTTTGGCGGTTTCTCGCAGGGTGGTTACGGCTCCTTTGCCGATATTTTCGACGACTTGGGTGGTATGTTTGGCGGCTTTGGTGGGCGCTCGCGCGGTCCACAGCCTCGCGTCCAGCCAGGCTCTGACGTGTTGGCCGATTTGCGCATTCCACTCAAGGTCGCAGTGTTCGGCGGTGTGCAGGAGGTTCAGTCTCGCACGTACATTACGTGCCCAACCTGCCATGGCAATGGTTCTGCCGATGGCTCTCAGCCGGTGACCTGTTCGGTGTGTAAGGGTACGGGCTTCCAGCAGAAGGTCACCCGCGTGTTGATGACGCAGATGATGACGCAGGTGGAGTGCTCGAACTGCCATGGCTTCGGCACGGTGATTCCTAACCCATGCACTCAGTGCGGTGGTAGTGGCCGTGTGGCTGATGAGCATGTCGAGAAGGTCAATGTTCCTGCAGGCGTTCAGGATGGCACGCGCATGCGTGTTGCCGGCCGCGGAAACGTGGGCTTGGGCGGCGGCCAGCCAGGCGACCTCTACATTGACATTCATGTGGCTGCTGATAAGCAGTTTGTTCGCGTCGGTAATGATTTGCACTGCTGGGTTTCTGTGCCGATGGTGTGGGCTGCTTTGGGCCACGAAGTCACCTTGTCCACTTTTGATGGCCCGCAGAACGTCGAGTTGAAGCCGGGTACACAGCCGGAGGAAGAGATCCGCGTGAAGGGCTTGGGCGCTGGCATTTTGAACAGCCCAGGTGAGCGTGGCGATGTGGTGGCCCATGTTCAGGTGAAGGTGCCCAAGAAGCTCAACTCTGCTCAGCGGGAGGCTTTGGAAGCGTTTGATAAGGCCAGTAAATCGGATAAGCCAGAGCAGTTTGCTCGTCCAGGCAAGGGCCGTGACCGCGGTCTCTTCGATCATTTGAAGAATATGTTCACCGGCGAGTGAGCCTTCTCTCTGATTTTCTCTCTGAGGGTAAGATTGTGGGGCAGAACAGGAACATCCCAGTTTCTGTTCTGCCCCACATAAGTTTCACCTCTCTTTACTGAGAGTATTCGTTGCCGGTTTTCTTCTTCAATCAAACTGGATTGGTCCCATAATTGCAGCTCTGGTATTCTCGAGCTCACGAGGACTTCACAGCATTCCACCGCCTGCGCGTTCTCACTTCAGTGGCAATCTCGTGCTGGCAATCTCGTACTGGCAATTTCTTGCTGGTAATCTCAAGCCAAACAGGAAGCCCAACAAGAATCACAAACTCTCTAGCAGCTGAGCGCACAAAGAGCGATACTGTGCCACATAGCCGCCACCAAAGAAAACGCAATGTCCGGCGATAGGGTAGAGCTGCCACAGAGGTAAACGAGTCTCAAAACCAGGAGCCAGAGGATGCTCATGATCATAAGCCTCAATAATGTCGTCGAGGTAAGGGCAGCCAAAGAGGTCAAGCATTGCAAGGTCCTCCTCACGATGGCCACCGTGAGCAGCAGGGTCGATCAAAACCGCTTCAACGCCACCGGGAGTAGAAGCAGAACGAGCAGGAGTCCACATGAGATTGCCACTCCACAAATCCCCATGAACACGAGCAGGAGAGTCCAAACGAGCTTCTCCCAACAACTCGGGCAAGTTATCGCACACCTGCTTGGTCACTTCGAGGTCGTGCTCATCTAATTGGCCGCGAGCAATGCCCATTTCGACCATCGGAATCAAACGAGCGTTACGAATATAACTTTCCACGCTGGGCCACGAACCTGTAGGCATCGGCACAGGGTCGTCTAAAGGACCGAAATAGCAATGGCCTGTGAAACCATCAGGTGCACAACCCCAGGCTGAGGCTCCTGCATCATGCATACGTGCGAGCGCGCGACCGAATGCGCGAGCAGCTTGAATGGTAGGACCAGCTGAAGCAATCTGTTCAATGTCGAGGTAGCGTTCGTTGACGTCAATCACCGTGCACACGCGCGGACCGCCCTGAGCTTCAGCTTTTTTCATCCACTTCAGCCCTGCTGCTTCGGCAGGGAAGAAGTTCTGAGGTGGATTGAAACGAGTTTTACGATGGATAGAAACCTGCGGCATACTTCCTCCTCATCGGTACAAATGAGCTTACTGCTCACACCCATGCACCTGCTAGGTCACAATGACTAGGGCACGAATGGGTACATGTGCTCATTCATGGCCTAGCAGAGTCAACGAATGAGCTAACTGTGTAACGCTTGTGTATCCGCTCGTGTATTTCTCCTCGTTCAATGGTAGACGTTAGTCATATGAATTATCTGCAGGC
The DNA here is from genome assembly GCA_949290445.1 of Aeriscardovia aeriphila. Taxonomy (GTDB): domain Bacteria; phylum Actinomycetota; class Actinomycetes; order Actinomycetales; family Bifidobacteriaceae; genus Aeriscardovia; species Aeriscardovia aeriphila_A. The sequence goes on along the minus strand of CASERW010000018.1, from coordinate 22,986 downwards.
GATTATTCTCGGCATCGTGCAGGGCTTGACAGAATTCCTTCCCGTCAGTTCTTCTGCCCACCTCCTCATTGTGGGCAAGCTTATTGGTGCGGGTGACTGGGGTTCGCAGTTTACCGCTATCATTCAGCTCGGCACTGAGCTTGCCCTTCTGATCTACTGGCGCAAGGCTATTGGCCGCATTATTAGCCGCTGGTTCCTCGCTTTGGTGGGTAAGAACGGCTCGGATGTTGCGCACCGTTTCGGCAAGGGCGACCCCGACGCGCTGATGGGCTGGCTGGTGATTTTGGGCACGCTGCCCATCGTCTTGGCCGGCGTGTTGGTGCAGAAGTACACGGACTCTCTCTTCCGCAACTTGTGGATCACCGTTGCCATGCTCATTGTTTTCGGCGTCATCTTGTGGCTGGTTGATGAGCGTTTCCCGCGCGAGATCGATGAAGAGCAGATGACCTGGAAGGATGGCTGGCGTATCGCGTTCTGGTTCGACGCTCACTGTCGCTCGTTTGAGGGGCTTGACGAAGTCTGCCGCTGCTCGTTTCAGCTTCTACTTGGCTTTGCCAGCCGTCTTTGGCTCCGGTTTGCTGGAGTTGGTGAAGACGATCAAGCTTTCCCGCACGCAAACGCTCGTCCCTGGCTGGGGTCCGACCATTGTGGCTACCGTGGTCGCCTTTGTGGTGGGTTACCTCGTCTTCTACTTCTGCTGGCGTTTGATTACCGAGCATTCCTTTAAGGGCTTCGCTTTCTGGCGTATCGGCGTCGCCGTCGTTTTGGCTCTTCTTTTGCTCACGCATGTGATGCCTGCCGTTGCCGCAGGGGCTACAGCGTAGGGCTTGAGATTATCACTGCGCATCTTCGCAAGTGTACTGATGGCGCGGCTTCGGCCGCGCTTTTCTTTTGCTGCCATGCGGTGAAGCCGGGCTGATAATCTGGGAGAGGAAGAGGGGAGTGTTATGAGCAGTGAGACTTCGCCAAGGAAGGCCAGTCGCCGCCGCCACTCAGCAGTTGTTGTTGCGGTATTTCTCGCCATTGTGACCCTGGTGGCTGTCGGAGCGCAGGGTGCAGGACGCCAAAGGCTCGAGTCGGCGAGGAATAATTGCCGCAACGCCTACGGAGAAGTGGCGAGCGCAAAGGACGAATACCTCAAAGTTCTCGAGTCAGACGACGTGCATTCGGCGCGCGCAGTGAGTGAGAAGGAAGTTGCCGACACGAGCACTGTCACTCGCCTGCGCAAGGATGTTCAACCGATCGATGCCGTGGTGGATACCTGCCCGCTGATGTCTACGGAAACCTCAGTTCTGGTGGAGCGAGCCAATGAGCTTAAGAAGCTTTCCGACCGCTACACTTTGCGCGCTCAACAGCTGAAAGCCGATGTGAAAGCAGTCAACGCTTCCGTTCATGATTATCAGCTCAACCAAGCTATTCTCGTGCTCTCTCATGCGGTGGATAACGCCGAGCAACTGCTGAAGGATTCTCAAGGTTCGGTTGCTCAGGAGAGTACTCGCGATGACCTCAAAGCCTCTCTTGCAACGGCGAAGAAGCTGTTGAAGAGGAAGAAGAAGGTGGAAGCGCGTATTGAGGATGCGACCGCTGATCTCGCTTCGAAGCAGGATGCGGTGAAGCAGTCGCAAGCTCAGAAGAGTGATGAGGATAAAAATAAGGCCGACGCTGATGACAGCACCGGCGAAAACGATGAGGCTCAGAGCGACGGAAGCTCAAACGACTGAAGCTCAAACTGCGCCGAGTAGGGAAGTACTTCCCAGAAAAAACGGCATAGAAAAGGCGTCACCCCCCCCCCCGGGCAGTGACGCCTTTCATAACGGCGATAGTCTCAGAGTGTGAACCGGCTGTCCTCACTCGTTCGTGTCGTCGCCGCCGAATTTCTTCAAATGCTTCTTAATCTGAGAGCTCGGCAAGCTTTCCGGGTCAAGCGGATGGGTGTGCTCAGTGCGGCCTTCCGCATCCCAATCGCAGCGGTCGTAGGAGCGAAGGAAGCGCTCTGCTTCGTCGACGAGTTCGGAAGCGGCAACCTTCTGCTGGTGAGATTGCTGAACATCCCAATTGTGCTCGATCTCGCTCAACGACTGCGCCAGCGCAGGGTTTTGCTCCACATAGCTGTTGGCCTGCTTCATCCACATCTGCGTGGCGAGTTCCACACTGGCCATGCCTTTCATACTCTCCACACCCACCTCGGCGCACAAGCTACGCATGAGAGCAAGCGTTGCCGGAGGGCATTGGTCAAAAGGCAAGTATTCCGGCACATCAGCCCATAAAGTCAAAGACTTCTGGCCTTGCTGAGCTGCTGAAAGGTTCAGAATGGTAGTAATCCCCACGGGGCCGGTGTACGTGTTCTCGTTGATGGACAGGTCCGAGCCATCGACGCGTCCGATAGGAATGTTCCTCGTGTAAGGGTTTGACTCGTAGAGGGATGCGAGATTAACAATGAGGTCAACTTTTTCGTCCTCGCAAATTCCCACGATTGTCGTACAGAAGTCACGCCAGTGCAGGTTGGGCTCGGGGCCGACGGCGAGCAGGAGAGTGAGTTCAGGGCTGATGGTGGCACGGTAGAACATGAAGCTTGGCCACACGATTCTCTTAAACCCTAAAGCGGTGCATTGCTGAGGGCGAGTGTCGCGGTAGTCATAGAAGAAGTCGTCATCAACTTCTGTAAAAGGTAAGGCCTCGGTGTGCTCAATAAGAGTACGCACGGCTAGTGATGACGCACTGCCTGCATCATTCCAGCCTTCAAAGGCGGTCACGAGCACCGTGCGATGCTCTGCATTCGTTTTCTCCATACGTATTAGCGTAGAAGAAGCTGGGGTGTGTCGGGAAAACAATCGCCCTTGGCGGATACGCTCACAGAGGAGTGGGGCAAAATGAGTTTTTATCTTCTCTACTGATATCTCAGGTAGCGATTGAAGCTCGCATGAACCCATGTGACGACACGCACATCCACCCTCCCGGAACTCTCTCGGAACCCACGCGGAGCGCTCTTCGACACGCGCATTGATGCTTTTGGCACTCTATTTGACCTCCTTAATCGCCGATTCGCACTCCACTTTTCCTGCTCTGACCTTGCTGAGCTTGTCGGCAAGGAGCCTCTGCGTGTCAGATTCAGAATCGTTGGAATAACAGGCTTTTAAGATTGACATCGCGCTAGACGACACTCCGAAAACACACGGGGACTTGTCAAAGTCTCCTGCGGGTGTATAGTAGTTGCTTGTGCTTCGGAGCTGTCCTTCACAGCTTCGAGAAAAGTAAAGAGCTCAGTTCCCTGAGTTTCCAAGCTTTTCGAGGTACAAGTTCGGAAGAACATGCGGACATAGCTTAGTTGGTAAAGCGCAACCTTGCCAAGGTTGAGACCGCGGGTCCGAGTCCCGTTGTCCGCTCGAGGGTCCGATACGTTGACCTGTACGGTGGGTTAGCCAAGCGGTTAGGCAGCGGCCTGCAAAGCCGTATAGACGAGTTCGACTCTCGTACCCACCTCGAGGATTGTCCTCATTGGGCGGCTGGCGCAGAGGGAGCGCGCTTCCCTGACACGGAAGAGGTCGCTGGTTCGATCCCAGCGTCGCCCACAACTAGGAGTCCGGAGCAATTCGGACTCCTTTTTATTCGGGCGATTAGCGCAGCGGTTAGCGCACTTCGTTCACACCGAAGGGGTCACTGGTTCGATTCCAGTATCGCCCACCCGAGTTCTTGTTATTTCTCTTTTTTTCTTATTCCTTATTCTCCGGTGACGCAATTGCGCGGTGACAATCTCAGTGTGTCCTTGTCATAGTTGCCTCGTAGCGTGGAAGCAACGCGAAACCCGCGTGTCCAACAGGCCTGCACCTTGTAAAGCAGGTCCAGAAGAAAAAGGACAAGGAAATGGCAGAAAACCACAACATCACCATTGAGCTCAACGGCGAGAAGAAGGAAATTGAGTCCTCTCTCACGGGTCAGGAGCTCTTCGCCGACGATCCACAAGTGATCGCAGTCAAGATCAACGACGTTCCTCGTGATATTTACACTCCACTGAAGGACGGCGACAAGGTCGAAGCAATCACACTCACCTCTGAGGACGGCTTGCACATTATGCGCCACTCCGCCACTCACGTGATGGCACAGGCAGTTCAGGCACTCTTCCCTGATGCCAAGCTCGGAATCGGCCCGGTGATTAAAGACGGCTTCTATTACGATTTCGATGTCGAAAATCCCTTCACTCCTGACGATCTGAAGAAGATCGAAAAGAAGATGCAAGAGATTATCAAGCAGGATCAAAGCTTCCGCCGTCGTGTTGTTTCTCAACAAGAGGCACAAGAAGAAGAGAAGGACCAGCCATACAAGCTGGAACTGATCAACTTGAAGGAAGAGCAGATTAAGGCTGATGCAGCGACCGAGGTTCGTGCCAACGGCGAGCTGTCCATGTACGATAACGTGCGCAAAGACGGCTCCGTTGCATGGAAGGACCTGTGCATGGGCCCACACCTGCCATCGACCAAGTACATCGGCGCATTCAAGATCCAGCGTACGGCAGCAGCCTACTGGCTGGGCTCTGAGAAGAATAAGCAGCTGCAGCGCATCTACGGCACTGCTTTCCCCACCAAGGAAGAGCTCAAGCAGCATCTGAGCCTGCTCGAAGAGGCAGCACGTCGTGACCACCGTAAGCTCGGCCATGATCTCGACCTGTTCAGCTTCCCAGACCAGCTCGGCCCAGGCCTCGTCGTCTTCCATCCTAAGGGTGGCACCATCATCAACGTGATGGAAGATTACTCTCGCCAAATGCACCGTCGCGCAGGTTACTCCTTCGTTCAAACCCCACACCTGACCAAGGGCCAGCTGTACGAAACCTCCGGTCACCTTTCCTGGTACAAAGACGACATGTACCCGCCAATGCACTTGGATGAGGAGTACAATGCCGACGGCTCGGTGAAGAAGCCAGGCCAGGATTACTACATGAAGCCAATGAACTGCCCGATGCACAATCTCATTTATGCATCCCGTCAGCGTTCTTACCGTGAGCTTCCACTGCGCCTCTTCGAGTTCGGCACCGTCTACCGTTACGAGAAGTCCGGCGAGGTGCATGGTCTGACCCGTCTGCGTGGTTTGACTCAGGATGATTCCCACATCTACTGCACTCGTGAGCAGATGTCCGGCGAGCTCAAGTCCATCCTGCACTTCGTCATGCAGGTGCTCAAGGACTTCGGCTTGAAGAACTTCTACGTCGAGCTGTCCACCAAGGACCCGAATAAGTACATCGGTTCCGATGAAGTGTGGCAAGAGGCAGAGGATACCTTGCGTGAGGTCGTCGTCGAATCTGGCCTGCCATTCCGTGAGGATCCAGCCGGTGCAGCATTCTACGGTCCAAAGATCTCCGTCGAGGCCATCGACGCCATTGGTCGCAACTGGCAGATTTCCACCATTCAGCTCGACTTCCAGGAGCCACACCGCTTCCACCTGGAGTACATCGACAAGGACGGTACCCGCAAGGAGCCAGTGATGATTCACCGCGCTCTGTTCGGCTCTGTTGAGCGCTTCTTCGCCATCCTGCTCGAGAACTATGCTGGTGCATTCCCAGCATGGCTCGCCCCAGTTCAGGTTGAGGCAGTGCCTGTCACCGACGAGTTCTCCGACTACATGCGCGAGCTGTGCGATGAACTGCGTCAAAACGACGTTCGCGCCGAGCTCGACACCACGGATGACCGCTTCGGCAAGAAGATTCGCAACGCAGCTAAGCAGAAGGTTCCATTCACCCTCATTGCTGGTGAGACAGACGCAAATGCTGGTACAGTGAGCTTCCGCTTCCGTGATGGCTCTCAGCTCAACGGCGTTGACAAGGCTCAGGCTGTCAAGCTCGTGGCGAGCGTGTGCAAGACACATGAGAACATCAACTCTGCTGAGGATTTCCAGCGCGTTTCTGGTTTTGAGCCAGTCGAGCAGTGAGCTGGTATATGAGCGATATTCGTATCGATTCTGCGGATAACTTCCCGCCCCAAGAGGACGGCTATGAGCGCTTGTGGACTCCGCAGCGCATGGCTTACGTCTTGGGAAACGGGAAGTTTTCCCGTTCTCAGGCCTCTCACCACACCGAGATTAACAGTTCTGCACATTCGGATGCGCCCGAACAAGCCGGATCGCACGAGCCGAAGGCGAGTAAACCGTGCCCGTTTTGCGCGGCACAGGCGAAAGCCGATAGTGACGGACTGATAATCTGGAGGGGCGAGAAGGTTTTTGCCATCATGAACCTCTACCCGTACAATACGGGTCACCTGATGATCTGCCCTAACCGTCATGTCGGCCTTCTCACCGACTTGACCGACGAGGAGCTGCAAGAGTTCGAGCGCGCCACCGTTTTGGCAATGCGCGTTATCTCGCATGTTTCTCACCCGGATGGCATGAATATCGGTGTAAATCAGGGCGAAGTGGCAGGTGCAGGAGTTGCCTCGCATCTGCATCAGCATGTTGTTCCTCGCTGGAATGGCGACTCGAATTTCATGCCGATTATCGCTCAAACCCGTACTATGCCTGTTTTGCTGAGCAACCAGCGTGATGCGTATGCTGAGGAGTTCTCCAGATTAGCAGGCTACGAAAGCCCAGCTCCTGCTGTTACGCCAGAAAGCGATATCTTCCCTTCTGAGCGGTAATAATACGCGTTGAGCTCGCAGCTGAGCGTTGAATTTCAGACGTTTGCCGAGCTCAGGTGTGAAAGTTGCGCCTGAGTCCGGCAACGTCGTTATACTCTTGTAGGACTTTTATTCATTTACTTTGAGGAGCGCCATGTCAGGACATTCCAAGTGGGCCACCACTAAGCACAAGAAGGCGGCAATCGACGCTAAGCGCGGCAAGCTCTTCGCCAAGCTCGTCAAGAACATCGAAATCGCAGCCCGTCAGGGTGGTGGCGATCTCGCTGGTAACGCAGCCTTGTTCGAGGCTGTGAACAAGGCGAAGAAGAACTCCGTCCCAGCTGACAACATCACCCGTGCAATCAAGCGCGGTTCGGGTGCTGAAGCCGGTGGCGCCAACTACGAGAGCATCGTGTACGAAGGCTACGCACCAAACGGCGTAGGCCTGATCATCGAATGCTTGACCGATAACCGTAACCGTGCAGCAGCAGACGTGCGCACCACCCTCTCCAAGAACGGTGGCTCGCTTGCTACTACCGGTTCCGTGAGCTTCAATTTCTCTCGTAAGGGCGAAATCGAAGTTGCTTCCGAAGGTGTTGATTACGATCAGCTCTTCGAGGCAGCTGCTGAAGCCGGTGCTGAGGATGTTGAGGATAACGGTGACGTGTACACCGTCATCACCGAGCCATCCCTGCTCTCTGATGTCACCAAGGCTCTCACCGACGCTGGCTTCGACCACGATTCTTCCGAGTCCGTGATGGTTGCTGCAAACAAGGTCAGCCTGGACCTCGATGCTGCTAAGAAGGTCACCAAGCTTATCGACGCTCTCGATGACCTCGATGATGTTCAGAATATTTACTCCAACTGGACGGCCGATGACGATGTGATGGCTGCTCTCGAGGACGAGGACTGAGTTGATTATCCTTGGTGTTGACCCTGGACTCACTCGTTGTGGGGTCGGGGTTATTGAAGCCGGCGCATACCGCCGGCTTTCTTTTATTCACGTCGATGTTATTCGTTCCAGTATCGACGTTTCCCAGGATCTGCGTCTGCTGACAATCTGGGAAGGATTAAACGCCAAGATGGATGAGTTCGTTCCCGACGTGGTGTCCATCGAGCAAGTTTTCGCTCAGCATAATATCAACACTGTGTTGGGTACAGCGCAGGTAGCTGGCCTCGCCATGGTAGCCGCGGCCCAGCGTTCTATCCCTGTTGCTGTGCACACTCCTAGCCAAGTCAAGCTCGCGGTGACCGGCAACGGAAAGGCCGACAAGCTTCAGGTGGAGAGAATGGTGGCGCGAATTCTCAACCTCAACAAGCTGCCAGACCCACCAGATGCTGCGGATGCGCTTGCTCAGGCGATTACTCATGCTCTGCACCCTGCCGGCGAGTTGCAAGGAGGGGAGAGAGAACAGCACCTCACGCCTGCGCAACGGCAATGGGCGGAAGCGTTGAAGAAGCAACAGCAGAATAAATCGCGCATGCACGGTCGCGGTATGTAACCTGATATAATCGAACACAAGTTCGAAGGAGGGTGTATGATCGCACAACTTACCGGTTTGGTGGCCAGTATTGGCCCAGATAGTGCCGTTATTGATTGCAATGGCATTGGTTTCGGCGTTCATATGCCTCATACGGACCTTGCGCGTTTGAGGGAAGGCCGGGAAGAAACGGTCTTCACGCATATGGCTCTGACTCAGGATGCGCTGACTCTCTACGGTTTCACTTCCACCAATGAGAGGGAAGTGTTCTTACGCTTGCAAAAAGTGTCGGGCGTAGGTCCGAAAGCTGCACTCTCTCTGCTTTCGACCTGTGGTGTTGAGGGGATTAGCACTGCGGTTGCCTCGCAGGACGTGACTGCACTATCCAAAGCTCCTGGTGTGGGCAAGCGTATGGCACAGAAAATTATTGTGGAACTGACTGGCAAGCTCGACGGTGTTGCGGATGCGTCCGCTTCTGCTCCTGCAGCTTTGCCCGATGGCATGACCACCATTCTTCAAGGGTTGGATGGTTTGGGGATTAGGCCGGATACAGCGAAGGATGCTTTGAACGCCGTCATGCAACAGCATGGTTTCGAGGTGGATGTGCCCAGCGCTGAGGTTGCTACTGTTCTTCGCGAAACTCTGTCGTACATCGGAAGGAGGCAGAAGTGAGTCGTGCATCGCGCAAAGCTCCTGAGCCGCAGTTCGTGCCAGATGCTGGAGCAACGCTCAATTACAACCCTTTCGCCCCGGGTGCAAGCTTGCCGCAGTATGAGGAAAACGGGGCAGCTGATACGGTAAATAATCAGAATGCTCGCGAAGAATCATTGCGAACAGTGTCCGCTCAATCGCAGCCGGAAGAGCGTTTGAGTGATGAGGAGCTGCGCCCGAACACGCTCGACAGTTTTGTCGGTCAGCCTCTGCTCAAGGAGCAGTTGCGCCTGTTCTTGGATGCTGCCATTAAGCGTGAGGTTCCGCCGGACCATATTCTTCTTGCCGGGCCTCCAGGCCTGGGTAAAACCACTTTGGCCATGATTGTTGCTCACGAGTTGGGAGTGTCCCTGCGCGTCACTTCTGGCCCTGCCGTGCAGCACCCTGGTGACCTTGCTTCCATTCTGTCCTCGATGGAGGAGGGCGAGGTTCTCTTCATTGATGAGATTCACCGCCTTCCTCACACGGCGGAGGAGATGCTCTACATTGCTATGGAGGATTTCCGTGTCGACGTGGTGATCGGCAAGGGTGCTGGTGCTTCTTCTATTCCTCTGACTTTGCCGCGTTTTACCGTGGTGGGTGCGACGACGAGGGAAGGTATGCTGCCTGCACCTTTGCGCGCACGATTCGGCTTTACTGCCAATCTGGATTACTACCCAGCTTCCGAGCTGCAAAAGCTCATCCAACGTTCTGCCCAAGTGTTGGGTGTGAGCATTAATGAGCAAGCAGCCCGCGAGCTGTCCCTGCGCTCGAGGGGTACGCCGCGAATTGCGAACCGACTGCTCAGGCGTGTGCGTGACTGGGCTGTGGTGCATGAGCTGGACCATATTGAGGAGAGCGCGGTGAAGGCGGCTTTGCAGCTCTACCAGATCGATTCGGAAGGCTTGGACCGCTTGGATATCGCCGTTTTGGAGGCAATGGTAAAGCGCTTTAAGGGCAGGCCGGTTGGCATTAAGAACCTCGCTTCGATGGTGGGAGAGGAAGCTGAGACTATCGAAACGGTGTGTGAGCCGTATTTGGTGCGTCAAGGTTTCATGATTCGTACACCCAAAGGCCGTGTGGCAACCGAGAAAGCGTGGAAGCATTTGGGAGTTGCTCTGCCCAACCCTTCGCAAGGCCAGAAGCCACTGTTCTAGTTGTGCGTTGTGGTGCGCGCTCTAGCTGTGCGGACGGCGCGCTCACGCTGTGTAGCCGGTGCGACAGACGGTGTGGTCGGCGCGGCAGACGGTGAGTGCGCTCGTCGCGCAAAAGTTGCGAGAAGGTTACGAAAAGCCGCGAGCGTCTGCTTAGTGCGTTACCCTGAATGAGTGACCCACTGATGGTGGGCGTAGTGATTAAAGGAGACTATTGTGAACCCAGCTCTTTTGAACAACCTCTTTATGGTTGTCATTATTGCTGTCCTCATCCTATTTATGTGGCTTTCCACTCGTAAGCAGCGTAAGCGTCAGCAAGAGCAAGAGAATTGGCTCAATAACCTTCAGCCAGGTGATGAAGTCGCTACCATCGGCGGAATCATCGGAACTGTTGTTGAAGCTGATATTGCTCATGATCAGGTCGTCATCGACTCTGAAGGTACCAAGCTGCGCATGCGCGTGCAGTCCATTCGCCAGGCTCCTGTCGTCCCTCACTACGCTGATGAGGATGCTCCTGCTGAAGATTCTCAGAACAGTGAAAATCTTGAAGAGCAAGCTGCTCACGCCAGCGAGTCAAACCAGGCAGACGCGGCTAGCAAGCAAGAACCTGTGGAAGCCAACGAAAAGCTGACTTCTGAGGATTACAAGAACGAGTGAGACGAGGAGAGATCCCGTATGGCAGATTCCGCAGAACTCACCACCAAAGGCCTTCGTCTGGAGGGCTTGAACAAGATGGCGGAAGGAGATCGTAACTACCTGATCTCCCTGTTCCGCACCATTCCTGGGTTCCCGGCAAAGAACATTCTTTTCCGCGACTTTGTTCCTGTTTTGGCCGACGCTCGAGCATACGCGCTGCTCATCAACGCCTTGGCTCAGGCTTTGCCAGTGTCTTTGGATGATTTCGACTACATTGGTGGTTTGGAATCTCGCGGCTTCCTGATCGGTGCTCCACTCGCCCTCAAGCTGGGCAAGGGCTTCATCCCATTCCGCAAGGCTGGCAAGCTTCCTCCTGAGGTTTACCACCAGGAGTACACACTCGAGTACGGTAAGGCGGCTATCGAAATCGAGAAGAACACCATCCACAAAGGTGATCGTGTTCTCATCGTCGATGATTTGATTGCCACCGGTGGTACCGCTGCAGCTGCTGAGGACCTTCTCAAGCAGGCAGGTGCTCATGTTGCAGGCTACTCCTTCGTCATGGAGTTGGATGGCCTGCCAGGGCGCAAGGCATTGGGCGACTATCCCATCTCCGTGCTGATGGGCATGCCAGCCTGAGCTGTTGTGGCTCATATGCTCGCTGCCGAACTGTGATAAATACAGAACTGCGACAAAATAAAGTGCAGAAAGCAGTGAAAATGGCAGCGAAAATGGCAGCGAAAATGCTGTAGACTTGAAGAGTGCCGCTTCTCGTGGCGCTAGGCTCATCATCCTTTCTTCTTATTTGCGATATTGCAAATGATGAGCCCGGGTGGGCGTTACGAGTGAGCGGCATTTTTGTATTCAGGCGGCTTTGTGTGAGAGCGGCATTTTTGTATTCACCTGGGTTCTCGCCTAGAATATTCAGGGATCACAGGTTCGGAGGTTATATGGCACAAGTAGAACGCTCAACGAAGCGCAGTTCGTTGCAATTTGACCTCACTAACCTCGCATCAGGAGCCTGGCGCGCCCTCGTCGCCGCATTCCTCGCGCCCCTCGCACTCTTCGCCCTCGCTTTCATCAGTTGCGCGCTCGTCGTCGTCACGACCACAAACGCGAAATCAGGTGCCGCTCAAGCAGTGGTCGGCGGCTGGGACATTATCAAGCTTTCCCTCGCACTTCCGGTGAATTTTGGGGGAGTGATCATCTCAGTTCCACCTCTGCTTGCAACGATGATCGCCTTCCTTCTCAGCCTGGCAATCTTTTTGAGCTTGCGCGTAAGAAACCTGAGCCAAATTCCTCTGGCCGCTTTGGGCTGGCTGGGCTCCTGGCTCATGCTCGCTCGTGCTTTGGAAACTTCTCAGCAATCTCAGATGAACAGCGTGATTGGCCACTCCTTCGTCCTCTTCCTCGCCATTGTACTGGTTATTGCTGTACATCGCGTCTGGAAGGAACTCTACCAGCCCTGGCTCGCCACTTTGCCACAACTTTCCGACACTTTCTTCCCTGAACCTGAGGCGGATAAGCGCTTAGATAGCTTGCCGCCTCTCACTGTTCGCCGCGCACTCAAAGCCTGCGCTCAAGCTCTCGCCCGCGTACCCAACTTGGTAGTGCGCCAGCTGCGTATCGCCCTGATTGGCTTGTCACTGCTGTCCGCCGGGGTGTGGGTGTACTGGCTCATCGCCGGCCACCACACAGCCGACCTTCTGTGGAAGCAGACTGCGGTGAGTGGCGCACCTCGTATCGTGTTGGCACTGCTGCTCTTGCTGTGGCTGCCCAACTATCTGGTGTACGCACTCGTGTGGGCGCTGGGTGGCATGCTCAGCGTCGGGGCCCTCGGCACTTTCTCCCTTGCGGCCCTCAGCACGCGCAACCTGCCGCTGATCCCTGTATTTGGCTACATTCCTGACCCTCTGCCGGCGCTGGGCCAAACGCTTCTGCCGATGGTCGGTCTGCTGGTGGCTTTGCTCGCTGCCTGCGATAGCTTGTGGCAATTAAGGCTCATCATTCGCCGTTGGGTTGTCGCCTTGGTTCGCATTAGCGCTCGAGATTATCAGTATTCTTCGCGCCTCATCCCAACCTGCCTCGTGGTGTTGATTCTTCCTATCGTCAACCAGCTCGCTGTTGTGGGCGCTTGCGCCGCTGTGGGGTGGGTGCTGATTGCGCTCTCTTCGGGTGGATTGGGCTCGCGCAACTTAGCCTCAGTAGGCGCTGTACACCAACTTCCTGTACTACTGCATCCGTGGTGGCAGGTGTTTGCTGACATCAGCTTGATTCTCGTAGTAGTCAGCCTTGTGATTATTGCTATTCGTGCGGTGGTAATCTACCGCTACCGCAGTGCACAAGGGCAGAGTGCACAGCGCCAGAATGCGCAAGGTCACGTGCACTCTTCTGCGACGGTGAGCTCTGTGCTGGCTCACAGCGCGGATACTGAGTATGACGAGCCGAGTAAGCGATTGTCGTTTGAGAAACGCCCGCAGGTGAGTGGCGATGGAACTATTCCATTCCACGCCAGCGAGGTGAAAAAGCGAGTAGTGGCGAGCGAGCATATTCATGATGTGGACGAGGAGAGTGCCCATGAGTGAGAATTTGCCAGCCGAGAACATACCAACACAGCGCAATGAGCAGAGTTTCGATGCTGATGAACCTCGTCTTGACCGCGATTACCAGCGTTCTGAGAGCTTTGAGCAGCGCCCTGACAGCGACGAGGAGAAGGTGGTGAATGCCTCTCTTGCGCAGCTCGCTCGCGGTGAGAAGGAAGGCCCACTCGAGAAACATCTCGACAGTAATAACGTTGACCTGGAAAAGAACAGCCTCGACGAGAGTGATAACAATGACGAGGACAACGCCGAACAGAGCACGCCTGTCCCTGAAGTTGAAGAGAAGAGCTTTATCACTGGTCACAAGCACCCGTATGTTTCTGAAAAGCATGAGGGTAAGCCGTGGTTCGAGTGGCTGGTTGCCGCTCTCGTCGTGCTCTCCGGCCTTCTTGCTGCAACAGGATTAACAGGAGCAGGAATTGGTTTGCTCTCCGCAGTGGTAGGTGCCAGTGCACTGATCCGTTTGCTGGCTCGCTCGCATTCCCCGTGGAAAGTGCGCTCGGTGTTCTTCGACTGTTTCATCGGCTTTGGCCTGATGCTGGGCATCCCGTTCACCTACTGGACGGTGTTGTGGATTCTCGCCTAAAGAAGGCGTGAAGCTGAGCTACACCACGACCACGATGCTCAGTGCGAGAAACATGCGTAACAACACAACAACATGTGCAATAGCAGAAACATGCGCAGCCGCCAACAGAGCACAGCGTAGGTGAATCAGCAATGAGCTGCATGCAGATATGAAAAAAGCCGCGAAAGCGGCTTTTTTCAGAGATTTCAACAGACTGATAATCTGGAGAAATTACTCAGATTCTTCGGCATCCTCGCCATGAGACTCGGAGTAATCGATATTCGTCGACTCCGCCATTTCAGCAGCTTGAGAGGCAGCAGCCTGCTCTGGGCTCACCTCTTCAGTATCCTGGCGCATCACCTTGTTGAAGTCAGCGATATCGCGAGAATCTTCCGAGTCGCTCACCTGCTGAGCACCCTCAGAAGCGGAATCATCAGAATTCTTCTTATCCTTCTCATCAGAAGCCTTGGCATCAGAAGCCTGAGCCTTGTCAGAAGAGGCAGAAGAGTCGTCAGAAAGCTTCATGTTCTCAGCCAACACGACGATCAAACCGACAACAGCAGCAGCCAGCAGCGGGACAATCCAGAAGATCCACAGCTCAGTGAGAGCCTCACCATCACCATCGATCTTGGCCAGAATGGCAGAACCAGTAGCGCGAGCTGGGTTCAAAGCCGAATTGGTAATCATGGAGGTCATGACCGTGCCGGCAGCATAAGCCAAGCCAGTAGCCACAGCATAGTTGCGGCGAGGAAGGCCATTACGCTTCAAAGCGCTCACAGCAACAGCAGTGATGAGCAGGGTAGCCACGAGCTCAACGATGATAGCGGCTTCCATCGTGCCGCCCAAACGAGTCTGCACTTCAGCGTAACGGTTAGCGGCAAGCTCCCACATCGTCTTGGTTTCCAGCTTGCTCTGAGCGCCAGCCTTCAGGTTATAGGTGCTGACCATGAAGTTGAACAATGGCTTCATAGTGAAAGCAGCCAGAATGCCACCCAGGGTTTGAGCCACGCAGTAAGCCACGAAATCAAGCCACTTCAAACGGCCCGTCAGAGCGGCAGTCAGGGAAACGGCAGGGTTGAGGTGGCCACCAGTGACTGGAGCAGTCAAATAGGCTGCAGCAGCATAAGCAACAAAGGCTGCCAACACTGGCAGAATCAGGGAGGAATCAGAAATACGATCCCACGATGATGCTGAGAGCAGAACCATCACCACGAAGAAAGTGCCCACGAGCTCGAGAAGAGAACGGGTGAGCAGACCATGAGAGAAACCATTCTCGCGCTGAACACGAGCGCGAGATGACTGTGTTGTATCCGTCATATATACTTAACCTTTGGTATGCCTTGCAGAAAATCTGCATTACATATCTACGGTATACCAAGCCTTACCAATAAACGTGGGAAAAGGCTGGGAATTGCCGACAAGAATGCGCATATGCACGCACACCACTGCGCACACACAAGAGGAACACTGGTCACGTTGGGAGAACGATGCCACATCAATACTCTCGCGCTCTAAGCGCTCACGGCGGTCGTCAAACCGCACACAACTCTTCACAAGCGAAACAAGCGAACCGCTCGGCAGCACGCCGCGCCATCGCACGCCGCTCGGCCAACGCTGCAACACAGCGCATGGCACACGAGCCCATTGATATTTCCAAGCTTCACCCCGTCGACCCCGGTTCCCACGGCACCAACCCCAGCGAACAGGTCGAAGGAGTGCGCCTGCAAAAGCTCCTCGCGCAGGCCGGCTACGGTTCTCGCAGAAAGTGCGAGCAGCTGATTGCCGAAGGCCGCGTTGAAATCGACGGCGAACTCGTCACCACCCTGGGAACCCGAGTTTTCCCCGACAAGCAGACCATCAAGGTTGACGGCTCGCGCGTACACCTCGACGATAAGCACATCACTTTGGCCCTGAACAAGCCACGCCAAGTGCTCTCCGCCATGGATGACCAGAAGGGACGCTGGACTCTTCGCGACATCATTGGCGACGGCTACCCACGCATCTTCCACATGGGCCGCCTCGATTACGATTCCGAAGGCCTCATCCTCATGACCAACGACGGCGAACTCGCCGAACACGTCATGCACCCGCGTTACGAAATCGCCAAAACATATATCGCCACCGTTCGCGGCAACATTCCTCGCGCCACCGTGCGCCGCCTCGTCACCCAAGGCGTGCACCTCAAAGACGGCTGGATTAAATGCGACGAAGCGCACGTCGTATCCGCAACACGCGAGCACTCGGTCGTCAAGGTAGTGCTGCACTCGGGTAAGAACCGCATCGTTCGCCGCATGCTCGAAGCCGTTGGCTACCCAGTGACCCGCCTGATGCGCACGCAAATCGGCCCGATCCGCCTCGACGGAGTGAAGCCGGGCAGTTACCGTATTTTGACCCTTCCTGAGGTCAAGAAGTTGGAGAAGGAGGTAGGCCTGTGATCTGCATCGCAATCGACGGCCCAGCAGGAGTCGGCAAGTCCAGCGTTTCACGCCAGCTCGCCGACGAATACGGATTGGCATACCTCGACACTGGTGCCATGTACCGAGCAGCAACCTGGTGGTGCTTAAAGGAAGGCGTCGCCTTGGACGAGCCTCAAGCTGTGGTTGATGCTGTTCGCGACTTCTTGGATAACCACGTCACCTTCGTCATTGACCCGCAGGAGCCTGCCGTGGTCAGTGACGATGAGGATGTGACCAGCCAAATGCACAGCGAGGAAGTGAGCGCCCACGTTTCCCAAGTGGCCGCCATTCCTCAGGTTCGCGAGCTTCTCATCGCCGCACAGCGCAAGGAGATCGAAGCTCAGGCTGATCCTGATTCCTTCTCTCAAGGCTTGGGCATTGTGGCGGAAGGTCGCGATATCACGACGGTTGTCGCCCCTCGCGCTGAGGTTCGCGTGCTGCTGACAGCCTCGGAAGAGGTGCGTCAGGCTCGCCGTAACCATCAGGCTCAGCAGGGCCAGTCGGGTAAGGACGACGTGGCTACTCGCGACGCTGCTGACTCTCAGGTCAACAATTTCACGAGCGCTGCTGAAGGCGTGATCACTATTGACAACACGCATATGGATTTGCAGCAGACGCTGGATTCCTTCCGCCGTATTGTCGACCAGGCTTTTGTTGCGCAGGACCTTCCTTTGCCGGATGCCGAGTTTGAGAGGCTGTATCCGGGTGAAGTGCTCTCTGATGCTGATTTGGAGGAGTATGAGCTTTCCGATGAGGATCGCGCTTTGCTTTCCGGCGGCTCGCTGGAGGATGAGAGCCTCCTAGATTATCAGAAACCAGTTGGTGTGCTCGCGGTGGTTGGCCGTCCAAATGTGGGTAAGTCCACGCTGGTCAACCGCATTTTGGGCCGCAAGGCTGCTGTGGTGGAGAATAAGCCAGGTGTGACGCGCGATCGTGTGAGCTATGAGGCCAACTGGAATGGTTCCGACTTCTTGGTCGTCGACACTGGCGGTTGGGAAGCGGGCGTCGAAGGTATCGACTCTGAGGTTGCGAACCAGGCGGAGATTGCTGTTGAGCTTGCTGATGCTGTGCTTCTGGTGGTGGATGCTCAGACTGGTTTGACGGATATGGACCAGCGCATGGTTCGTATGTTGCGCAAGTCGAAGAAGCCGGTGACGGTTGCTGTCAACAAGCTGGATGACGTGCGTGATTTTGCTGAAGCGTCTGACTTTTGGCGTTTGGGTATGGGTGAGCCGTACCCGATTTCTGCTATGCATGGCAAGGGTGTGGGTGACCTGTTGGATGCGTGCATGACGATGTTGAAGAATGCGGAGCACACCTCTGGTTTGCTCTCTTCGTCGAATTTCCGTCGTGTGGCTTTAATCGGTAAGCCGAATGTGGGTAAGTCGAGCCTTCTCAATCAGCTTTCCCATTCGGAGCGTGCCGTGGTGACCGATATTGCCGGAACTACCCGCGACCCGATTGATGAGGTTGTTGAAATTGGCGGTAAGAAGTGGCAGGTGATTGACACTGCTGGTATTAAGCGCCATATGAACAAGCTTTCGGGTGCGGAGTACTATTCGAGTTTGCGCACGCAAGCTGCTATTGAACGCGCGGAACTGTGCTTGGTTCTCTTTGATGTATCTCAGCCGATTTCTGTACAGGACCTTCGTGTGATGAGCCAGGCTGTTGACGCGGGTCGCGCTATTGTGATCGTGTTCAATAAGTGGGATTTGTTGGATACTTTCTCTCGTGCTCGCCTGGAGCGACTGTATGAGAGTGAGTTCACGCAGGTGACGTGGGCGCAGCGTGTTAATCTTTCTGCCAAGACTGGCTGGCATACCAACCGTTTGGCTGATGCGATGAACACTGCGCTCAACTCGTGGGATCAGCGTATTTCGACGTCAAAGCTCAACTCGTTCTTGGGTAAGATCCAGCAGGCGCATCCGCACCCTCTGCGCGGTGGCAAGCAGCCTCGTATTTTGTTTGCGACACAGGCGGGTACTCGTCCTCCTCGTTTCGTGATCTTTACCACGGGCTTCTTGGATCCGGGTTATCGCCGTTATTTGGAGCATCAGTTGCGCGAAACTTTTGGTTTCGAGGGCACGCCGATCCAGATTTCTGTGCGTGTTCGTGAGAAGCGAAAGAATGACAAACGCCGTTAACCAGTTCACAACAACACACTAAGATTTACCAGCGCAACATAAGTATGCGCTATGAAAGAGGAGGTCATCATGGCTCGCAAAACTCCTGTTGCCATTTGGAACGGGGCTCGAGCAAAAATGCCGTTGAAGCTGCAAGGGTATGTGGCTGACGGTGTGGCTCCGCAGTATCGACTGATTGAGAACACTCTGACCATCACTTTTACGAACCCAACTCCTGCGGAGAGATTCTTACATGATGAGTGGGAGGGTAAGCCTGTTCCTGATGTCGTGGCGCAGTATCTCTCTGATGAGGCGGGACTTCCTCTGGTTGCTGCTGTGAACCCGTTCTGCCTCAATGGTGTGCGTGTGTTGGATGTTGTTGATTCGGCACCGGGCACGCCTACGCATCCTCTGGTTGAGGATGACGACACGCCGGAAAATACTTCTTCTGATTCTGGCGTGTCCGGAGTGTTAGGAAAGTTAATGTCGCTGTTTAAGAAGAACTGAAAAAGTTTACACTTCGAGTTTTCCTGTCCAGTGGAGAGCCTTAAACCCTCGTAATATCGCGATTTGAGTGAATTGAGCGGGGGGGGGGTATCTCCATAGCTTGAGGTGTGTGAGCGCTCAATTATTTCTTTTTCGCAACGACTCTTAACAAGCAGGTTACCGTCCACAAAGATTCTCTTAAATCTTTCAGGAAGGAATAAGGAAAATTTATCGAGTTTTCGGTAAAATCAATCATTATGCAGAGATCAAAAGCTGATTGGAAAGCACTGCGTGAGCTAATCGGGATCAGCACCGGTTCGCTGGCAGCGTTGCTTCATAAGAACATTGCTACTATCCAGTATTGGGAGAACCCCAATGAGTCCGCCGTCAGGTACCACCCTTCGGACCATGCCTGGGAGGTACTGGAAGATTTGCGCGCCAAGCAGATTAACACTGTGAACAAGATCGTGAATCTTCATGTTGACAAGATGAATGAGGCGGAAGCTCGTCAGGGAAGCGACCAGAACATTCCTGTCGCTAAGTTGACTTATTATCGAAACCGTGCTCGCTACTATGGCAATAAGCCAGAGTATGGTGACATCGGCATTTTGAATGCTACGATGCGCCAAGCAGCAATGAAGCTTGGTGAAAAGGGAATTCCTGTTGAATTCGAATATGACGATGAAACAGAGAGCGAGAAATAAGGGCTACTGTTAACTCTGCATCAGTAAGCTTTTGTTTTCTCCGACCTTGACACCGTTCGGATCATAGCGCAGCTTGGTAGCGCACTTGTCTGGGGGACAAGGGGTCACGGGTTCAAATCCCGTTGGTCCGACATTCAACCCGCTATTGCAAACCCTTGTAATAGCGGGTTTTTCTTTTGTTTATACTGGCTTTTAGGCTCTCAACCGTTGTGCGGCTTAGCTTTTGCTATCTGAGTTTTGGCGTGGTTATTTCGGGAATTGAGTCAAAATGTGGGCATGGTGTGGGCATGGTGTGGGCACGAATTGTCCTCTCTTTCTGAAAACTGTGTCCAAAATGTGTCCACGGCCTAGCTTATGCAGCAGTTGAAGAAAACGAATTCTGCCTCAGTGTAGTGGTGATAAAATTACGATAATTTGCCCGTTGAATGGTGGTGAAGGATGATTACACCAGAATTGCTTAAGGATCCTGATTATCAGCTCGCGTTTAGCCTTGCAAAGTGTATTCGCCAATCTGGTGATAAAGATGTTGCCTGGGATGTTGAAGATATGGCTCAGGGTGGAGAATTGGCGATCGCGCTCTATGCTGCCATGAACTACTTTGCTGATTATGAAATTCCAGTATCTTACGATGATTGGGAGGGATTGCGGGGGTGGTTTTCTCATGATGGCGATGACGTTGATATGTACCCAAATCATTACGTAGTGCTTCCTGATGAGGCTGAGGTGTTTAAGAAGTTGAAGCTTACTGATGAGTAGGGTGTGCCAGTCGGTGGCTTGAGGTGGTTCGATTCCACTGCACTCACGTGATAGGCAGTCCGCACGTGCTGCCTTTTTTCATGCCTGAAACAGGCTTAAGAGGGAAGGCTTATATGAGCAAAACCAACGCAACCACACCCGCTGAAGTGATGACATTGAGAACTGAGCGGTATGGGAAGATTGTCAGAAGGCGAATTAGTACCTAATCTTGGATTAATTCAAATGAGAGGTGATTACGATGCCATCTCAAGAGTTCATGAGGGACTGGCCTCTGACACCAATAACTGATCCAGAAGTCATTAAACGGACTAATGAGATTATGGGTATTAAACCCTATCCCAAAGAGAAGCAAGAGTGGGTTAGTAAATACTCATACAAGCTCTATCTAGAGGGAAAGCCATTTTCAACTATCACAGTGGCAGAAGAATATGACGTGCGTAAAGCGAATGGGACATTAGATGATGTCTTTAAGTGACGCAAGCTCCTGCCGCCATTTGTACATGCAAGAGAAAGCGATTGTACTGCCGCCTCGTTGCTCACAACGATAGGGCAGTCAGTTCACAACCAAGATAAGCAAACGAGTTGTGTAAGGCCGTTCGATGGGGAACGCCCTGAAATTGAGCGATGAAGCGGTCACTCAGTTTGCTTGCTGGCATTACTGCTTTCGTGGCCTACCACCATGGCCTGGGCGGTTCGCATTCCACTCTTCAATCGTGGCCTTACTCCATCCGCGCGTGCGTCCGATCCACACATCAGGTTCGGGAAGCTTATAGCCCGACAAAGAACCTGAGGGAACTCCGAGAAGCTCTGCTACTTGTGAAAAACTCAGATAATGATTATCCATTGCAATTACTTTCTTCAACCCAAAACAGGAATAGCGGTAAACAGCAGTGAACGGAATTCTGCCAGCGAGCAGCTGAGTCTGATCTTAAACAGCAAACGCCTTGTGCTGGGAGGCATTAATTGATTACTGAACTTACGATTTCGCGGCGTCGTTGGCGTCGGCAGCCTCGGAAGCGTCAGCCTTAGTATCAGGTTGCAGCTGGTCGACCACCACAGCAGTGATCGCGCTCGTGAAGCTCAAAATCAGGTGATACGACGCCTTCTTGGCATCCTTATCCTTCACCAAGGCCATAACGGCCGACACTATGTGCGCTGCAGCTGCTGCCCAACTCATGCCCATGGTGATCTTCTTCGCAATCTGAATATCCATTGCTCGCTCCTTTGCTCGCGTTATTGGCAATCTTAGGAAATTCCTCGAGATTGCCAGCCTTCTCAAATCATCCAGCAAGTCCATTGTATTCCAGCCTGTGGGAGGAGGGCGAGGCGCGCCGACCTTGTGAGCTGACAGCAACGAACAAAATCGAACAAAAATGATCATTTTGCCCACAATTCATGACAATTAGGCAGGAAAAGTGACGTGAGCGCGGGGAAATCGTAACGAAAATCAACAAAAGTGGGGAAGAGGTACCACTAAGCTGCTCTAATCCGTAGAATAGAAAACCTGACGAATACCGATGGGAAAGCAGTTGGTAAACGTGAGCTTAGCTGGTCGCTCAGCGAGACCAGTGTGAGCTTGATTAGCCGTTAAGCTAGTCACCAGGGCAAGCGAGCAAGCTCAAGGCTTGAGCTCCCAAACTGCTCAGAGAAAGGAAGGTCCCATGAGCGTTCAGGGCCTGAATGATGCCATCGCCAGGATGCGCGCAGACGGGATGAGCGACGTTGCTATTACCGCGTTTACGCATAACTACCACCAGTGGGAATCTGACCGTTCTGGCTTCATCGCCGAGGAAAACGTTAAACCACTCAAGCAGCTTCCCTCTATCGCCGAAGTGATGACGACGATCAGCGCAGAGGACGCTCACGAAGCCCTCGCGCACACCGCGTTCCTCAAGCTCAACGGCGGCTTGGGAACGTCGATGGGCCTGTCCAAAGCGAAGTCGCTGCTGCCCGTGCGCTTGCACAAGGGCAGGCCGATGCGCTTTTTGGACATCATCTTGGGTCAGGTTGTGGCAACCCGCTCGTCGCAAGGTGTTGACCTGCCTCTCATCTTCATGAACTCGTATCGCACCTCGAAGGACACTCTTTCCGTGGTGCGACGCAACCGCCATTTCAAGCAAACCGACATTCCGGTGGAAATCTTGCAGCATCGCGAACCCAAGATTCTTGCCGAAACTGGGGAGCCTGTCAGCTGGCCAGAAAACCCTGATTTGGAGTGGTGCCCACCAGGTCACGGCGATGTGTACGCCACGCTGTCGGATTCTGGCATTCTCGACACGCTGGAGAAGGCAGGTATTCGTTACTTGTTCATCTCCAACTCTGATAATCTGGGTGCTCGCCCTAGCTCCAGTGTTGCCGGCTACTTTGCCCAGACTGGCGCGCCGTTTATGGTTGAGGTGGCGCGGAAAACCCAGGCTGATGTGAAAGGCGGCCAGTTCGTTTTCGACAAGACTACCGGCACGATTCGCTTACGCGAAATGAGCCAGGTGCCTAAGGCTGACCTTGCGAAAGCTACCGACATCAAGCGTCACCCGTACTTCAACACCAATAACATTTGGGTGCGCATTGACGCTTTGAAGGCGAAGCTTGCCGAATACAACGGCATTTTGCCGCTGCCTGTCATTCGCAACACCAAGACTGTCGACCCGACGAACCCCGACTCGCCGCAGGTGGTGCAGTTGGAGACGGCGATGGGTGCGGCAATCGGCCTGTTTGAGGGCTCGGTGTGCTTGGAGGTGA
>CASERW010000017.1 GCA_949290445.1 Aeriscardovia aeriphila | reverse complement strand
AGGTTCCTGCCGACACATTGCCGGTGCGCGGGCGAACTGCATTGGTTGCCACCATGCCTGTTCCTGCATCGCCTTCTGGTGGGGCAAGCAAGCTTCCTGCTGTGAGCTCGCCGGTTGGGTCGAGAAGCTTGGCACCTTCCTGGCTCAGTCGGCCTGCTTCCTGACCTGCAACGAGTGGGGTTGGCAGCAGTTGGGCGATGTCGACGTGCAGCAGCTGAATTTCTGGCAGCTCGTTGAAAAGTTCGATGTCATGGGTATTGAATTTCTGGCAGCTCGTTGAAAAGTTCGATGTCATGGGTATTGTAGCCGCGAGTTTCTGGGTCAATAGGGAACATTCCTGAGGCGTCGCCAATTCCTAGCACCTTTTTGCCCGTGAGCTTCCAGTGCACGTAGCCTGCCAGAGTAGTGAGGAATGCCACCTTGCTCACATGTTCTTCACCGTTGAGCACGGCCTGGTAGAAGTGTGCGATCGACCAGCGCTGTGGAATGGTGTAGTTGAACAGGGCGGTGAGCTTTTCACTGGCTTCGGCGGTCATCGTGTTGCGCCAAGTCCTGAATGGCACAAGGAGATTATCATCGCTGTCGAAGGCGAGGTAGCCGTGCATCATGGCGGAGAAGCCCATGGTCCCAATGCGCGTAAGTTTCACGTGGTACTTTTCCTCGACGTCCTTCTTGAGGTTTGCGTAGGCGTCTTGCAAGCCAGCCCACACTTCGTCGAGAGGGTACGTCCAGATTCCATCTTCTAGGTGGTTTTGCCAGTCATGTTCGCCCGATGCGAGCACTTCGTAGCTTTCGTCGATGAGGACGGCCTTGATCCTGGTCGATCCGAACTCGATTCCCAGGGAGGTGGCTCCTTGCTCAATCTGCGACTGCTTGCTCATAAGTCTCCTTTGACCTGTTGCCCTGTGTCACGCCTGTGGTGAGGTTTGCGCCTTCCCTTGAAGTGAAGCTCTCCTTCACTCTCATTTGAGGTGAGGCTTCCTTCGCTTTCACTTGAGGTGAGATGTGCGCCTCTTCACGCTCCATTTTGTGAACGGTCACATTTCCTTCTTTCAAGTATATCAGTGTTTGAGATTATCACTACGCTTTCTCGCTGCCTGTTTTATGTGAACGGTCACATGCGCGTGTCGCAGGCGTCCCCGTCGCTGAACTACAGAAGCTCCGCGCTTCACCAACTCACTTCTCTGCGACCCGCGTCGCGTAAGCTTTGGAGAATACCATCACACTCACTCTGCGGCCAGCCCACTTCAGCGCTGAGAATCAGCACTGCACGAGTCACGAACAACCATTTGTGCCGGCAAAAGTTGCAGCTGAGGAACACCACTCGCGACCGCTACTCCAGCAGTTTCAGCCACAGGATCGCTTTCCGCGCTTTCGGAAGAGTTTTCCCCGCCACTCGCGCTTTCCGGACTGCCACTCACGCTCTCAGAATTCCCAGCCGCACTAGCCGCACTAGCCGCACTAGCCGCACCTTCATCGCCCAGCATTTCCATCATGGCTAGCATCGCCTGTGTGCCCAGCTGCGCAAATCCGGGGTTCACACTGGTCAGAGCAGGGATTGCCACATCCGAACCGGGCATGTCATCGAAGCCCACCACAGACACATCATGTGGAACATTGATTCCCAGCGCATACAGCGCCTTCAAAATCGCGAAAGCCTGGAGATCGTTGGCCGCCACAATCGCGCTCGGCATCACCTCGCGCGGAAGCGAAGCAAACTGCGAAAGCGCAGCGCGATACGCCTCCTGCGCATCCCAACTCTCCAGCTCGCTCACCGTGTAGCTGATATCAGGATGCTGCAGCTTTTCCCGCTCCATTCGCTCTTCCCACGCCTGCCGACGCGCCCGAGCGTCACCCCACTGTTGCGGCCCGGCGAAGAACCAGAAGGAGCGATGCCCCAAACCCAGCAAGTACGTTAACAAAGATTGACAGGCTTCGTTTTGGTCAATGCCCACAAATCTCCACAAGTTTGGCTGTTCCAGTGCACTCACATCATGGCCATAGTCGCAGCTCGTCAGAACAACGGTTGGAACTTGGGCAGGAGTGGAGAGCACAGATTCAAACATCTGCTGAGTCGGTGCCAAAACAATTAATCCATCTACTCCCAGCCCGAGCATATTCGAGCTCAGCTGTTGATAATCGCGCGGTGTACACTCGCGCTCATCGACAATGCTCACAGACACGTACAAACCATGTGCGCGAGCCATTTCCTCGATCGCTCCCATGGTCGAGATTGGCCCGTAATAACTCACTCCACCAACGATGAAGCCAATCGTCCTTGATTGCCTCGTCGCCAGTGCGCGTGCAGAGTTCGAGGGACGGTATCCCATTTGGTCAATGACGTGTTGAACATGAGTGCGCGTGCGTTGAGAAACATTCGGCGAGTTGTTGATGACTCGCGACACTGTTTGATAGCTCACGCCTGCTTGTTGAGCAACCTGACGAATAGAAATAGCTTTATTGTGAACGGTCACATTCTCACTATACGCCCAAATCACAGGGCTGGATACATACTTTTATCGAGCCTGTTCCCTACTTGTGACACTTGTCACATGAACACATCGCCGCTCACACTCCTATACAGCGAAAGTCAGCACACACTCTCAGCACACAAAGGGTATTTATCACACAAGTCGCCATGTCACGCGGTGCAAATCTGAAGGCCCATGCTTCTTGATGGCCTCACGATGCGCTTTCGTGCCATAACCCTTGTTATTCTGCCACTCGTACGCCGCATACTTATCCTGCTGAGCAAGCTCCTCCATTATCCTGTCTCGCGTCACCTTCGCCAGATCACTCGCCGCAGCCACGCTCGCACAATGCGCATCCCCCTTCACCTGCGTCGACATCTGAGGAATGGCCGCGATTTGTGGCGCATGCTGGGAGCCCAGAGCCTTGGAAATATAGTCGTTGGGACCGTCCAGAATTCCAAAAACGCGCAATGGCTCCGCACCCGACATCCCTCCAGTATCAGCCCCGTCAACCGGCTCACGCACATCTGGCACCTTAGCGTCACCAGCGCCCGACACAACAGAAGGCTCAAGATTATCAGTACTGATAATCTCGTCAAATAATGAGGGCTGAAGTGAGCCAGAAGTAAGAGCCAGCCCAGCCTCTTTAGCCTGCTGCTCAACCTTGGCCAAAGCGCGCAGAGCAGCAACACCGAGGGCAAGGGAGATTCCCCAGGCGTCAATTTCCGCGTTGGAAGCAGCACC
The DNA here is from genome assembly GCA_949290445.1 of Aeriscardovia aeriphila. GTDB lineage: Bacteria > Actinomycetota > Actinomycetes > Actinomycetales > Bifidobacteriaceae > Aeriscardovia > Aeriscardovia aeriphila_A. Next base: position 21,893 of record CASERW010000017.1, on the reverse strand, counting down.
AACAGCCCACAAATCAGGCCACGAGCTCAACGAAGAATAGAGTTTTTCGCGCGACTTTTCGTTGAGCATCTTCGAATCACGCAAATGCTTGGGCAGCTGCTCACCCACGCGAGAAGCCTGGAAAGCCGCGCATCCAACCATCACCGGCCCTGCCAAAGCACCACGGCCAACCTCGTCAAAACCGCAGATGAGCCCGGCACCCTGAGCAACGAGTTGTGATTCCGTCTCCCAGGTGGGAATGATTTGAGTCATGAACGTCCTTACAGTGTTATCGAGCGTCCTTCACACCGCCCACACGTGCGTAAATCGAGTCATCACGGCCCAGCGAACGCCAATGCGTCGCCGGCCAGTACACGCTCAAAGCCACGCCATCAATATCTTTCAAAGGCACTAATCCGTTATTTCCATCATGGGTGTGATAACGAGAATCCGCAGAATTAGCGCGATTATCACCTAAAACGAAAACGTTACCAGCACTCACTTTTACAGAAAATGCGAAGGAGGACGGCTGAACACCCGGGCTCAGGTATTCGCTTTCTTCAATGGCGTGGCCGTTAATAGTGATCGGAGCACCACTGCCCTCGCAAGCCACCACATCGCCTGGTAATCCTATGACCCTCTTGACCAAGTAATTCGAGCCGATGAGCCCGTCAGATTCGCGACCCAGCCAGCCGCCCGGGTCCTTAAACACAACGACGTCGCCACGGTGAATCGGAAGGTAGCGGCCAGCGATTTTACTCGTCACGATGCGGTCGCCAATTTGCAACGTATCGAGCATCGAGCCGGAAGGGATCATGTAAATGTCAAAGAGAAAGAGGCGGATGAGCGTCACCACAAGAATGGGGATTGCGACGGCGAAAATGAGCTCGCGCAATGTGGAACGACGGCTGCGATGTGTCACAACTGGGCCCTGAGGAACCCAAGGAGCACGCTGATGCTGAGCACGCGGCCCCGCCTCCTTATCAGAAACTCGACGCAAATTCTGAGGATTCGACATCTTCTCCCCCGCTCGTCCACCTGAAGTTTGCCTAGCACTGAGCCAGCAGCTTGGCCGTCGACTTTCGGCCAGCCGAAGCTCGCCTTCTCGCCAGATGCACGAACACCCGAGCGCGAGAATCGCCTCTCATCACTCGGGTGTCCATAAGTCCTCCAGCTGAAATCAGCTAGTGATCAGTTCAGCTTGCTCACTTCTTGGTGACCGTGTTATCACGACGCTCAACAATGCGAGCTGCCTTACCACGCAGGTTGCGCAGGTAGTAGAGCTTAGCGCGACGAACCTTACCACGGCTCACCACAGTGATGGAGTCGATGGCTGGATCGTAGATTGGGAAGCGACGCTCAACGCCCACACCGAAGCTGATCTTACGCACGATGAAGGTCTCGCGATACTTCTTGCCCTGGCGAGCAATCACGACACCCTCGAATGCCTGCAAACGAGTGTGCTGGCCTTCGGAAATCTTCACGTTCACGCGAACGGTGTCGCCTGGACGGAAATCTGGCACTTCGCGGTTAGCAGCTTCAACCTGAGCGGCTTCGAACTTTTCAACAGCGTTCATTCTGAACCTCCGAAACTGCCGCAGAACAGTTCCTCATCTCACAGTGGCTTTTCTTCCCCACACGCTTGGGCCTGATGTTGCCCGCTTCAGCATGCCGAAGCTTGAGCTGCATAGCCTTCAAGCTTGTGGCCTGAAGCATTGGCCTGTTGCGTCGCTCGGAAGTAGCTTCACTGCGCATCCTTTTCTCATAGGTTTGCCCATGAGATGTATCGATCCCGCACTGATGCAGCCGTTGAGGGTTGCAGTTTTTGCTCAAGATTATCAGTGCTGATGAACCCTCACTGCTAATCTTGCGCCTTTCAGTTTATGGACTGATGCTGAAGGCCCTCTACGGCAGGCACTCCAGCCAATACGCTTTTGTTATTCTACTCAAACACGGGTATAAAAGCATCCGCGAGTGAACTAGCCCTTACTTGGACTCGTGATACGACTTCTCGGTGTTCACCGACCACACGTTCTTCTTGGAAGTACGACCAGTCTTGATATTCGACACAGCTTCCATTGCGGTTGCCATCGAATGATCCTGGTTGTTGTAGTGGTGCTGGCCATTACGACCCACGCAGTAAAGGTTGCCCCACGAATCGAGCCACGCGATGAGCTGGTCAATGTCCTTGTAGGTGTCGAAGTAAGCAGGGTATGCCTTCTTAACGCGCTCACGGTGGAAGTCGATCACATCATCCTTCGAAGAAATGACTTGCATGCGGATCATCTCGCGGATGGCGAAGTCACGAGCCTGCTCATCAGTGAGGTTCCAGAAGTCGTCGCCTTCCTTGGTGAAGTACTCGAGGCCAATCCACACGGTCTCATCAGGGTCCTTGACCAGGTAGGGGCTCCAGTTGTTGAAGATCTGCAAGCGGCCAACCTTGTAGCCAGGGTCCTGAACGTAAATCCAGTTATCGGGAACGATTGGCGGGTTGCCCAAGGTTGGGGTGTTAATGAAGTCATCATTGACAATCTTGAGCTTCTTGCACAGCAAGCCGACGGTCACGAAGTCGCGGTATGGCAGGCCAACAGCGATATCGGTCATGTCCTGAGGAGCTGGGTTGTCGGATCGGTCGAAGGCTTCAAGCAGGTCCTTCAATGGCATGGAGGAAATGAAGTCTTCACCTTCCAAGCGGGTTTCCTTACCCTCAGAGTCGCGGTAGGTGACGGCTTGAATCTTGCCTTCGCCCGAGTTAATTTCGGTGACGAGGGCATCAGTGAGAACGTGGCCACCCATCTTAGTGACTTCGCTCTCCACGGTTTCCCACAGCTGGCCTGGGCCAAGCTTGGGGTACCAGAACTCTTCAATCAGCGAGGTTTCCACTTTCTTCTGGTCGCCCGAGTTGGCTGGACGGAACAGCTTCTTGAAAGCGTTCTTGAGCACCGCCATGATGGACAGGCCCTTGACGCGCTGAGCACCCCAGTCTGCGGAGATCTCACGCGGGTGGCGTCCCCACAGCTTTTCGGTGTAGCCCTCGAAGAAGAGGGAGTAGAGCACGCGGCCGAAGCGGTTGATGTAGAAGTTTTCGAGATTATCATCAGGAAGCTTATGCACGCACGACCACAGGTAGGAGAAGCCTGCCTTCATCGTCAGACCAAAGCCCATAGCCTTGATGGTGTCGCCCGACAGCGAGATCGGGTAGGAGAAGAAGTGGTGGTTCCAGAAGATGCGCGAGAGACGGTGGCGCTTAAGCATCACACGGTCAGTCTGTTCTGGGTCTGGGCCACCTTCGGTCAAGTTGACTGGCCTGTTAAGCTTCTTGTCGTCGTAGCTTGGTGCGCCTTGCAATGGCAGGATTTCCTTCCACCACTGCATAATGCGATCGTCTTTAGAGAAGAAGCGGTGGCCACCAATATCCATGCGGTTGCCATCATGCTTGACGGTCCTAGAAATGCCGCCAAACTGCTTCGTCGCTTCCAGCACGGTCACATCGTACTTTTCATTGCCACCATCACGGAGCAATTCATATGCTGCAGTCAAGCCTGCTGGGCCGCCGCCGATGATGACAACGCGATGCTTATCTGCCATGCTTATCCCTTCCTATACGCTCTTACATCTTGAATTATTGTCCGCGAACTGGTCCTTGGGGAGGCTTTCGAGGCGTTATGTACGCAAACTCCCCCAAATATTCGCGTTTGAAAAGCCTTTGTGAAGCCGTTGTGCTCTGTGCGAAAGCTTGTGATCGCTAGAACTGCGACGGAATGTCCATATCCGCGTCCGAGTGTGACAGCTCCTCAACGTTGATGTCCTTGAAGGTAACCACACGCGCCGACTTGATGAATCGTGAGGTGCGGTACACATCCCACACCCACGCATCGGTGAGTGTGAGCTCAAAGTAGACGTCTGTTCCCGTTGAATGCGATTGCACATCCACCTTGTTGCATAGGTAGAAGCGGCGATCCACCTCGACGACGTACTTGAAAAGCTTCAAAACGTCGCGATATTCGCGGTAGAGATGCAGTTCCGCATCTGATTCAAAGTTATCGAGATCTTCAGCACTCATTTTGTCCCTTTAGTCCTGCGTCTTTTTACGCGACGGACCTAGCTTACGCCACCATGCTCTCTTTGAGGTGGTCACCCTGCCTTCATCCTCTGGCCTGTCGATCGGCCATTCTGGCTGGTCAGGGTCAACTGGCTCTTCGTCAGCATCCACCCTCACCGACATAGGATTATCAGCACGTCCTGCTCCCGCGCGAGTTTGCATTCCGCTAGCGCTCATATCGGCGCTTGCCATGCTGCGCGCCCGCCCTGCTGAAGTGCCATATGCTGCAGCTTCCACAGCTTGGGCGTAACCCGATGCGAAGGAGGAACCCGGCTGCTCGAGTGGGTCGTAGTCGCGAGCAGAACCCAAGTCAATGCCTTCATCGTCTTCTCCGGCTGCTTCATAGAAGCCTGCGTGCACTTTTTGATGCAGGGAGAGGGAATGCTGGTGCAACGCCAGTGCCTCTGCCATGCCCGGGTTGCTCTGAATCACGCGCATTCCGAAAGCATCGAGGGCTCGTACAGGGTCGTATTCGTCTTGGATGGTCGACAGAATTTCTTGGTCCTGGTAGTGGTTGGCTTCGCTGTCCCACAAGGCGTCGCGTAATGCCACTTCCTTGGTGTATCCCAGCGACTGGTAGACGGAGAGTGCGCGCGTGTTCTTTTCTGGCACTTTGGTAATGATGCGGTGCAAGCCTAAGCCTTCTCCGGAGTCGACGGAGGCAAAACCGTAGGTCATGACGCGAGGCATGGCGTCACGCGAGTAGCTGCGTCCGCGGAAGTCTTTGCCGAGGATGACTTGCAGGCGTGCGCTTCTGTTCCACCCATCTAGTTCGGTCAGGAAGATCATCCCGATCGGCCTCAATTTTGTGGGGTCGATGGAGTTGGGAAGCCTGGTTTGCATGGTCCAGCCGATGGATCGTTGGTTTCTCGACGAGTCGATGTTGGCGTCGGGGTCGATTTCTCCCATAGACCATGCCACGGAGTCTTTCACCCAGCTTTCGACCATGCTGCGCTCGTCATCGCGTTTCATTCCGGTGATGGTGGAGGAGCCTGCCCAAGCGTTGATTTCGTCCATGAATTCCATGTCTTCAAGGCGTACTGGTCGAAGAATTTGCATTTCGCATTCGATGGATGGAATGCGGACGGAATCGCAGAGTCGACGTTGATTGTAGAAACTCAGGTGAGTTTCGATGTCTTTGGCGCTCTGCTTCATTGCAGGCACTTTCAACTCTGGCTCAGCATGTGGCGTACTCATCGCTTACCCCTTGCACACTTGTGTCACCATTATCTGTTTTCATCATAGGCCAGCAAGCGTGGTTTAACTGAAAGTTTTCTGGCAAACTTCTCAAAATGCCAGCCTTACCGCACTTGATCAGCAATTGTGGAATCAGCGGTTTTGAAATCAGCAATTATGAAATCAGGATTTACAAAAAGGTGAGCCCTTTCCGCCCGACACCCAGCTTGTGCTGGTTGCTCATCTGAGTTTGCCCAGATTATCAGAGCGGAAGAACTCACCTTTCTCGTGCTTGGTGGTAGCGCACGATCGCGCTACCACACTGCATTGCTACAGAGCGCTACCACACTGCGCTAGAACGCTGCGCAGTCATTCGGCGCTAGAACACGGCGCTGCAGCAGTGCTCAGGAACGCTGCTTAGGAGCGAACCTTCTTGATCACCAAGCTTGACACTGCCTTAGCATCAGCCTGGCCGCGAGTTGCGCGCATGACGGCACCGATGATCACGCCCATTGGCTTCATATCACCGTTCTTGAGCTTTTCAGCAACATCAGGGTTATCAGCCAAAGCCTTATCCACAATGCCGTCGAGCTCGTCGCCACCACCCACGATCTTGTAACCGTGCTTGGCAACAACCTCTTCTGGGCTACCTTCACCCTTGAGAACGCCTGCCATGGTCTGCTTTGCCAGGCGATCGTTGAGCTTGCCGTCAGCGATGAGCTTCTCCAAGCTGGCCACATCCGCTGGAGTGACTGGCAGCTCTTCCAAGCTCACCGACTTTTCGTTGGCTTCGCGGGAGAGCTCACCCAGCCACCACTTCAAAGCTCCAGCTGCGCTGGCGCCTTCCTTCACGGTTTCGTCGATGAGGTCGACTGCACCTGCATTGTTCACGTCGCGCATTTGGATGTCGGTGAAACCCCACTCCTTTTGCAAGCGTGCACGGCGATGGCTTGGCATTTCTGGCAAGCTAGCCTTGAGCTCGTCGATATGCTCCTGAGTGGTGTGCACCATGACGAGGTCAGGGTCTGGGAAGTAACGGTAATCGTTAGCATCCGTCTTCAAACGCCCGCCTGCAGTGCTCTGCGTGCTCTCATCCCAGTGGCGGGTTTCCTGCAACACTTCCCCACCGTCAGCGAGCAAAGCCGCTTGACGACGAATTTCGTAGATCAACGTGCGCTCGATACCGCGGAAGGAGTTCACATTCTTCGTCTCTGAACGAGTTCCCAGTGGAGCGTCAGGAGATTCACGCAAGGAAACGTTCACATCAGCGCGAATATTACCCTGTTCGAGCTTGCCTTCAGAAATACCCAGTGCGCGTGCAATATCGCGAATTTCGCGAATATAAGCACCAGCAATTTCTGCAGCCTTGGCACCCGTTCCCGTCACTGGTTCGGTCACGATTTCGACCAGCGGCACGCCTGCACGGTTGTAATCAACCAGAGAGTGGTCAGCACCTTCAATGCGGCCGTCTGCACCGCCGACGTGATTGTTCTTACCAGCGTCGTCTTCCACGTGGGCACGCAGAATCGGAACACGGAAGGTTTCGCCATCTTCGGTTTGAACATCGAGGTAGCCCTTGCCGTTGAGCGGCTTATCAGCCTGTGTGATCTGATAATCACGAGGCATATCCGGGTAGAAGTAGTTCTTGCGGCTCCACTGGCTCCACTCGTTAATGTGGCAGTGCAGGGCGAGGCCCAGGCGAATGGCGTCGTCAATGGCAGCCTTGTTGATCACTGGCAGCGAGCCTGGCAAGCCCAGGGACACTGGGGTGAGCTCAGTGTTTGGTGCCTCACCAAACTTGTAAGGTGCTGGGCAGAACAGCTTGGTTTTTGTGGACAGCTCAACATGAACTTCCAAACCCCACACCGGGTCGTAGCGGCGAATTGCTTCGTCGAAATCCATCAGTTTTTCAGCCATGTCACTTCTCCTCAGCCTTCGTCACACGAACACCTGGGAATGCCTTCAGCGCTGCATCCACAGCTTCAGCCTTCTCAGCTTGGTTAATCTTGTCCGCTTCAGCACTCGTCACGTCAGCATTCTGAGCAGCTTGGTCAGCCCACTTGCCGGTTGGCAGTTCGCTGACTTCTCCCGCTTCCTTGGCGAATGCAGCTTCGAGAGCAGCAGCTGGCTTGTACATCATGTCGTCATGCTTGGCAGGCGCCATAATCTGGAATCCTGTTGGCAAGCCGTTGCCCAAGCCCATTGGCAGTGACATTGCTGGAATTCCCGCAAGATTAGCAGGAATGGTTGCCACATCGTTCAAGTACATGGTCATTGGGTCGGTCAGCTCTTCACCCAGCTTGAATGCGGTGGTTGGGCTGGCTGGAGAGACGAGAACATCAACCTTCTCGAAGGCTTTCTCAAAGTCGCGAATGATGAGGGTACGCACCTTTTGTGCAGAGCCATACCACTTGTCGTAGAAGCCTGCGGAGAGAGCATAAGTTCCCAGCAGAATACGACGCTTTACTTCCGAACCGAAGCCTGCTTCACGCGTGTAGGCCATCATATTGGCGCTGGTCTGTGCCACGTCTGCTGGTGGCATCATGCGCAGTCCGTAGCGCATGCCATCGTAGCGGGCGAGGTTCGAGCTCACCTCCGATGGCATCAGCACGTAGTAGGCAGGTAGAGCGTAGGAGGCGTTGGGCAAGCTCACTTCGCTCACTTGCGCGCCCATGCTCTTGAGCAGTTCAACAGCATGCTCAAAGTTGTGGGAAACAACGTCCTCATAACCTTTGCCGGAAAGTTCCTTGACGACGCCGACCTTGAGCCCGCTCAAGTCCATTTTCTGGCCTTCGCGTGCAGCCTTCACCACTGCTGGAGTTGGCTCAGGGATGGAGGTGGAATCGCGCTCGTCGTAACCGCCAATCACTTCATGCAAGAGTGCTGCATCGAGAACGGTACGAGCAACCGGTCCGATTTGGTCAAGGGAGCTTGCCATGGCGATGGCGCCGAAGCGGGACACACCACCATAGGTTGGCTTGACGCCCACAGTTCCGGTGAAGGCACCTGGCTGGCGAATAGAACCGCCAGTATCAGTACCCAGAGCCAGTGGAGCTTCGTAGGCTGCCACTGCGGAAGCGGAACCGCCGCCGGAACCGCCTGGAACGCACTCAGTATCCCATGGGTTGTGGGTGGGGAAGTATGCCGAATGCTCAGTGGAAGAGCCTTGTGCGAACTCATCGAGGTTGGTCTTACCCAAGATTGGCATCAAGTTCGCCTTGAGCTTTTCGACGACAGTGGCATCGTAGGGTGGAATCCAGCCTTGCAGAATGCGCGATGCTGCAGTGGTTTCAATACCCTTGGTGACGATCATGTCCTTGATGGCAACTGGCACACCGGCGAGTTCTGGTAGTTCTTCGCCTGCTGCTCGGCGACGGTCTACTTCGTCTGCCGTCTTCAAAGCTTCGGTGGCGCTCACGCTCAGGAAGGCTTTGAGTTCTGGTTCGGCTGCTGCGATGACGTTGATGTGTGCTTGCACGAGCTCGCGGGAGGTGACTTCTCCTGCTTGGAGCTTTTCGGCCATTTGTGCGGCGGTCAGCTTGACGAGTTGTGCGTCATTCATGCGCTCACTCACTCTCCTCACCTCCGAGGATCTGTGGTGCGACGAACATGCCTGAATCGGCTTCCGGCGCGCCGGCGATTGCTTCTTCCTGGGTGAATGGTGTAGCTGGAACGTCTTCACGCAGGTGAGCTTCGAGCGGGATTGGGTTAGCCGTTGGCTCAACATCCTGTGTGGCCACTTCCTGAATGGAGTTGATGGCCTCGGAGATGACGTTCATGTCATCCTTGAGCTTGTCGGCTTCCTCGTCGTTCAGTGCGATGCGCACGAGCCAGCCGAGGTGCTGAACTTGGTCTTTCGTAAATGTAGGCATACTGCCACACTACCGAGCATTTCCGACATGGTGAACGGTAAGTAAACTCTTGATTTTCCGCGCATTTCCGCTTGGAGAGCCACTCATTTTTGCTCGTTTTCTCCGCCGTTTCTTTTTGGCGTATCTCCGTCCGCGCCACGCTGTGAGTTTATCGCTCTGTTCACGCACTACGCCTCATATCACCGCGTCTCTCAGCTCACGCGCAACCCGCCACTCTCTCAGTTCACTGCGCTTGGGGGCTGGATTCTCCTGCTTCCAGATTTCCATGCTGCGCAACCCAGGCGTGCATGGCGACTGCCGCTGCCGCGCCTGCATTGATGGAGCGTACGGAGCCGAATTGGGAGATGTAGACGACTTGGTCGGCGAGCTCTAATGCTTTTTGTGTTAATCCTGGGCCTTCTGCTCCGAATACGAGAAGGCATTTTTGTGGGAACTGGTAGGTTTCCATGGCCACTGAGCCGGGGACGTTGTCGAGGGCGATGATGACGCGGTCGGGTTCTGTTTGGCGCACGTGGGCAACGAGGTCTGCGATGGTGGGCCATTCGTCGACGTGCTGGTAGAGCTCTGTCATGAGAGCGCCTTTGCGGTTCCACTTGTGTTTGCCGACGATGTGTACGTTTCCTGCGGCGAAGGCGTTGGCGGTGCGCACGATGGAGCCGATGTTGAAGTCGTGGGTCCAGTTTTCGATTGCGACGTCGAAACTGTGGCGGCCGCGCCGATCGAGGTCGGCTTTGATGGCTTGGACGCTCCAGTATCTATACCTGTCGAGAACGTTTCTAGTGTCGCCGTTGCTCAGTAGGTCGCTATCCCATTGGTTGGGCTTGTAGAGGGGGCTCTCAGGATTATCAGGACGAGGCTGATCCGGGTGTTCCTCCTGCCATGGTCCTACTCCGATTTGCCTGAAGTGAGGTTCTCCTGAGGCCATGGCAGCTGCTGTTATCGGATTCGGCTCGTACATTCTTCTCCTTTAGGCGCGAGGGTCGTGTGGTGAGTCGACGTGAGAAGTGCTCACTTCGGTCACGTTGTAAGCATAAACAAAGGGCAGGCGGTGTTTTTCTTGGTCGATGGCTCCCACGACTTCGACGTATTTGCTTTCTTCTCCCGTCATAGCTCCTGTTCCGCCGACGAGTGAGGCAATGGCGACGGCTTGGGCTCCGAGGTGTTCGATGACCGAGTAGTCGAGGCTGAGTTCGTTGCCTTTGTGCAGGGTGATGATGGATGAGGTTTGAATGTAGCTTTTTTCGGAGAGCCAGGCGTCGAGGAGGACGACTTTCTTTCCTTGGATGTTTTTGCCTTTGATTCCTGGGTAGACGAAGTCGATGGTGAAGCCGTCGATAGGCTCGGTGCTGGCGAGGACCATGGAGAGCACGAGTGGGACGGCTGCTTGGGTGAGTGCTCCGACGGCTTGGTAATCTTTGCCTGCGCTGAGGCCGCGTGCTTCGAGTTCGGCGAGGAGTACTCGTCCGGCGAGGTTTGCGCCGAGGCCGGAAAGGGTGACGGAGGTGAGTTCGGAGAAGGGTCGGGTGCCGATGTCGGCGCGGACGAGCTTTTCGAGAACTTCTTTTTCGTTGCCCATGGCGAGCTCCTTTTGCTTTCAAGGCTGGTATGGAAAAGCCGTGAATTTGTTGAAACTACTCGTATTCTACTCGTAACAACATAATTCACGGCTTATGCAGTGGTTGACTTATTGCGTTGGCTCAGCTGGTGTATCGCTGATCACTTTGGTTTCGACGACAGGGTCGCTGATGAGTTCTTCTCGCGTAAGCGGCCTGACGACGTTCTTGTCACCTTCGAGCTGGTTGAGTGGCTCGATCTGCGAGGCATCGATGGCGTCGAGCTTGCGCGCTTGTGGCAGGATGGTGCGTTCGAGGTTGCCGACCACCTTGTTGTAGTTGCCAACTGCTGTGGTAAGCGAACGTCCCAAGCTGGAGACGTGAGAGCCAAGGGTGTGGAAGCCGTTGAACAAGCTCTTGCAGATGGTGTAGAGCTTTTCGGCGTCCTCACTGAGGGTTTGTTGCCTCCAGGTTTGTCCGATTGCTTTGAGCACTGCCCACAGGGTGACTGGTGTGCACAGGGCGACTTTGCGCTCGTAGGCGTAGTCGAAGAGTTGCGGGTCACGTTGCACTGCGGAAGCGAGGATTGCTTCGACGGGGATGAACAGGATTGTCATTCCTGGTGCAGCGCGGAAGTCGGTGTCGTAGTCGCGCTTGGCGAGGTCGTCGATATGCTTCTTGATTGCACGGACGTTCTCGTCCATGAGCTTGGCGTATTCGTCTTTGCCTTCGGCGCTGTTTGGGTCGATTTCGAGTGCTCGACGGTAGGCTTGGAATGGTGTTTTTGCGTCGACGGGGATGACTTGGTCACCGGGCAGTTTGATGACCATATCTGGCCTGCTCTTGCCTTCTCCACCGTTGTTTTCCACAACGACTTGGGTGTCGAAGTCGACGTGTTCGAGCATTCCTGCTTGTTCGACGAGGTTCTTGAGGGTCGTTTCTCCCCATTGACCGCGTGTTTGGTTGTTGCCCATTACGCGAGCAATATTGCTGGCTGCTTGTTGCAAGCCTTGCTGGTCCATCTGCAGTTGTTGCAGTTGGGTTTGCAGTTGGGTTGTTTCTTCGGTGCGGCCTTTTTCAATGCCGTCGAGGCGTTCACGCAGCTTGCCCAAAGAGTCTTGCACGGGCGCGAGAAGCTTGAGAACATTGGCGTTGTTCTGGTTTTGTGCTTCTTGGTTTTCGCGGATTTCCTTGAGACGTGCTTCGTTGGCTTGTGCTTGCTCTTGCTTGTGCTTGAGTTCAAGGTCGTTGAGTGCTTTCTGGTTTTCTTCGCGCACTTTGGTGAGCTCGTGCTGGTAGTCGTTTTGCAGGTCGAGTACGTGCTCTTCTGCTTCTTTTTGTTGAGCGCGGAGTTCTTGCATTCGCTTTTCGTCTTGCGCTTTGACAGATTGCAATTCTTGCTTCAAGAACTCGAGTTGCTGGTCTTTTTGAGCGCTGCTGGCTCGCTCAGCGGATTCTGCTACTTGGGTTGCGCTGAGTTTGCTCTGCAAATCTTGAGTTTGTTGTTGAGCTTGAGCAAGCTGTTGGCGCAGCTCCTCAAGATTAACAGGCTGCGACGCTTTTGCCTTTTGTACACCAACATAGGCGGATAGTAACCATCCCAGTACAAAGCCCAGGATGAGGGCACCTAATGTCATTAGAGTTTGCATCGAAACTCCCCTTTCTCGAGCAGTTCACCTGCTCCTGAGACTGCACCCACTCAGTATTGATTACAACCCACTATTCTTTACCACCACACTATCAGTTAATCGTACATTTGTTCGATTACTCTGTCAAGCGCCCCTATCCAAACACACCACCCTTCACTGTCACCGTCTTACTCACGCTGAGACTGAAAATCAGAATGACTGCGATGAACGCGAGATGTTCGGTAGGTACGCGAGATACGACAGATGCGCACCTCGTAAGGTATACGATGGGTGCGCACCTCGTGAAATAAAGTGAAATGGACTCTTACTTAGTGGAATAAGCTTTCAGTTACTTTCAGTTAATCGCGTCCTTCGCCGGCGTCGCGATCCTTACGGTAAGCTTCAGCAATCACACGCTTTTGGTCGTGAAGCTTATCCCAAATCACCGGCGCAACGGAATTCGGGTCGAGGCCTTGCTCTTGGGCTTCACGACGTGCTGCAAGTGACTTCTTCACGTCAATAACGCGCTGGTTGGAAGAACCGCGGAATTGCAAGCGAGAATCCTTGAGCCCTTCAATGTAGCGGCCGTCGATCAAAATGTCGCACATTCCCAGCAGGGCTGTTTTATCTGGTGTGGTTCCTGGCCTCATCAGCTCTTCCCAGGTGTAGCCGGTCCAGCACCAGATGTTCTTGGTGTCGCCAAACTCCTGACGAATATGATTGCTAATCTTGAGCAAAACTGGAGTATTGAGCATTGGCTCGCCACCCAAGTAGGTGACGCCTTCCACATAGCTCGGGCGCAGATCGTCGATGACCGCCTGCTCGAAGGCGGGGGTGAAGTCATGGCCTGCTTGGAAGTCCCAAATGGAGGCGTTCCAGCAGTTTTGGCAACGGAAAGGGCAACCAGCAACGTAAATGGAGTTGCGGATACCCTCTCCGTCAGTCACCACGAAGCGCTTGTAACTGGCAATGCGGTTAGCGCTCATTTTGCGCGCATCCCACTGTCCTGCTCGAGGGTTATTCGAGAAGGCGTACGGAATGCCAGGGCCACGGTTGTAACCGGGAAGGTCATGGGCAGCAAAATCGCGATGTCCGAAGGACTTCTCTGCTTTTTCTCGCACCGGCAGTGAGCCTGCGGCCTGAGAAGCGCCCTCAGAAGAAGCACCCGCAGATTGAGCTTCTGATCCGGCTTGCCCGCCTGCAGCCAGGTTGTCCATGGCATGCGGGTCGGTCTTGCGGAAGGCGGGAGTCGGGTCGGCTTGGAAATCCTTATCGAAGCCTGGCATCAAATCGAATTTCCGGCGCATTCCCTCGTCGAAGACATCAGCGTTTTGCTTGTTATCCATGAAGTTCAGCCCTTACTCGCGAGTGTCATCCCACCATTCAGCAACGGAACCGTCCTGAAGAACCACATGGCCGGTTTCGCCGAGCATGTGCTTGACGCGGTGTGAAATCTCCTCGTGGCGGCCGTGAACCATCGGGCGCTCGACTGGGTTACCCAAGTAACCGCAGGTGCGCTTGGTCACGTTGCACTGGTGAGGATCATGGTTACCGCACTCTGGGCACTTGAAGCCATCCTCCGTTGGTTCGAAATCGCCTTCGTAACCGCAGATGAAACAACGGTCGATTGGCGTGTTCGTACCCAGGTAGCCGATGCCGATGGAGTGTGCGTAATCCCACACTGCTTCCAATGCCTTCGGGTTCTTCTGCAAGGTTGGGTACTCGCAGTAGTGGATGAAGCCACCAGCAGTGTACTGCGGGAAGTCCTTCTCGTAGTCAAGCTTCTCCATAGGAGTTGGACGCAGCCACACTGGGTAGTGGAAGGAGTTGGTGTAGAAGTCGTGGTCAGTGACCCCTGGGACCTCGCCGAACTTCTGACGGTCCAAACGGTTAAAGCGGTCAGTCAAGCTCTCTGCAGGAGTGGAGTACACCGAGTAGTGGTAGCCCTCTTCTGCTTCCCACTTGTGGCAGGCATCATTCAAACGCTGAACGATGGAGAGAGCGAACTTCTTGCCTTCTGGGTCCCAGTGGTGGTCGGTAATCCAATCCTTGCCGTAGAACACTGCGGTTGCTTCAGCCAAGCCGATGTAACCCAGGGAAACAGTGGCGCGAGAGTTCCTGAACAGCTGGTCGACGTCATCTTCAGGGCCAAGCTTGCCGAATGCGCCGAACTGGTAGAGAACAGGAGCATTCTTTGGCTTGGCTTCCTTGCAACGGTTGATGCGGAATTGCAAAGCGTGGTGAGCAACGGCCATGCGCTCGTCAAGAATCTTGAAGAAGGTGGCCTTATCACCGTGCGATTCGAGCGCGATGCGAGGAATGTTGAGGGAGACCACGCCGAGGTTCATACGGCCATCTTCCTCATCCTTACCAGTTTCTGGGTTGATCCAGCCTTGCAGGAAGGAACGGCAGCCCATAGGAGCCTTGAAGGAGCCGGTGATGCGCACGATGTTCTCATAGAACACGATGTCTGGGTACATGCGCTTGGTGGAGCATTCCAAAGCCAAGGTCTTCATGTCGTAGTTCGGGTCTTCTGGCTCGGAGTTCACGCCATGCTTGATGGTGTAGACGAGCTTCGGGAAGATTGCCGTGCGATGGTTCTTACCCAAGCCGCGGATGCGGTTGAGGAAGATGGCGCGGGTGATCTCACGCTCGAACCAGCCCGTTCCCAAACCGAAGCCCACGGTGACGAATGGCGTTTGGCCGTTGGACACTCGGTTGGAGTTGATCTGGTATTCCATGGTTTGCATGGCGTCGTAAATGTTCTTACGTGTCAACAGCTTGGCGTAGATTTCGCGCAGCTGCTGCAAACGGGGAGCATCCTTGTGGAATGGCTCATCCAATGGCAGGTTCTCTCGGTCCTGCATGTGCAGAGCCTTAGGCTGCAGCTCATGGAAGTGCTTGACGACGTTCTCAGCAACCTCAACATCGACAGAATCCGGAAGCATGATTTCTGCCTGCTCCAGGTTCTTCTTGTAGTTGAGCTTGGCGTAAGGAGCCATCATCTCGTCGGCACGGTTGACGGTCTGACCGCCGTACTGGGTGCCTGCAATGTCCTTGATAATCTGGGTGATTTGCGTTGCTGCGGTTTCGATGGACTTCGGAGAATCCATTTCGGCGTTACCCAAAGTGAAGCCTTCGCGCAACATGCGACCAAAGTCAGGCAAGGAGCAGTTCGTCATTGCAGTGAATGGCGAGTAATCGGCGTCGTGGAAGTGAATGTCGCCCTTGAGGTGAGCGTTGGCAACATCCTTTGGCAACAGCGAAAGCGCGCGAGCCTTGGAAATAGCACCAGCGAGAAGGTCACGCTGGGTGGTGAAAACGTTGGCGTCCTTGTTGGCGTTCTCGTGGATCAAGGAGTCGTCGTGGTTGATCAGGCGAGCCACAGCTTCGTTGACGTCGCTAGCCTTGGCGCGCTTGATGTCGCGGTTCAAGCGGTAGGAGGTGTAGGCACGAGCCACGTCGTACGCATGCTGGTTGATCAGCGAGTGCTCGACGAGGTTTTGGATGTCCTCAATATGTACTGGGGACTTGAAGCGCTCGAGGCACTCCTTCTTGACGTCATCGACAACCTGCTTGACGACGGCATTCTCGTTCTCCGTCTCCTGCGAGTCGATGTCGCGGAAAGCACCATGCACTGCGCGAATGATGTTTTCCTCGTCGAAGTCCACAATGCGACCGTCCCTCTTGGCGACGCGCAGACCTTCGAGGCTGTCATGGCGCTCGTCAAGTACATCGGACACGTCTTCCAACGTATCGGTGACTGGCCTTGTCAGCATCTGAGTCATACCTTCTCCTTCACCTATGCGCATTGAGAGCGCACGAAACCCACGCTCATGGCATGGGGTAAACGCTTTCGAGCTTCCTCGGTCCCTCACTGTTCCGAGGTGCTTCGTTCAGTATAGGCAAGTTTCAACACAACATCTAGTGTTGTGGAAAAGGTTTTAACACTGTATCTTGTGGGTCGCGTCTTTTGAGGCGTTTCTCGCTCTTGGCCGAAAATTTTCGATTTGTTATCCACAGGCTCAGCCCCTCTCCTCGCGACGAACACGCCGAAAACGCGGATGGAGAGCATTATTCTGTGGTGATGAAGCGGGTTGACAATCTTGAAGTATCCCCTCCCAAGATGTCAGTTTCTGAGCAACAAGAAAGGCTGTACCGCAAGTTTCCTCACCGTACAGCCTTACTTAAACCTCAGGTCGAACTTTCCTCAAGCCTCAAGCTCAAGCTTTCTTTAATCCTCAAGCTCAAGCTTTCCTCGGCGCGAGCTTCCCTACTGCTCCAGCTCGCTATAAGCCTGGGCATCCAACAAGCCCGGCTCAGGATTATCAGCATCAGTGGAGTTGACCTTGAAAAGCCAACCCTCTCCGTAAGGGTCGCGGTTAACGAGCTCGGGTTGGTTCTCCAGCTTGGAGTTGACGGCCGCCACAGTGCCAGAAACGGGAGAAATGAAACTTTCCACGGCCTTCGAGCTCTCCAATTCGGCAGCCTGCTCACCAGCCACCACTTCGTCGCCAACGGAAGGAAGGTCAATGAAAACAAGCTCGCCCATCTGCTGCTGGGCGTAATCAGTCATGCCCACGACGACCGGATCAGTGGAACGATCCAGCCAGGCGTGGGCGGAAGTGTAGTGCAAATGTGCAGGAGTATTTGCCATCGTTATCCGTCCTTTCCACGTCACAGAAGTATAAGTGTATTGCGCTCACATAGTTCAGAGCGTGTGCAACCATTCAGCCATGCGGTCCACTGCCTCCAACACGATGGCAGGGTTGGTCGCCTCGTTGACGCGCACCCAGTTACCCCACTGAGGCCCGCCAAAGTCGGATCCAGCAGAGCACACCAGCGCGCAGTTTTCCAACAGAGCGTCACCAGCGTGACCATCCCAGCGCGTGTTCTCCAAGTAGCTCGTCAAGTCGAGGAAGGTGAGGTGTGTACCCTCGCCCTGGATCATGCGAGCGTGAGGAACCTTGCGAGCAATAGCCTCACTGAGCAGCAGGCGGTTCTCTTCGATGCTCTCGTTGAGCTGATCCAGCCACTCATCACCGCGTTCCATTGCAGCAGCTTCCACCAGAGCACCCTCATGCGTACCCTCTTCCACCTCGCGGCGAGTGAACTTCATGATGAGGTCTTGAGCAGCAGGGTCTTCGCTCGCCATGAGCAGGCAGGCGCGGAAGGAAGGAATGGCATAACCCTTCGTTGCCGAGAACGCGACGATTGCCGAGGCTTCCCCTGCCTCAGGAACGCTGAGCAGCGGCACGTAGTTATAAGGGTGCGGCGCTTCCAGCTCTTCGGCAGTCTTCGGCTCCAATGGCGAGTGAATTTCGTCGGCCACAATACGCACATGCCAGCGGGCGGCGATCTTGCAAATCTGGGTGAGCTCTTCGCGCGTATAGATTGTTCCCGTTGGATTGTTTGGCGAGCACAGCACCAGCACGGCGTTGTAGCCCGTCTCAGAAGGAGCTTGCGGCTTGTGTTGCGCGAGCTCCTTGCATGCCTGCTCGAAGGCCTCGAGGTCCGGGCGATGCGCAGGAGTGAATGGGATTTGGCGCAGGGAATGGCCGCTGGTCACGCGGTGCAAGAACTGTGGGTAGGCCGGGGTGAACACCATGACGGTTCCCTCGTATTGCGCGCGCCCGTCCATATTGGTGGCGGTCGGGTCATGCTCGATGCGCTGGCCGAGCGTTGCCTTGACCACTGCGGTAATCGATGCGATCACGCCGTCCATGCAGCGGAAAGCGTAGGCGTGCACGTCAGCATTCCAACGCCTCTTGGCAAACCTCAAATAGGCGGCTTCCATTGCTTCGCCGTCCAGGTGAGAAATATAACCCAAGTTATTGGTGTTCAGTAGGTCCTGCATTTCCAGGCCGATTGCTGGGGCGAGCGGAACGTCCATTTCAGCAACGTGCAAAGCGATTGGCTTTTCGGCCCATTCTGGCTTGATAGCTGGGTTTTTGACAAGCAGTTGCTGAGCGCTCGGCCTGTCACCCCACTTTCGATTGCGGCGGGTAAAGACCTCGTCAACGCTAATCTTGGCGAAAAGGTTTTCGCTGCTCGGCATGAGATTATCAAGATCAAAAGGCTGTTTTTCGTTGCTCATATGCCACCCTTTAACGCAGTTTGCGCATTTCTCACCAGCAAGTTTGCCAAGGCCTCTGCCCAGATTGTCAGTACGAGAGAAACCTTTGCTAGCTATTCACACGTTCCTGCTAGGCGTTTTCCCTTGCGCCCGCTTCCAGCTTCTCGCGTTTCTGCATTGCTCTGTTCCATTATTTTTTACGTTTCTTCGCTTCCCTACTCTCCAGCACCTCGCGTTTCACCTTGCCTTTATCAACAGTTTTGCTTGAGATTGTCATTCCCAAAAATGTGCCCAGAGAATAATTAGTT
Organism: Aeriscardovia aeriphila; assembly: GCA_949290445.1. Classification (GTDB taxonomy): domain Bacteria; phylum Actinomycetota; class Actinomycetes; order Actinomycetales; family Bifidobacteriaceae; genus Aeriscardovia; species Aeriscardovia aeriphila_A. The sequence continues at coordinate 3,199 of CASERW010000017.1, read as the reverse complement.
ACATTTGTAAACGACTTCCCACCCTGTGTTCTACATTTACAGTTGTAAACATTCATCTGCTGCAAGGAGCGAACGTGCCTGAGAATGAGATGCCTCAGCACGAGGCCACGAAAGAAGAGAAGTGCCCAGTATGTGGCATGCCAAACTGCCACATGGACCACAGCAACATGGGCACGGACCACAACATGCACAACATGGATCACACACATCACGACATGAATGATATGCACCATGACTTGCGTGACATGCATCACGACATGAGCGATATGCACATGGACCACATGGATATGGACCACATGGACCACATGTCTCATATGGGCCACGATATGCACCACATGCACGACATGTCCCATATGCACCACATGCACCACGACATGTCAGACGTGTCAGCGGCAAACCGTGCTATGTTCGGAATGCACGCAACCATGTTCCGCCGCCTGTTTTGGATCGCACTCGCGCTCGGCATCCCGACCATCGCGCTAGACCCAATGTTCGCCATGCTCTTGCATTACAGCCTTCCTGACAATCTTGTGATGCGCCTTATTCCAGCGGCTCTCGGAACGCTGATGTATGTATGGCCAGGCCGGCCTTTCCTCACCGACGGCGTGAGCGAGGCCAAGCGCAAGAAGCCAGGAATGATGCTGCTTATTCTGCTGGGGATCACAGTCGCGTTTGTGGCAAGCTGGCTGGCAACACTCAAGATTCTCGCCATTCCCACCTTCTGGTGGGAGCTCGCGCTTCTGATTATCATCATGCTCGCCGGTCACTGGATTGAGATGGCTTCCGTCGCCTCCACTTCCACTGAGCTCGACGCTTTTGCCGCTCTGCTGCCGCGTCAGGCGCATGTGCTTGATTCGGCGGAGAACCTCGCTTCGGCGCATGATGTTGACCTTGCCCAGCTCCAGCCTGGCGATATTGTGCTCGTGAAGTCTGGCGAAACTGTTCCTGCCGATGCGACGATTCTGTCTGGTACTGGCTCTCTGAATGAATCGATGCTCACCGGTGAGTCACTGCCTGTCACTCGTCACGCAGGAGACCACGTCACCGCTGGCACGATTCTCACCGATTCCTCGCTCGTCGTTGAGGTTCAGGCGACTGGCTCGCACACCACTTTGTCCACCATTCAGCGCTTGGTTGAGACTGCTCAGGCGAAGAAGTCCCCGACCCAGCTGCTTGCCGACCGCGCTGCAGCTTTGCTGTTCTGGTACGCTCTCGTTGCTGGCGTTCTCGCTTTTGCGGTCTGGTTTGCTGTGAGCGCGAACTTGCCGGTGGCTTTGGAACGCCTGATTACGGTGCTCGTTATCGCTTGCCCTCACGCTCTTGGTTTGGCAATCCCGTTGGTTGTTTCGACGGCGATGGGTGACGCTGCTGCACACGGAATCCTTATTTCTGACCGTTCGGCGCTAGAAAAGCTCGTTTCCGTGTCGACTGTCGCTTTTGATAAGACAGGTACTTTGACGACGGGAACCCCTGAGGTTGTTGATGTTGTCGGCCTTACCAAGATTATCAGTGCCGACAATGCTCTACTGTGGGCCGCGAGTGCAGAGAGCGCTTCGGAGCACCCTCTCGCCCAAGCGATTGTGAGGAAAGCGGTAGACGATACGCCTGCGGATGCTCATCACGCGCTCCCCTCTGCTTCTGCTTTCACCTCCACTCCTGGTGTTGGAGTGAGTGCACAAGTGGAAGGCCACCACGTGTTGGTGGGTGGTAAGGCGTTGCTGACTGCGCATAAGGTGAGCCTTCCTTCGGACTTTGCATGGATTGACCCGAAGTTTGGCCCGACTACCACTGTTTTCGTTGTAATTGATGGTGTTTTGAGCCTTGCTCTGCGTTTGAGGGACACTGTTCGCCCAAGCTCGCGTCACGCTATCAACGAATTGCACCGTATGGGTGTGCGCACGGTGATGATTACGGGTGATTCGGATGAGGTCGCTCAGTCTGTGGCTTCCGAGTTGGGTATTGATGAGGTGTTGAGCAATATTCGCCCGGACCAGAAGGCCGCTGCGATCAGCTCGCTGCAATCGAATGGTGATCATGCACAAGTTGTGGCAATGGTCGGCGACGGCATTAACGATGCTCCTGCCCTCGCACAGGCTGATATCGGTATTGCTATCGGCGGTGGAACAGATGTTGCCGCAAGTTCGGCTCAGATTGTTCTGGGCGGTTCGGACCCTGCTCAGGTTGCTCGAGCCATTCAGATTTCTCGCTTGACCGTGCGCAAGATGCATCAGAACTTATGGTGGGCTGCAGGTTACAACCTGATCACTGTTCCTCTTGCTGCTGGTGTGTTGGCATGGCCTCCGCTGAACTTCAGTTTGCCGATGGCTGTGGGCGCAGCATTGATGGCTTTGTCCACGGTGATTGTGGTGATCAACGCTCGCCTTCTGGGCTGGCAGTTGAAGAAGTACTGAGCAGTGGTGAAGTAATGAATAGCGTTATTTGACTGGTACTTTCTGTTGGGGGCAAGTGTTGAGAACACGCTGCATGGCAGCTTTCTCGGCACTTGTCACCCACAGTGAGTACTTCTTTTTCACGCCAATTTGGCGAGCTACATACGCACAGCGGTAACCCTTATTCGACGGCAACCAGGCAGCCGCATCTGCGTCTGATTTTGCTTGGTTTGCTGGCCCGTCAACCGCAAGAAGATTATAGGGGTCATTGGCTAAGCGCTCGCGCTGGTCAGCGCTCAACTGTTGAGCGCCCGTCGACCATGCGTTGGACAGTGCCACCACATGGTCAATTTGCACCGCCTCACTGGTTTGCCTGCCGCGTAAGAAGTTGATGGTTTTCCCTGTGTAAGGGTCTTGCAAGATGCCCGACCTCACTACACATTTGCCGTATTTGAACGTCACGTGGCCGAGGTCTCGTTTGAGCACATCGTTGCGCGTATCGCAACCGTTGTGGTCAACATCCGCCCATGCGGGGCCGAATTTCTCGCGGGAATAGCCAGTGTGCGGTGCTTTACCTTTCACCGGCAAACTGGCAAGAGTCTCTAAAGCACTGCCTTTACCGTATTTGTTCTGGCTCGTAGTGGCTACTGCTGGGTTCTGCGCAGAAGATTGCCACAACTTTTCAATGCTGGGCCATGCCGCGATGATGACGAAAACGACAACAGCGAGGGCCGTCCACATGTAGGACCGTTGCCTCGAACGAGACGAACGAGATTGTGATCGACGCGTTGATTTCATAGTTTCACCTC
>CASERW010000016.1 GCA_949290445.1 Aeriscardovia aeriphila | reverse complement strand
GTGCGAAGCCTGACGCTGCTCCCGAGCGTTAGTGAAACCGTCAAAGCGTGTAGATGGTAGAGTTTTTTCATTCATAGAAGCCAACTTTCAGTGGACAGACTTACGGGACCACTCTCGATCTTGCTCAAACTCTCCACAGAGCCACCCCAGCAATAGACAAAGAAGGTCACCGCAAACAGCAAGGCTTGACTACTCTTCAGTGTAAGAGCAAATCACCATAAACCCTACTGTGTTGAACACGCTCATTCAGTTCAATACTTCAGCACTGAGTGGAGAAAACATAACTAGAGAGAATGTGTTATTTGTGCATCCATGAGAGTCAGAAAACGCTGGAGGAAAGCATCGCGCTGATAATCTAAGGCAACTCGAGTAGAAGAGTGCTGGAAGAGATTATCACGGTTAGCAATAGTGCGTCCCCTGGTCGGCCCATCAAGCTCAATGCACAAGTCGCGGGAAAGCCAGTTCGTTACCAAGCTCTCATCCAGCGTGATCGCCATGGCTAGAGGGTCAGGCAAAAAGCAGCCATGGAGAGCAGGGAAATTCACGGCATATGCCCTTTGGTAGAAAGCCACCATCTGGCCAAGAAGGAGGCCAATGGGGCTGCCAGATTCCTTCCACCGCAGAGGAACATCCGTTGCCAAATGCGTGACAGCAGTCACGTCACGACCCACTATCACCAAAGGAAGCCCAGAGCGAAGAACAGTATCTGCAGATTCAGGGTCTTGCGACACATTCGCTTCCGTCCAAGCGTTCACTGACCCAGGAACGGTGAGGGCACATCCCATCACCACAATGCGGCCCAGCTTTGCCATCGCTTCAGGCGCGCGAGTAATGGCAGCAGCCAGAGAAGTCAACGAACCTGTGGAAAGAATGGTGAGTTCGCTTCCATAGCGGCGAGCTGATTCGATGAAGAATTCATCTGCAGGCATTTTTTCAACCTCACGAGCACTGTGAGGTAGTTCAACATCACCTACCCCGTTAAGCCCGTGGATAAACGCAGAGCCAGGGGAAACCTCAAAACTGCGCGCACCTAATGCATGCTCATGGCCAAGGAACACTGGAACATCACTGTGGCCGAAGAGATCAAGAAGATCAAGGCTGTTACGGGCGGATTGCCGAGCTGTAGTGTTGCCAAAGCTTGCCGTCACGCCGATCAGATCGACAGGGTCACTCGAATCAGCAGCACCAGTAATACCTACCAAACCATGCTGAGTCGCATCCATGCTGGCGAGAAGGTAAATCAGAGCGAGTGCGTCGTCAATGCCAGTATCACAGTCCACAATCAGTTTCATACCTATCAGATTATCGAAGCTTCACTACCACAGAATCTGGCAACAAAAAATCCGCGCCCAGCTGAGCGCGGATACACGGATGAGAACAGCTGATTGAGCTCACACAAATGCGAGCAAAATCAGGCTGACAATCTTAAGAAAGACGAGTGCGCTGATAGGTAAAGGCAACCAAGCCCAAAACTGTAGCCACCACGTAACCAACAAGCGTGAGGCTAAAGGAGAGCAGGTAAGACTTACCCGTCACGTCGTAGAGCACACCGTGCAAGCCCGTAGACAAGGCGAGCATCACGTTGGAAACGAGCGCAGCACGAGCATAAATTTGCGCATAATGGCCAGCTCCAAAATGCTCGCGAATCATCCACGGAATCGCAACCAACAGATAGCCCTGACCAATGCCAGCGAGAACACCACCGAATGTTGCAAGCGAAGGCACGTGAATGAAGAGGATGATCAGCCAGCCTGCCACACCGAAGAAGACGTAAGTCAGCACTACTACAACCGCATTAAAACGATCGAGAAGGGCACCAATACTGCCTTTACCAACGGCAGCACCGATCATAATGCCTGTCACCACAGAAGCTGCCGCTAAAGGTGCCAAGCCCATATCCTTCTCAAACGTAGCCACATGCTGAACCAGGCCAGAGGCAATCTGAAGCAAAACCATCGACAGGACAAAGAAAGCAAAGGCCCAGGAACGGAAGGCCTGACGAGGAGTAACGCCACTACCTGCAGCTGTTGCTTTCTGCGTGCGCTCTTCTGCATCGTGGCCATACGCAAACTCACCTCGGCTCTTATCAGGAGCAAAACGCAACAAAAGAGTGCACGGGAGAGCGATCAGAGCAAAAAGCCCTGCGGTCAGAGCGTACGACCCTCTCCAACCCAGAGTGCTCATCCAAGCCACAACAATAGGCTGGAACAGCGCTCCAGCAAGGCCAGACAAGCCTAAAGCGATGCCCATCACCATGCCTAAACGTTTCTCAAACCAATTAGAAAGCAACGCCTGCGGAGCGAGCAGAACAGGAATTGCATAAGCCGCACCCATAATGGCAAAGATCACATAGAACTGCCAAAACGCAGTAACAAAAGAGCAGGCGAGAAAACTGAGAGCGACAACAGCAACACAGAGGAAGAGCACTTTGCGTGAGTCGTAGCGTTCGAGAATTTTACCGCCAACCACGAGCATGAGGCTTCCCATCAGCATCTGTACTGTCACAGTGAGGGCCACTGCTGACTGAGACACGTGAAAGACGGACCTCAATGTGGAGAAGTACTGACCGGGCGTGTTAACGATGACACCAAAGCCTAAGAAACTGAGAACACAGCAGCCGAGAAACACCAACCATGGTGCTCTGCGTGCAGATGCGGATACCTGCATGTAACCTCCCCTATGAGCGCAAGACGTGAAATCCAGCTAAATAAATTCAGCATGGCAAAGATTTGTGCGCACTGTGTGCACATGAGAGAGGAAATGCAAGGCAGGCGCAAAAACTTCAAAATTCCTGCGCCTGCTGTTTCCTAACCGAAGCCTAGCTCAGCTCAATGAAGGTGAAGAGTGAAATCGAGTTGATCGGTATCACACTCAACACCAACATTGTCAAGCTCGACGTGATCGCTTTCACCAGAGATTGGCACGTTGTGGCAACAAAAGCTCGCTATGCTATTGTCCGCTCACCGACTGTTCCACGATTACGCAAGGATAGGCGAAGAGCCCTGTGGCATAGTTCCTTTGTTTCACACCATCAAACTACACCACTGCGGCTCTTCATGCCTTCAACCGTTCTCAAATCAGAAAAACCTGTACTGTGATGAGGCTCTGTACCCTTGATCCTTACGTACGCTGAGCTATCACGATCAGAATTTTTGCCCAATACGCAGAAAGCCGGAACTTTCGTTCCGGCTTTCTGCTACCAGGGTGGATAACGTGGCTCGAACACGCGACCTCCTGAACCACAATCAGGTGCTCTACCGACTGAGCTATATCCACCATGCATTGCGTACAGCAACAGGAGACTATGTTACACGAAATCTGAAGAAAGGGAATACCTCATTCACTTTCGGTGTGTTGCCCAGGGCAAACAGTGAAACACATCCGCACATACCCACTGCTTTTCCCTTTGTCCTTCCATGAACAAGATACCAGAACTAGTATTGCAGGCTCTTTTTGTCAGCTACATCTCTGAACTCCATCACACACCGTTTTATGTTTTAGCTGCGAAAGTTTGTGTGTTGCGGCGATGCTTATGCTATGGTTAACTCTGTTCACAAGCTAGCAATGCTGAGGGCGATTAGCTCAGTTGGCTAGAGCGCCACGTTTACACCGTGGATGTCGGGGGTTCGAGCCCCTCATCGCCCACTCCTTCCTTTCCCATTTTTCTGCAATCTTTCCTGTCGCCCCGTAACCTGATTATGCTCTTCATGCAACGGCTAGTCAGTTAACCGGGGCCTATAGCTTCCAAACAAATAGCAACATCGCATAACAAAAAGCGGAACACGTGAGTGTTCCGCGGGAGAAATTCGTACTGACAATCATAAGTCGTACTGATTGTCACGCTGCGTACTGATAATCTAGGTCAGTGCTCACCGTTACCGAACTGGTTGAGCTTAATGCCATTCCAGTTGCGGCTGACAGTTTTATTAGCAGCGCAATTCATACCAGCAGCCTTCGCAGCATTATTGATAGTAAAGGAACTTGCTGCACCTTCGCGACCCGGCTTCGGGGTGATAACCCACAACGCTGCGCCTTCTTCCAAAGGAGTGGAGGCGTCAACAATCGTGTCGGAAAGCGTGTCCTCATCATCGCCGTCACGCCACCACAGAATAGCGCCATCGACAGGTCCGTTATAATCTTCGTCTTCGAGGTCCGTACCTGTAATATCCGCAATTGCCTCGCGGATATCCTCATCGACGTCGTCATCCCACATCCATTCCTGGATCACGTCGCCGGTCTTGAAACCGAATTCCTTCGCATTATTTGTAGAGGTTTCGTTAGCCACGTGTTCAGCATATCAAGGCCACGCGATTGCGAAAGCAGCACACGCCCGAATTTTTCCGTTGTTTACGTGAAGAGAGATCAGCGGAAACACAAGGAAAGCCGGCGATGGCTTCGCGCACTGCTCGCGTTAGCCTCGCGGCTACCCCGCAGGGGCGAAGGGACGGCACTTTCGCATCATCCTCGCAAGCTAACCCTTCGCCGTACAATGCGGCAAACTGGCGGCCTTACCCTGTCCGATGGCGACAACAGCGTCGTACGCCTCGCTCAACGTGGAAACGCGCACGTCACGAATGCCTTCAGGAATATGGCCGTACGCCTCAGCGCAGTCCGAGGCAGGGACCAAGAACCATTTCGCGCCGTCACGGCGAGCACCCAGCAGCTTCAAGCGCACGCCACCAATCGGTCCAACTTTTCCGTCCCTCTCCATCGTGCCCGTACCAGCAATCGTCACACCGTTGGTTTCATCCTCAGGGGTGACGCGCGTAATCGCACCCAAGGTGAACATCAAACCTGCAGAGGGGCCGCCCACATCGCCCGCACCCAAGGTGAAGCGCGCAGCAGAAGCGTCAATCCCCTTCTCGCTCAAGAACTTCTTGGCTTGCAATACGGCTGAACTTTGAGCGCTACTCATCTGCTTCTTCTGCTCCGCCTCATACTCTCCGCCCGTCTGCTCGGCAGGAAAAAACACTTCCGAAGGGTACACCACCGCGTGAGGACTCACCCAACCCCACACGTTCTCAGCAACAAGGCTTGGCTGCTGCGGAATTCCCTCCACATTGACGGTGGTGAAAAGCAGCTTGCCGCTCTCTTCATGCGTTTTCACACCTGTGACCTGGATGGCGGCGACCGCATTCTTGCCGCTGGCACCTACTTGTTGCCCAAGATTACCAAGGACGTTTTGCGTAGGCCCTGGCATTTCAATGGTGAAACCGGTAGGAAGCGCCAAGCACACCACGCACACGAGGGCAAACACTCTCCACGCGCTCGCCCTAAACCAGCGGTAGGTGCGCACGAAAACGTTGGTGGAGCGAAGCGAGTGCTCGTTTTGCGTGCTGATAATCTTGGTTTGGCCTGTATTGAGGCCAGCTGTTGAAGCTTCTGGTGAGATTTCGCCTTTATCCCTATGCATTTGCGCCATATCATTCATAGTATGGCATAAGGCTCAAAATGCTCTGACAGTTGAATGAACGGATGTGACATGGACAGCGAAGAACTTCACCAATGGATGCTGGACAGCTTTGGTGCTGAAGGCGGAGAAGAAGCCTGGCAGAATTTCCAGAAGATGCCAGAGAGCATTCGCGAGCAGATGATGCAGCAAGCGCAAAGCAACGGCTTGCCCAGCCCCGACGAAATGCACTCGTTTATGGATTCGCTGCGATCCGTGAACTTGCAATCACTCTCCCCCGACTTGGGAAGCCCTATTAACCGTAAGCTCTACAACACGATTGCTCACGGCTCGGTCAACGACCCGACCTCCGCAGCAAGCCAGGCTGGCCATGTGATTACTGCCGGCACTTTCCAGCGTTACACGCAGGCTCTCTCAGAAACCTCCTTGTGGCTGGATTCTGCTACTGATTTCACCCCAGCTCCAGGCAAGACGGGCTTGATTTCGCGCTCGGAATGGATTGACTCGACTGCGGACACCTGGATTAACCTCGCCACTCCTGTTGCTAAGGCGACCACGGAAGAGCTCTCCTCCGTGTTTGATGAGAACTTCGGTGGCGCAAGCTTTGGTGGTTTGGGCGGCGACTCTGACGGCGCGGACGGTGAAGATAGTGATGATCAGGTGATCGGCGTGTTTGCCGGGCCTGTTCCGATCCAACTTCCTGACGGCGTGAAGAAGCCGTCAGACATTATGCGCATGCTGGGTGTGACAAGCTTCTCTATGCAGATGGGCGTCAACGCGGCCCAGCTTTCTAAGGAAGTGTTCGGCTCCTTCGACCAAGGTATTGCCATGGTCAACAATGCTGCCGGCGCAGTGTTGCCGCAAAATATCGATGAATACGCTCGTCGCCTCGATATTCCACACTACACGGTGGTGAACTATTTGGTGTTGCGCGAGCAGGCTTTCGCTCGCCTCTACTCTGCCGCGCCGTGGTTGCCGACTCGCATTCAGGTGTTGGTGGAGAAATATGCGCGCGGCATTAGCGTCGACCGTGATGCTATTGAGCGTGAGTTGCGTGACTCGACGGAGATGAGCCCTCAGGGTATTTCTGGGGCTGTCAACATGTCGAATATCGCTATGAAGGAGACTGACGAGCAGAAGGAAGCCAAGCGTAGCCTAGAGACTTTGCTCGCCTTGGTGGAGGGCTGGGTAGATTGTGTCACTTGGCGTGCTGCTCAAGCCTATTTGCCGCAGTTGGATGCTCTGCGTGAAATGTTGCGTCGTCGTCGCGCGGTGGGCGGACCTGCTGAGCAGACTTTCGAGAACCTTTTGGGCTTGGAGCTTCGCCCTGTTCAAGCACGCGAGGCCTGCCAGCTGTGGGAGGACCTCACTGCCCAGGAAGGCATTTCTGGTAGGGATGCTCACTGGCATCACCCTGATTTGTTGCCGACTCTCCCCTCTTCTGAGCCTGTTGCCGAGGAGAAACCTGCTACCCCTCAGCCTCGCCAGCACGATTGGGATTCTGCTCTTGACTCGCTGCTTGCGCAAGAGTCTGGTGATGAGCAGGACAAGAGTGATGGTCACGATGGTGGCGACTCCAGTTCTGACAATCAGGGTTCAACCCCAGATTCTCAGAACTGATTAATCGCTTTCGAAGCAATAGAAGCCGTCGTTATCTTCACGATAATGGCGGCTTTGTCAGTTACAATTGCTAGTAACACTTGTAAAAACGCTATTGGGATGTCCCCCCCCCTGCCAATCTGTTGCTGACGAGTCAGAATGAGCTGACTGAAAACTGTTAAGGCAGGATTTATGGCAAAGCAGGAAACAACTGGCGCAACAAAAGAAAAGAAACCAATCTATAAGCGCGTATGGTTCTGGATCATCGTCGTCCTAGTTCTCGCAGGAATTGGCGCTTCCATGGGCGGTTCCAAGGCTTCCTCGACGAAGACCAGCGCATCCACTTCTCAGGAATCAACGAAGAAGGACGACTCCAAGAAGGATGATTCTCAGCCTGCTGAAAAGAAGGAAGAGAAGAAGGACGGCCTGAGCAAGGAAAACTTCGACAAGATTAACATTTCGGAGAGCGACGGCACGAGCAAGGAAGACGTCGAAGCCATGTTTGGTAAGAAGCCAGACTCTACTTCTACTTCCACCGTTATGGATGTTCAGTCCGACATGCTGACCTGGAATGGCGGTCTGTTTGGTTCGAGCATTACCGTTGGCTTCAACAACAATCATGCCTTCACCAAGAGCATGAATGGTTTGAAGGGAACTAAGAAGGTTACTCTCGCCGACTTTGATCAAGTCAACAATGGCATGAATGAAGATGACGTCAAGGCCAAGTTGGGTGATCCAACTGGTATTGATATCACCAAGATTATGGATACCACGACAACCGTTCTGACCTTCAACGGTAAGGAGCTTGGCTCTTCTGCCGTCATCACGCTAACGAATGGTGCCGTTTCTGGCAAGACTCAGATGAGCTTGAAGTGATCATACTCGCGTAAATCAGGTTTGAACTGTAGCAAATAAGTCCTCATTGCACTGCAATGGGGACTTTTCTTTTACCTGATCCGCCGCTGCATCCTTTACTTCAGCACGCATTATGCTCGTAGGTTCAACAGCAACAAGCCGTATCTGCGCCCGCCAACATCATCACCACACCAACCAAGCGCCAGAAAGCACGACGCGAGCGATAAGTTCAGGCATGAAAAAAGCTCCTTCAAAGAAGGAGCCTGAAGCGCGGTGATAATCTTGAGAAACTCAGACGAGGAACAAGAAGATCAAGCCCAACAGTGGCAAGAAGCCTTGCTTCACAGCAGCAGAGCGCTTGTCAGGTGAGGTGAAGAAGAGCAGCAGCGAGGCGGAGAGCATGGAGCCCAAGCCAGCGCCGATCAGTGCCACACCAGCAGGCTTGATGAAGAAGAAGAGCACCAAGCCAATGGCAGTAATCAAGCCCAAGAAAAGGTTATAGAAGCCCAAGTTAAAGGCAATCTCTTTTGTAGAGTGCGCCTCCTTGGCCGTGTGGCCGAAGACCTTGGTAGCCTGCTTATCCCACGAGAAAGCTTCCAAATACCAAATAAAAGCACTCAGCAGAGCAGCCAAGCCGGAGAAAACAACCATAAGCCAGACCATGAGAACTCCTTACAGATACAACTCACATCGCACGAGCCACTTTAACGCCCTTTCTGCATCAAAACTCTTTCCGCGTTAAAACTCTTTCCGCGCAAACAGCTTCGCGGAGACCAGATAAGAAACGTAATAAAGAGCCACGAAAATGATGGAGACTACGAGCATAATCCACCACAAATGCGTGACAATATAGCCCAAAACTACCAATCCTTTATCGCCAACGAAGCCCATACCGACGCCACCAGCAATGCAGATGATGATGTACGGGATGATCGCCGCATACTGGCCCTTCTGGTAGCCCATACCAAAGTAGATCGGCAGGGTAATCGAAAAGTCAAGAATGGCGAAAAGGATAGCGGCAAGAGCGCAGAAGAAGGACACTTTCGCATCGATCATTTTCAGATCAGGATTACCAAAGCCCAAAAGGCCAGCACCCACAGAAATGAGGTAGCCGTAGAACAAGCCGACCAGAGTCGTCACCACCGCGAAAAGCAGTGAGGAAATATAACGGCCTCGCACCACGTCCTTGCGCGAAATGCCCAAGGTGACGTACCAGGCGTTCATATTCGTCTTTTCACCGTAGAGGAACGGCATGGTTGCAGCCGAGGTCCCGACAAGGACACCCATATAGGCACCAGCCAGCGAGCCGGCGGAAACGGCGATGAAGGCGCCGAGGACGAGCCAGAGGATGATGTACTTCCAGGAGAGCAACATCTTGTTGATCATCCAGTCGAGCCAGAGGATCTTCTTCATAGTGGTCTCCTTACTCACTTTTCTGGGGATAGAGTTGATGGGGTGGCCGAAGATGCGGCCGGGGCTGCGGCTAGGAATGCGGTCGGTGCAGTGGTTTTTCTCGTGGCACGCGAGAAGGAAACCACAATATCATCCAGCGATGCAGGGTGGGACGTGCACGAATCGGGAAGCTGCTGATAATCTAAAGCCTCACGAGCAATGAGAGCGTCAAAGCGACCAGCATGCTCATGCCAACCCACCAGCTGGGCTTTAAGCTGCTCGCTCACCTGAGCGGCCTCCCCTTCCACGGTCATGTACTTTGTCAGCAACTCGGCCTTGGTACCGGTGTAGAGAATTTCGCCGTCGCGAATAAAAGTGATGTCATCGGCGGTTTTCTCCAGATCGGTGGTGATATGCGTCGAGTAGAACACCGCGTGATTGCCGTCGGAAACGAAATCTTCGAGCATTTCACCAATGTCGTCGCGAGCGAGAGGGTCGATACCTGAGGTTGGCTCATCCATGATGAGCAGTTGAGCATCATGGCTCAAAGCTGCGGCAATCTGCAGTTTGACAGACATACCGCGGGACAGCTCTTTCACCTTCTTGTTCTTGTCGAGGCCGAATTCGTTCAGGTGGGCGTAGAACGCTGCAGAATCCCAGTTGTCGTACACGTGCTTGCAGGCTGATTCCACTTCGGTGAGTTTCCATTCGCCGGAGTAGTACGGCGAGTCCATGACGACGCCGATTTTGCCGACGACATCAGCGCTATACGGTTTGCCGAAAAGCTCGATGCTTCCTGCTTGGGGGAAGACGATTCCCAGAATCATTTTGATAGTGGTTGTTTTACCAGCTCCGTTACGCCCCACGAAGCCCATGATGCGCCCGAAGTTAAGTTCAAAACTGACATCCTGCATGTGGAACTGGCCGTAGGTTTTTGCCAGTCCTTGCACCTTCAATGCTGCTGTTGCCTCCACCATCCACCTCCTTGTAGTTCAATTAGGCTCTATTCTTCCATACTTATGTTTCGTACGCCTAGGAAGGTAGAACTGACGGATTTGAGGCAGCGAGGCAGAAGCAGTGAGGGTTCGACAGCGCAGTGAGGCAACGCAGGTGAATCGGCTGCAGCGCTGACGTTAGTTTCACCCTCCCTGTGTAAAGCGGCTCGGTTCGCGCTGATAAGTGGAGTATTCGTCTTTCGTGCGCGAGTAGCTGATCTCAACGTTCTTCTTTCCTCGCGTCAACGCAACATAGAACAAGCGGCGCTCTTCCTCAATGTTCTCCGTACCAAAAGGAATCATGCCGTCACTGGAGCCAATGAGAAACACATAATCCCACTCCAAGCCTTTCGATGCATGAATCGTGGTAAGAGTCACCATAGGAGTGTTCAGCGAGGTGATGGCACCCGAATCTACTCCTTTTTGAATAGCTTTGGCAAAGCTTTCCTTCGTTTCACCCTGCCTATCAGCATGGCGAGAACGGTAGGCAATCAGCTTTTCATCCAATTCCTGTTGAATGACGGGAAGCTGAGCGTTAATGCGCGAGAGCACAGCAATATCATCCAAGGACACTCCCTTTTGAGCAAGCGCTTGAATGCTTGCAGCCACTTCCTGTGCTTCCCGCTTTTCCGTGGCATAAGTTTTCATCAGCACCTTAACACCCGCACCTTTATTCGCTTTCAAGGTGACATATAGGTCAGGGTGTTCCGAATGAGATAGCACGCGGTTCGCATAGGAAATAATCGAACCGGTGGAGCGGTAGTCTGTGTCCAAACGAAGGTCAGCAGAAAGAGGGGCAAACTCCTCACCAAAATGGCGCAAATAATAGCTTGTCGCACCATTAAACGAGTAGATCGTTTGAGCGGGGTCGCCCACCACGCAAATATTGTGCTCGGGGGCCACCCACAAGCTGATCAGGCGGTGCTGCAGAGGAGAAATATCCTGATACTCATCCACCGTGATCCATCGCATAGAACGATGCACTGTTTGCCTCGCCTCTTCGCTCACGCTCAACAAGTGGATGAGCAAGAGGAGAATATCGTTGAAATCAAAGGCGCGCTGATGTGCCTTGCGCCTTTCAAACGCGCGAATTACTTGAGCCATCTGCGCGTAGGAAAGGCCTGCTGGGTGCGGGCGATTTTCCTGTGCGGCAATAGTTTCATAGACTTCGGGCGTGAGAAGGCTTATCACTGACCAGTCGATTTCAGCGCGAATATCGTTGATTTCTCGCTTCGTCAATTCAGATTGCAGCTTCACCACTTCTTCCACTGAAGGGACGATGAAGCGCGAGGTTTTGGTGTCGAGGTCGGGGAACGGTTCTTCCACAAACTCCGTCCACAGTTCTCTCAACTGCTGCAACGCCAGAGAATGAATAGTAGAAACGTGCACGCGAGTCACTCCCAAGCCTCGCAAACGCTCGCGCATCTCCTGAGCTGCCTTCCGCGAGAACGTCACCGCATAGGTGAGGTCCTCTTGCCATGCTCCGATAGCGCAAGCGTAGGCGATACGGCGAGTAATCGTCCGCGTTTTACCAGCGCCAGCGACAGCAAGAATGCGCACTGGCCCGGAAATTTGGGTGGCAGCTTTACGCTGAAACTCATCCAAACCCTCCAGGATGGCTTCAGCTCGCTTCAAACCAGACATTGCACGCTCCTTCTCACCCTTTGCCTCCTAGCCTAGCGTGCCCGGACAATCGAACAAGATTATTCGATAAATGTGGATAACTTTCGTGCTGATAATCTTGAGCCACACAAAAACCGGAAGGAAACTGGCCAGATTGCGCGTCAAATTGCTCAGAAGCACGCCAAAAGGAATGTAAGCCGGTAGAGTGGAAGTGTGAAGATTCTGCCTGCCTACTATGTTTCCGCTCTGGCCAGCGCCGCCGCGCCGAAACTGGCGATTACTGCGGTGACGCCGCTCGAGCGCGCTGCCCGCTCCAATGATGCAGAGGACATTGCCATTGCAACGGTCCACGACGCTCGCGGTGAGGAATTTGACGTGTCCGCGGCGACAGGAGATGCCAGCAATGCCACTCTCAAAGAGCGTTTCCAGGCAGGCCAAGCCGTAGCGAAAACGTCCCAGCGCAGCAAGCTCGACTTTTCCTTGGAGCTGCCGTATGTGTATAAGGAGATCCCGCTGCACGAGCAGGGTTCTGAGTTCCGCGCGGTGATGATCGCGGCGCACAACGCTGGCCATACCTCATATTTGACGGCGTTGAGCAACGCACAGGCAACAGCTTTGGGCTGGGCAATCGCGAGAATCCACCAGCTCGACGCGAACTACTTGTTGAGTGCTGACTCACAAGCCTATTCGGGCTCGATCGTGCACGCGCAACTCGCACAATGGTTACGAGCCTTGCAATCTCGCCAGCTCGTGGCTCCGGCAATTACACACTCATGGCAGCAGCTGCTCGACATGGAGCACGTGTGGAGGTATGCGCCCGCCGTCACGCATGGCGATTACGAGTCGGCGGATATTTTGTTTACTTCTTCTGACGCGGTGAGCGCGATTCTCAACTGGGAGCACTACCAGGTGGGCGATCCGGCTCGCGATTTTGCGTGGCTGACCGACCCGATTATCCCTGGCTCTCTGCGCGACCGCGTGTTGACGAGTTATGCGCAGGCGATGGACGCTCGTATGGACGGTTCGATTATGCCGCGCGCTCGTTTGTGGCGGCAGATGGGTTTGGTCAGCGACTTGCTGGCTGGGCTTGACCAGGCGGATCGTAACCGTGTTACTGCAGCTCGTCAGGCGTTGGATGCTGAGGCTCAGGCTTTGGCTCCTGAGGTTGAGGCGTTGGCTCCGCACCGCTCGTCGCAGGCTGCTTCAGCTGATTCTGGGGTTTCTAGGGCTGATGGAACTTCCCGGGCCTCTGATGTTCAAGGCGCTGCTGGTGGCCAAGGCGTTTCTGGTAGTCAGGGTTCTCCGGCTGCTCACGGCTCTTCAACGGCCCCAGATTATCAGCACAATGTCAATCAGGATGCCGATGATTCGACCCGCTCAGGTGAAATCCCAGATCACTCTTCGGTGAATTTCTCCGCTGTTTTTGGCGCGTCTTCTGAGGATGATTCGCCTTCATCGGCTAGCCAGCCGTCGGCTCGGATCAGCCTCGACGAAAAAGGTGGGCTCGAGCGTTCTGGCTCGTGGGCACCTGACGTCACTTCCGCAAGCTCAGAGGCTTCTGCTGATGACAGCTCGGCCAATACGTCCGACAGAACTGCTGCCAACGCGACCTCATCCCCTGCTCAGAGCAAAGAGAGCAGTGATAATCTTGCGTCCTACCGAGCGGTGAGTTTGGGCTACGACCAGCAGCAAGTGGTTGCCAGCGACCCCACCCCGAGCTCGCCTGCTTCCGTCAATGTTGCTGATGCGGTGAGCCAGGTGATCAACCGTGTCACCGGCTCGAACACCCAAGAAAGCTTGGGAAATGACGCCGATCCGAGCACCGTCGCCTTTGACGCGCAAGCAGTTGCTCAGGGACGTGCGAAAGCGCAGAATTATCCGATTCACATTCGCGATAATTCTGGCGTGTCGGAACGTCCGCGCGACCACAGGTGAGCGCACGCTAAACGGCAAGCTGCTCGCTCACAGGTGAAACCAGCGAAATCGCGGCCTGCTGGCACCGAGCGATTAGAATAAACTCCTATACTCCGTTTTGAAAGAAGGATTTATGGACGTCGAACTGGGAATGATGCACTGCCCTCGCCCTGTCACTTTTTCCACTGATTCCAGTGCTGAGGAAGTGAACGCCGCTCTGGTCGAGGCTCAGATGAAGGGAACCGTGGCCGATCTCGTTGATGACAAGGGCCGTCACATTTTGGTAAACGGCGCTGCTCTGGGTTACGCCATCGTCGGTTCGCAAACCCGCCGCCCGGTCGGCTTCGGCTCGTTGGAGTAAAGCTCAGCCTTTACTTATTTTCAGCGCTCCAGATTATCAGGATGTTTATGCCATTCGTATTGATAATCTGGAGCGTTTTTGTTACTCCACCACCGGCAACACGCCGCGCGTCACAATAGCCTGCAGCGTTTGTGGGTCGGTGAGGTTCTCCCCCAACAGGTTGGGCTTACCGTGAGGCCCATGCCAATCCGAACCTCCCGTGGCCAACAATCCCAAGCGAGAGGCGAGTTTGAGCAGGCGCACCCGTTGCTCAGGCGAATTCTCACGATGCCACACCTCCAGCGCATCCAAACCCAGATCGGCAAAATGGCGGATATCCTGGTCGCTCAGAATTTCCTTGTTGCGCGCAAAAGAGCCAGCATGGGCAATCGCGACAACACCTCCCGCATCCTTGACGGTGGTAATCACCTCATCAACTTGCGGGGAGATCACCGGCAGGTAAAACTCCGACTTGCTCGACACCGGCCCCAAGAAAGCCTCAGAACGGGTGGCAAACAGGCCTTTCGCCACCAAAGTGTCGGCAATGTGTGGCCTGCCGATCGTCGTCTGAGCGGTGCCCCCAGCCTGCTTGAGCACATCCTCCCACGTGATGGGGTACTTTTTACCCATCATTTCCACCATTTTCTTGGTGCGACGCACGCGGTTAATGCGAGTCGTGCGAAACAGTTCAGCTAGCGCTTCATTCGTGGGATCGTACAACCAGGCGAGCATATGCACTGAGGTGTGTCCCCATTCTGCGGTGATTTCCGTTCCGCGAATCAGAGGCATGTTCAGCTCGCGAGCGTGCTTTTCGGCTTCGCTCCAGCCTTGTGCAGAATCGTGATCAGTGAGCGCAATTCCTGCAATTCCCACGTTCTTCGCCAGCTCAATCGCCTCACTGGGCGTGCACTGGCCGTCAGAAAACACGGTGTGTGTGTGCAAATCCCAACCTTGGGAGCGCTTGGGCGACTCATGCCAAGCAAGGGCTGCGCGCACATGCGTACCAAGCTGACCTGCGCCAAGTTCGGCGCGAAGGCCGCCAGTTGCATCGCCGCGCTCGCCACGGAGCTGACCGTCACCCTCGCCGCCAACTTCGCCGTCAACGTGGCCGTGCAAAAGCGCGCGCTCAGCCTCGCTCATGCCGCCAGAATAGTCAGGCAGCATATCCGGCTGAGAGTCAGCTGAGAGATGGGGTTTTTCGCTGGTTTCGAAATCCGATTTCACTGTTCTATGCTAACCCAGCCGCCCGCTAGTATGGAGTCATGGAAAAAACTGAGACTTCCCACGGCCTCGACCTCGACGCCGCTTTCTCGTGGATGAAAAGCTGGAGGCATTCAGCCACCTGGCTCTACCTCGTCATGCTCCTCACCTCGGCCATCGCCCTGCTCACCTCCTTTGTGCTCTCGGCTGACACGCTCTACATCGCCCGCCACCCGAACGCCCGCTTGGGTTGCGACATTTCCGGCGTGATCTCTTGCACTCAGGTGGCGCAAAGCTGGCAGGCTGAGCTCCTCCACTTGGGTAAACTCAGCATTCCCAACGCATTCCTCGGTATTGCCGCCGAGTCGGTCTTTGTCACGATGGCCGTCATTGGCCTGACGAAAATGACGCAGCCTCGCTGGCTAGCTTTCTGCACCTGGCTAGGCGGTGCGGCGGCCCTGTGCTATTCGCTGTGGCTGTCCTCACAGTCGGTGTTCGTCATCGGCGCACTCTGCCCGTGGTGCATGACGCTGCTCTTCTCCACTCTCATCCAGTTCATGGCTTTGAGCCACGCGACGGTCACGGTTCAGCATCTGCCTCATCGCGGCTTCCTCTCGGGCTACTACCGGCCGAACCTTGACCTCATGGTCGACATTTTGGTGGTGCTCGCCCTGGTTGCCGTCGTTCTCATTCACGACGGGCCTCGCCTGTTCGCTTAAGCTTGCTCAGTTTGTATACTTTAAGATTTTCACCGCGCTGAAACAGAAATAGCACTGCAACAAAAAGCGGCTCACCCCTGAGGAGTGAGCCGCTTTCTTTATACTGCATTCAGCTGAACTGCGGGCCGCGGCGAGGCGGGCGCCAACAGCCCGCCCGCCTCAAGCCGCGCCATCAGCCGCGCTGATAATCTTTATTCGTCCTCGTCCTTACGAACCGACACCTGCAACTGAGTGGCAGACGGATCATCAGGAGTGCCAACCTCGAGGTGGTTGGCCAAGGTCTCGGCGCAAATGAGCTTGGCAAACTGCTGAACCGCTGCAATACCCAGCGTGTCGGTGTGAGGAACGCCCAAGCGCAACCAAATGCGATCGGAAACTTGCAAGTGAGCTTCCTTACGAGCATCCTGAACGGCGCGAATCGTATCGCGAGCCCAACCTTCCTGCTCGAGTTCAGGCGTCAAGGCCGTGTCGAGAAGGACGAAGCCACCATTAGCCAACTGAGCCGAAACGGTCTCCTTGGCCAGCGCCTCATCCTTTTCCTCCACCTTGTTGGTCAGCGTGTACTCGGCAGGCTCCAGCGCAATAGCCCCATCAGGGCCGTCAACACTCACCACACCGGTTGCAGGGTCCTGATGCCAAGCACCCGTCTTCGAACCGCGAATAGCGAACTGGACGAGCTT
Source organism: Aeriscardovia aeriphila (assembly GCA_949290445.1). Taxonomy (GTDB): domain Bacteria; phylum Actinomycetota; class Actinomycetes; order Actinomycetales; family Bifidobacteriaceae; genus Aeriscardovia; species Aeriscardovia aeriphila_A. The sequence continues at coordinate 10,144 of CASERW010000016.1, read as the reverse complement.
GCCCAAACGAGGGCCAGCAACGCGCGCATTCACACTCAACTGGTGCACCAAGCGCAGGCCATGCTGGTCAGCGTCCTGAGCAGAACTGAGCTCAACAGCCTTCACATCCAGCTGGTTTTCCAACAGCTCGCGGTACGGCTCAACTTCGTCGACGTTCTCGGTGACCACGGTCAGGCGAGCCAGAGGCTGGCGAACGCGAATCTTCGACGCCTTGCGCAGCGAAAGCGCAGTAGAGACGATGTCGCGAACAGTGCCCATCGCTTCGACGAGCTCAGAGTCATCCACCAAAAGCTTGCCCAACGCGGTGTCGGGGCCATCAGGGTTGGAAGAATCCTTACCCGATGGTGCGTCGAGAGGCTCGGTGACGTATGGCCAGCTGGCCAGATGCACGGACTCGCCACCCGTCAGGCCGCGCCAGATTTGCTCCGCTTCCATTGGAAGCAGTGGGGCGACGGCGCGAGTGAATGCCTCGAGAACCGTATACAGAACATCGAAGGCGTGCGTATCCTCATCCCAGAAGCGCTCGCGAGAGTTGCGAATATACCAGTTCGTCAGCGTGTCGATGAATGCCAAAGCCTCGTCACACGCATCGGAAATAGCGAGCGTGTCGAGGTCCTTTTGCATGGCCAGAATCGTGCGGCGCAAACGGGCGAGCAGGTAACGGTCCATCTGCGGCAGGCTGGCCACCTCGTCGGCGGCAATCGGTTTGGCAACATAGCCCTTGCCGTTATTGGCTGCGTTGGCGTAGACGGTGAAGAAGTAGTAGCTCGACCACAATGGCAGCAGCACTTGGCGAACCGTATCCTTGATGGCCTTCTCGGTCACAATAAGATTGCCACCGCGCAGAATCGGCGAGCTCATCAAGAACCAGCGCATGGCGTCAGAACCGTACGTGTTGAACACGCCGTTGACGTCCGGATAGTTGTGAAGATGCTTACTCATCTTCTCGCCATCATCGCCCAGCACGATGCCGTGGCACACCACATTCTTGAAGGCAGGCTTGCCAAACAGGGCGGTGCTCATCACGGTGAGCAGGTAGAACCAGCCGCGAGTCTGGCCCACGTATTCAACCACGAAGTCGGATGGGAAGTGGGTTTCGAACCATTCCTTGTTTTCGAAGGGGTAATGCTTCTGAGCAAATGGCATGGAACCGGAGTCGAACCATACGTCGAGAACATCAGGAATGCGATGCATCATCGACTTGCCGGTCGGGTCATCCGGGTTCGGGCGGGTCAGCTCGTCAATCCATGGACGGTGCAGGTTCACTTCACCCTTGTCGTCCATTGGGTAACGGCCGAAGTCGCGCTTGAGTTCTTCCAAGGAACCGTACACGTCGATGCGTGGATGAGCTGGATCGTCAGAAACCCACACCGGGATTGGGCTACCCCAGTAGCGGTTACGGGTGATGGACCAGTCGCGAGCGTTGGCCAGCCACTTGCCGAACTGACCGTGCTTGACGTTTTCTGGGATCCAGTTGATCTGCTCGTTGACGTCGAGGAGCTGATCCTTGATCTTGGTGACGGCGACGAACCAGGAGGTCACTGGCTTGTAGACCAGTGGGGTGCCGCAACGCCAGCAGTGTGGGTAGGAATGAACCATGGACTTGCTTTGCACGAGCAGTGCACGCTGGTCTTCAGGAACGGTTGCCACGATGCCGGTGTTGTGACGAAGGTCGCGCAAGATCGGTGTATTCGCGTCGAAGACTTGCAAGCCCTGATAATCTGGAACCAGCGAGGTGAAGCGTGTCGCATCATCTGTCACATCGGTGACGTGAATGTTATGCGCCTTGAGCGTATTCATATCGTCTTCGCCGTAAGGAGCCTGGTGAACCAAACCAGTACCTTCTTCGGTGTCGACGTAATCGGCAGCGTACACAGTGTAAGCGTTCTCGCCTGGCTGAGCGCCTGCCTGCTTGGCCAGTTCGGTCTCTAGGTATGGCATGGCCGGGTAGTAGCGGCGGCCCACGAGTTCGGAACCCTTGAGAGTGCGAAGAACCTGATAATCTTCACCCAATTCCTTAGTGAAGTCAGCGACGCGAGCCTGAGCGAAGTAGAGCTTCTTGCCAGCAAATTCGCCGGAAACAGGCTGGACTTCGACGTAATCGATGTCGTTACCCACCACGACGGCCATGTTGGATGGCACGGTCCATGGGGTGGTCGTCCAATACACGAGGTAGGCGTCTTCATCGCGCAAACGCACGCCCAGGACGACGGTTGCCGTCTGCTCGTCGGTGTACACGTCGCCATCCATGCGAAGTTCATGAGCCGACAGTGGCGTTTCATCCTTGGGGCAGTACGGCAGGACGCGGTTGCCTTCGTAGATGAGGCCCTTGTCGTACAGCTGCTTGAAAGCCCAAATGACGGACTCCATGTAGCCGACGTTCATCGTCTTGTAGCCGCCGTCGAAATCAACCCAGCGAGCTTGGCGGTGGACGTATTCTTTCCATTCGCCCGAGTACTTCATCACTGAGCGACGGCATGCGTCGTTGAAGGCTGCCAGGCCGAGCTTGTCGATCTGGTCCTTGTTGGTGAAGCCGAGCTCTTTTTGAGCTTCCAATTCTGCTGGCAAGCCATGAGTATCCCAGCCGAAGACGCGCTCCACGCGGCGGCCTTTCATGGTCTGGTAGCGAGGGATGACGTCCTTGGTGTAGCCGGTCAGAAGGTGACCGTAGTGTGGCAGGCCATTGGCGAATGGCGGGCCGTCGAAGAATACGTACTCATTGTGGGCTTTTTGACCAGATGGGTTGATTTTCAGTGACTTTTCGAAAGTCTGGTCCTGATCCCAGTAGCTAATGACCTTCTCTTCCGCTTGTGGGAAGTTTGGGCTTGGATTAACGCTACGGCTTTCACCTTCAACAACAGCCTTAGGGTAAACTCCCTGCTGTTCCTGCGCCGGTGTGCTCATAGGCCTCCCTCTACGCTGGATATTCCTCATATTCCAACGCGAGGACGCTTCTCCCCTTTAGGTGAGCGCGCGGTACCACCTCGCTTGCTGCTCGGCTTGGCTTGGCCTTGCTTTTGCTTAGCTTTTGCTTGCCTTGCCTGTGCAGCCTCTCTTGTTGGCTATGTCGGGCCTTCCCGCTGGTTCTACTAGGCGGCTCGCTCAAGATTATCAGTGCGCTTTCTCCTTCTGCTTCGCAGCAGGAGCAGCAGCTTACATCTTGGTCGGGCGCTGTTCTTCCAGAAGACTCCCCGGTGATGGCGGATCTTCGTCTGTGCGCTTCATTTTACTGAGCCACTGTGACGAGTGCGCGTAGTTTCGCTCCCATCGCAACTGAGGCTGTCTGCGCGCAACTGTGTCGCGGGTGTGCGTGGCGCCCGGGCGGGCGCGGTACGGGCGGGCGTAATGCGGTGCAGGCGTACACACCACCGTGCGCAAGCCCTCTCACTCGCTGTGCACGATGTCGAAGTAGATTGCGTTCACACTGTCGTGCAGCGTGTTGTACGGTTGCAGTTCTCGCACTTCGCCACCGGCCAAGCCTGTGAGTTCAAATCGCGGAATCGATCTTGCACCGCTCCCCTGTTGTGCCAACTGCTGTACCGCTTGCTGTTCCGCCGGCTGTGCCATTTGCTTGACCACTGGCTTCACATGCTGATCAACCTGCTTAACCCACTGCTCAACCGGCTCGTCGACGGTAAGTTTCGCCCGTTGAGCTGCCTGCGCGTCATATGTAGCCACTCGCACGAGGATTCCACCGTACTGGTAGTTCGTTTTCGGGTCGCTGTCACTAAGCGCTTCACCCAACACGTCTGGGCCGTATTGGAAGGCAATCCATGCCGGGTTATCTTCGTGACTGATTGCTTTCGCTGCTCGTTCATAGTTGAGCACGAGGGTTTCGCCTGCTTCGATGTGCACGTGCACCCAGCTTTCGCGCGGGGCAAGAACGAGGTCATCATCGAGCGAGTAGACCACCATGGATGTCGCCCAATCGGGTACGCGCAGTTTCAATGACAAGTTCGTGCCTGCAGGCGCGTCGAGGGTGAGCCGGATGGTGCCGTCCTGACTGAGCTGGTCCTTCTGGGTGAGTGTCATGGTGCTGCTAATCTTGAGCGTCGAGGTGAGAGCGCGAGCAAGGTACACGCTGTCCCCGTCGTCAAAGTAGGCTGCTTGGCCCAGAAGCGTCCAGTTTTCGAGGCCTGTTCCTTGGCAACACCAGAATTCGCCGCGTGCCGGGCCGTAGACTTTCGCGTAGCCGGCGCGCATGGGCTGGAAGTAAGTAACCATGCCGGTGTGCGGGTCGCGAGAGCCCAAGATTGCGTTGCGGTGGAGCACTTCGGCGCGGTTGGCATAGCTTGCTTCACCGCTCAAGCTCATCAGCAGGTAGCTCAAGCGCAGCAGATTATGTGCGCAGCAGGTTTCGCAGGTGGAAGGGTTACGATACCCGCCGTCCTCGTCGCCCGACTGATTAGCTGCAGCCCACATGTGGTCGAGCTCGTGGAAATGTTCGGCTTGGCTGGGAACCCCGATGGCGTAAGCATAAGGGCCGGTGGCGAGCTGCCAGAAGTTGCGCGCCGCGGCGAAATACACGCCGAACACGAGGCTTGCATCCTCATCACTGACCGGCTTGAGATTATCAGCACGGTAAATCTCGCGAGCCTTCTCATCCAGTTGCTTCATGTCGTAGCGCGGCAGCTGGTCGAGTGTGATATGAAGCTTCGCTGCATGCTCGCGAATGTCGTCTGCAATGCCGTCCATGCACTGGCTGTTGCGGGCGAACACTTCAAGGGCTCGTGCTGCTCCGATGAGTTTGGGGATGGTGGTGTTGACGTGCAAGCCGGGCAGGCAATCTTCCCCGACTGCGAGGCGGATGAACAGGTCGAGCTCGTCGAAAAGGTGCGCAGTGCGGACGGCGAGCAATTCTGCGTGCTGGGCGGAATCTGGTGCCTGCAAACTACTCTGTTCTGGCGCCTGTGAACCGCTCTTCTCAAGCGCTTCTTCCGTGCTCACCGCACGAGCGTCGGTTTGAGCCTGACCTTCAGTTTCTCCGCGCTTCCTCTCGGCGAGCGCCAGATTGTACAGCGCTTCATTCATTCCGCCATATTCGGTATCCAGCAAGGCAACATCAGGTTTTCGTGCACTCCACGTGCTGATGAATTGCGCAAAATCACAGGCAGCGCGCAGAGCAACCTCAGCCACCTTTTCGCCGTTGTTGTGTATTCCATAGGCTTCAAAATCCACGGAGGACAGGTCGATCAGGCCTTGCAACACTTTGTGCAGATTGTAGAAAGGCACCATCACACCATCAGCACCGCCAGGCAGCGCTGCCACAGGGTAAGCCGGCAAATAACCAGCATCTTCAGGGTTTGCTGCAGCGAAGGCGAGCTGGGTTTCGCGAAGCCCCAGCACTGCGCTTGCCGTCTTCTGCGCAAGTTCGTGACGCTGGGAATCTGTGATGTTACTTGAGTGCAGGGCGTGCTCGCAGGCGCGCATCCAGTGGCCAAAATAGTGGCCGGTAAAGCGCAGAGGCTTCTCTTTACGCCCTTCTTCTGAGCTAATGGCTTGCAGGTCACCCGTTTTTTCACGTAGCCCTTGGTCGGCTGGGTATTCAGCATCGTCAGGGTTGTCCTCAGCCAGGCTTCCTGCTTCCCAGCCTCCGTAGGTGGTCAGGCCCTTAGTGTCGAGGCCGGCGTTGCGGCGGAATTCGACGAGGAAACGTTCGGGGTCGAAGCCCAGAAGGTAGTCCACCTGCATCGTGAAGGCTTGCGCTAAATTCTCATCATCAACCTGGACAGTCAGGCCCTTGAGAGGATGTTGAAAGTGGCAGAAGGATGGAAACGCTTCATTGCGCTTCTCGTTGTCCTCAGTATGCACCATTGCTCTACTCTTTCACTCGTTTAGTTTGAGATTATCAGAAATTCTGAAACGTTTCACAGCTGCCTTTGTGGCAACACACGGCAACCTTGTCACTGTGCTGTGGCCCTGTATGTATATGCTGCTGTGGCTGCTGTGGTCAAAAGCGACACCCCCCCAATCTGTAATCGTTAAAAGGCATGGCTATCATTGAAAGGTTCAATCGTCAAAGAACACTTCGTCGTACTCCATTAGTTGCTCGATGCAGCGCGGTTTGTCTTCTTGCCGCTGGACCTTCTTGTAGATCTTGCCGCCCGCTTCAACCGCGCATGTCTCAATAATGTTCCTCTTGTCCATGATCAGTGCTTGATGGCCTCAATCTGTTGCAGAAGGTCATCCGACAGCTTCATCCTCCGCAGGAAATCCTCCTGCTTTTCGAACAGGTTTTTCAAAGCAGTATCGAGCTTCTCAGCAACATCCTGCTCTGACGAATCCTCTTCGAAATCAACCGTCGCGGACCGGAAGATAGTCCTCCATATCCACCCATTGGCGGATGTCCTTGAATTGGAGCACTCAATTGCCCTGTCGTAAAGGGCCTTCTGTTCAGCAGACAGATTCTTTGAATTCAGGCACATCTGGATGTAAACGGAATGGCCGGTCTTGTTTATGATTTCAAAGAAATAATGATTCGGCGTTCCCCAGTCGCTCATCTTCTCCGTATCCGGGAAAAACGTCGACATCTGCTGTGTCTTGAACCGTATATAGCTACGATTGCTATGCTCGGGGTCCAACTGCATGAGCCCTTCCTCTGTCTTTGCCTCCGCCCACTTCATAGCCAGATCGAAAATCATCTGCTTCTTGAGGTTATCCGGATCATGCCCGCCGTAACGTTCCTCCAGAATAGGAAGAATCACGTCCAGATACTTCTTGCTCCACTCGGCCATGAACTTCGCCATGCGAGGCCAATCCGCCTCGTTCGCGATACTTACATCCTTGAGCGAGTAGGAGATCCAAGAAGCCTTGTATTCGTCAGCGCGGTTCCAGGAGAGCGGTGCCTCTACAGCGTCCTCGATTTCGTCCTGATGTGATTTCAGATAGTCGAACGCACCCTTGTTCTCCTCGATGCTGCTCTTTCCAAGGTAGAAATCGATCCTTGCTCCTTCTCTGTTTGCGACACAGCTGACGCAGAACCCTCCGATCCCGAAATAGCCATTCATCGTGTTTGACGTACCCGGACTGCATTTTCTGAAGCTTCCGTTCCCGCGATTCGTCTCCTGGATAATGGGAAGGGCATAGGCCCAGTACTTCCTTCTGAGCTCGAGGCGGTTCTGATCCGCCGCCTTGTCCTGCTCAGAATCCCGGAGATAGAAAACGAGGTCCATCGGATCGGCATGGAAGAGAACGAACAGCCTGCGCAGGATGGAGATCTTCAACGCGGTGCTTGTGTTCTTTTCGACATAGACATCGTCGTCGACCTTCAGCGGCAGGCGAAGGTCTTCCGGGTTACTGCTGAAGTAGCCGCTGAGTTCCGTTTCACTGCTCGCGCTGTATGCGAGCGTGGAAAGGATTGACTTGTCCTCAGCGTGGAGGTACTTGACGACATGCTCGAACATATCGACCCAGCTCGATACCGGCGTCTCCGCGTTCTGATAGCTGTATTTGACGATGTCTCTGCCTTTCAGATCAAAGTCCTCGTCATCCAAAGCACAGGAATCGAACTCCTTCTCAACCGGCACAAAAGAAGTGGATGGCATCGCCCATATCTTGCTGGTCGCGATCTCCACCATCTCATCGCTGCGTTCCTGCATTTCCTCGGGACCCCAGTGATCCTTCGTCGCGATGCGCTGGTTCATACGCAGACCGCTCGCCTTGTATCCAAGCTCAGCGTCTCTCTTTTCTTGGAAGGTGGCATTGCTCATGTTGGAGTTATAGGCGGTGAGCGTCAGGTTCCCGAGGCGGTGAAGCCAGGTGCCGTGAATCTCCTCCGCTTCCGGCCCCAGCGCCTGAATCCACGCCGGAGTAAGATGCTGCGGCATGATGTGCTCGATGGAATACGTCCCGTTGTCAAGAAGCGTATAGACATCCTTCGCTTCCAAGGTCCCGTAATTTTCGAAGCGCTCAAAGAGATACGCCTTGTACTTCCCGCGCATCTGGTAAACGGCTTTATTGGCCAGGGCCAGCGCGAACTCGTCGTCATCCGGGAATCGGCTACTTTCCTTCTTGGAGAGCAGCGCATAGATGAATTTCTGGACGTAGTCGTTTGTGGTGTTGTCGTAACGGATGACTTCACGGTTCAGGTTCAGGAAAACCTTGTTCAGCGCGTTTGTCGGAACGTCACAGATATTTCTCCGAAACAGGTAATTCTCTGTGATCAGAAATATCTTTCTGAGATCGTCGACCGATAGCTTCTCGCCGTCCTGATTAAGCCGGAGGATCTCCATGAAGAACGGCTCCGTGACCGTGATTTCCAGACGGTTCAAACGGTACATGCAGTCGTCCAGCTCCTGGCTGTGCAGACCGCTCTTGCCAGTCATCAGCTTCTGGTAGATGCGCGCGTATTCCCGCATGCCATCCAGAAGAGAGTTCAGAGGAATGCACTCGGTCTCCACATACTTTTTGAATGACTGATAGACATTGCTGATGGTCGGTGTCACCTGCTGCTTGATGCTGAGATAGTCGCGGATGAAAGCGCTGACGTCGTTGCCGGTGCAGTCCTCGATCTTCATCCAGTATTTCTCGTAGACCTCGTTCTGTTTCTTCGGGTCGAGTCCCATCAGGATATAGTTCCGAATCTTGTCGCCTTCCGTGAGGGCCAGACCCGTGGAGTTCAGACTCTCGAAGATCAGCTGCGCCTTGTCATCGCCATCGAGAGTGATGCTGATGATCTGGAGTTTCCCGATGGCCTCGTACAGAGTGTCCACCGGTATTTCTTCCTTCAGGATCTGATCGCAGAAGAAACGATAATTTATGGTCATGTTCGAGGCCGGTTCATACTCATCCGGGTCACCCGCGACGAGTTTCTCCAGCGCGCTTCTATCGTTTTTCACAGGACGGAGCTTGATCCGGTCGTCTCCCTTCGCCCACTTGGCGATGACGAACCGTTCCATGATCTGGTCGTCGAGGGCTTCCTCGTTCGACTTGACCCGACTCGTCCTGACCATATTGCAGATGGCAAGGAGTAGCAGTGTGACTGTGGTCAAGCGCTGCTGTCCGTCGATGATATGGAATTCGATCTTGCTGCCATCAGGGACGACCTGCGAGACGATGCTCCCGAAGAAGTGGCTGCTTCTTCCATCGCGGGAGACCTTTTTCAGGTCCTCATACAGCTGGCGGCAGTTCTCGATCTTCCAGTCATATTTTCTCTGATAGACAGGAATGACGTAACGATTGTTTGCGCCTTCCATGAATCCCAATAACTGTGCTTCAGATCCTTTCATGTCCTCTTTCTCCCATTCCTGCCTATCAGTTCAGATTGAACAGCTTTCTGAGTTCCTCCTCAAGCGTGCCGTTCTTGGCATACTCCAGCGTATCGCAGAGCCTTATGTTGCTCTGCTTTATCGAAATCTCGTCACCGAACCCGAGGATGTAGCGCAGGCAGATGCGATAGATGATTTCCGTAGGCGCGCATCCGTACACCTGCTTCGCGAAGATATGATTCAACCTTTCTGTATCATCCGGGAAGAGCGCCTTCATGCGGCTGCTCTGATAGAGCCGCGTAACGATCTCGGTGATGTACATCCCGGATTTCATATACAGGTCCGCGAATGTAGCATCGGGATCGTCGAAGCAACCAGGGTTCTCCTTCTCGAGCATGCCGACCATATCCTTGACTACACGCCTCGGGGTGAAGATCTGATTCGTTCTCTGCGGCGGGATATAGGTGAAGATGTCGTCGTCATGCTGCCCGCTGAAATAATCCGACAGATCCCGGCGCTTCTTCATGAACTCCTGGACCGCATCGTTGAACACGACTTCGTCGAAGAGATGACCATCAAAATGCTTGGTCACCGGGTTGCCGCTGTCGTCGGTGGCTTGATAATCGCCTCCATCCCGAAGCATCCGGAACTGGTCGATTGTCACGCCCACGCCATTCTGCGTGTTTACCGTGACCTCCCAGAACACATCTGCGGGCACAAGTGAATCAAAATTGGCAAGCGTCGTGTTCTCGTCACCGTAGGCCATGAGGAACGCGGGGATGGTACGTGAGAAGCCACGAAGGTGATCGCGTACGCTGCCCTCGATGGAGTTTTTCTCCGCATTCATCTTCTCCGTCTCAACGGTCTCGACAATCGTCTCCGCCGCCTTCTTGACCGTTTCTTCGCCATTCAGCTTCTTGTGAATATTCTCCACCATC
>CASERW010000015.1 GCA_949290445.1 Aeriscardovia aeriphila | reverse complement strand
ATCGTCGCCACCGTCAACACCGGCACGACGACACAAGCCGCAATGAAAATCTCCCAAAGCGGGACAAAAAGCGTGGAAATAGCGCCAAAGGAAATGAGAGCAGCCCAGCCCCACAAAATAGCGACGGCACCACGAATCGAATGGCCAATGCGGATCATGCGATGATGCAAGTGCATGCGGTCTGGGTGCATCGGCGACTGACCCTTCGCCAAACGGCGAGTAATAGCCAAGCACATGTCGAGCACTGGGATGAAAAGCACCAAGATTGGCAGAATGAGTGGCATGAAGATCGGCAAATAGGTCGAGCTCGTCATCGTTGCCGGGTCGAGGTGGCCGGTGAGAACAATCGAAGCCACGGTCAGCAAATAGCCCAAGAGCATGGAGCCTGAATCACCCATGAAGAGTTTGGCTGGATGCCAGTTTTCCATGAGGAAGCCCACGCAAATACCCACCAAGCACACGTCCACCAAAATGGCCATGGAAGCGTAGCTCGGCTGAGTTCGGGCCAAAATATACGAATACGCGGCGAACGCGATACCGCCGATCGCGCAAATTCCTGCGGCGAGGCCGTCCAAACCATCTACAAAGTTGACAGCATTAATCGACGCCACAATCAAAAAGGCTGTCACAGCCATGGAAACCGAAGGGCTTGCCGTAATCAGCGAATGTCCCCACGGCAGCGAAACGATTTGCACGCCCTGCCAGGAGACGAAAACAGAGATGAGAATCTGGCCGGACATTTTAAGCATCCAGTCCAAATCCCAAATATCGTCACACACACCGAGCAGGCAGATTGCCACTGCGCCGACAAGAATAACCCAAGCTTGGTGAGAGTTGCGGAAAAGCCCACCAATCCACGGCATGCGGGAGGCAAACAGGAAGGCGATGATGAAGCCGAAGAGCATGCCCACTCCGCCCATGCGCGGGGTGGGGATGCGGTGAACGTCACGTTTGCGAATTTCGCCCACAGCGCCCATGTCAATGGCGAGATGCCTGATCAGCGGGGTCACCAAATAGGTTGCCGCTGCTGCAATCGCTGCGATCAGAAGGTAAACGCGCATAACACCGCCTTTGCTAGTACTTCTTCGATGCTAGCTCATCGCCTTACTTCCTGCACGCAAGGCCTACTGTTGTGGATAACTGATAATCTCAGCAAGTCGAGACCGAGAGATTACTCCTTCGCGCAGTACGTCAATGCCCAAAGCAGCCCCAGGAGCAGCCTTCACCACCGTCGACGCAACTGGGCCAGGAGTAGGGCCAGCGTCCAGGTAGAGCGCCACCGAATCACCCAACGCAGCAGCAGCTTGCCACGCCGAGGTTGCAGACTCTTCACCCGAGAGGTTCGCCGAAGTTGCCGCCAGTGGCCCCGTCACAGCAGTAATCGCATGCAAAGCGTCACTATCGGGCACGCGAATAGCCTGCGTCAAACTGCCATCGTCCTCGCGGCGAACAGTGGCCAGAGGGGTCGACTCGCGAGCCTGCGCAATCGGCGAAAAACCACCCGGCAGAAGGGCCGCGCTCAAACGGTCCAGCGGCTGCGGAAGGCTCAAATGAAGCTCAGGTAAACGCTCCAGCGAGTCGAGCAAAACTTGAATGGACTTCGCACGCGGGCGATGCTTTGCAGCAAAAATACGCTCTACCGCATGCGCGTTGGCTGGGTCCGCTGCCACACCGTACACGGTGTCAGTAGGCACGACGACGAGCTGGCCAGAACGGATGAGGAATGCTGCGAGTTTCAAGCTTTCCTCAGTGATAGGCAGCACGCGAGCTTTCACTTCTGCGCTGAGCTGTTGAGCGTACGTGAGCTCAGACGATTGCGTGGGTTGATAATCACTCATTGCTCTCACTCCTTCGGCCAGTTGCTCAAGCCTGTGGCTGGTACGCCTGGCTCCACCGGTCTGCTCCAGAATAATCCTGGGCGGTCATGATCTGCTCGAAACCGGCGTTTTTATAAGCTTCTCGCATGGCTTTACCTTGGGTAAGGTCATGCTCCATGGCGACGAAACCACCCGGCTTGAGAATAGAGGCTACTTGGCGGACAAGGGCCTGGGGGAATTTCATCCCGTCAGCAGAACCACCGTACAGGGCCATATCTGGGTCGCTGCTCGCCTCGGGCTGCTCGATGGGCCTTGCGGTAGGCAGGTAAGGCGGGTTGGAAATGACGATGTCGACGCCGGGGGTGAGCTGCTCGGCACCTGCCAGCTTGGCGAAAGTCTCGTTGAGGAGTTGCCCGAGATTATCAGCAAGAACATCTGCTTGAATGCCGCAGAAATTGGGCAGCGCATAGCGTTTTTCATTGCGCCGCAAGTAAGCAAAAGCATCATCGGAAAGTTCCACACCAACGACGAGTGCTTGAGGCAATTCTTGTGCGATGCTCAGGCCTATTGCGCCACTTCCTGCGCACAGATCGACGATGGTGAGCGGGTAAGGTTCGTCGGACTTACTGCTCTCGGCAAGCTGTGCCATGTGAGCCTGCGTCGAAGCTCTGCCGACAAGCCTGCGAGCTGCTTCATCGAGAACGGCTTGTACTACGAGCTCGGTTTCGGGGCGCGGAACAAAGACACCTAGACCTACCTGCAATTCCAAGTTTCTGAAGGGTGCGTAGCCCAGAATCCATTGCAATGGCTCGCGGTTCACGCGCCTGCTCACCACGTCAGCAAAACTGGCACGAACGAGCTGCTCGTATGCTTCTACGCTCAACTGGCCGTCAGCTTCAGAACTGTTTGCCTCACTCTGAAAAACCCCAGTTCCCGCGTGGGCCTCAGCGCTGCTCCCCTCGCTCTGCGCCTGCGCAAACAGTTCGCGCGCCTGCGCGAGCACCTGGCCCCACGGCTCGTTGAGCGCTTCCCACAAGCGCAAGCGCGAGAGCAGCTGCTCGGAAAGCTCAAAGCGCTTGCCCGCCAAGCTGAAAGCGAGGAGTTCGCGGGCTTCAAAACCCGCTGAAGCCTGCTCAATCCCCGCATCCGTCAACACCTGAGAAAGCGCAGTGACAACAGTGTGCAGGCGCGATGTGGGCGTGCTGATAATCTCAAGAAATGCTGAAGAAGGGTGAGCCATCAGTGAGCCTGCGCTTGTAACTTAGCCTCTTCATCAGCGGCGATGCACGAGTCAATCACCGCCTGCAGGTCGCCTTGCATCACTTTGTCGAGGTTGTACGCCTTATAGCCCGAGCGATGGTCGACGATCCTGTTCTCCGGGAAGTTATACGTGCGGATTCGCTGGCTGCGGTCGAGGTTCCTCACCTGCGAGCGGCGCGCATCAGAAGCCTGAGCCTCCGCCTCCTCACGCTTGGCCGCCATCAAACGCGAAACGAGAACGCGCATTGCTGCCGCACGGTTTTGAATTTGGGAGCGCTGGTCCTGCATGCTCACCACAATGCCCGTCGGAATATGAGTGAGGCGAACCGCCGAATAGGTAGTGTTCACGCCCTGACCGCCCGGGCCAGAAGCTTGGAAGGTGTCGACGCGAATATCCTTAGGATCGATCTCGATTTCCTCGTCCTCATCCGCCTCCGGGAACACGTACACGCCAGCCGCTGAGGTTTGAATGCGCCCCTGCGTATCAGTGACAGGGATTCGCTGGACGCGGTGCACGCCTCCCTCATACTTCAGCTGCGCCCACACACCTTGAGACGGGTCAGAAATATGAGGTGCGCGAATGGCGATCTGCGCGTCCTTAATACCGCCCAGGTCAGTCTCCGTGCTCGACTGAATTTCGACATTCCAGCCCTTGATCTGGGCAAAACGCTCGTACATGCGCAAAATATCGCCAGCAAACAGCGCTGCCTCTTCTCCGCCCGTTCCGGCCTTAATTTCCATAATGACGTCACGCCCGTCGTCCGGGTCGTGAGGCAACAAGGCTTGCCTGAGATTATCAGCGCTGCTATTCCTCTGCTCTTCCAACGCAGCCGCCTCAGCTTGCACGTCGCTCGCCTCAGGGTCGAGCTCTAACAGCTCGCGCGCTGCAGTCAAGTCAGCATCAGCACTCGAAAAAGCTCGGTAGGCGTCAACGACGACGCCGAGCTCGGCAAGTTGGCGGCCGAGCTTTTTCAGCGCAGCAGGGTTGGCTGCCACCTCAGGGCTGGCCAAAGAGTTTTCCACTTGGGCGTGCGCGCGCAGAGCGGATTCGATCGCCGAGCTTTCAATGCCGTAAGTGTTCAGCGCTTCCTCATGCGCGTTCAATGTTTTCAGCAGTTCGTCCGAACTCGCCATTCTCAGCCTTTCTTGCTTGCCCGTTCAACGTTCCGAGTTGGCTCACTCGCAACAGTGAGAATACCTTCTTGGCTGGGTGGGCACCCAACTCATCGTAAATGGGCTCGCCACCGAAAAGATCGTAAATCAAGTATGCCAACAAAGTCACCACACCCAGTGGCAACAGCTCCGCATCCGAAGTCATTTCCATCACGAGGATAATCGCCGTCAAAGGAGCCCTTGTCACCGAGCCAAAAAGCCCAGCCATACCCACGATCACCATTAAGGAAATATAGCCCATCGTGTTGTAACCCAGCCCCAGCGCAATGAAAATCTCAGCAACCAAGGCGCCGACCAGCGAACCCAAGGCGAGCATGGGCAGGAAAATACCTCCCGGAACGCCCGAACCATAGGAAAGCTGCGACACCACTAGGCGAATCACCAGGGCGACGACGAGCAGGCCAATGCTGTAGCGGTTCTTGCCCAGCGCGTCGACCAAACCGTTGCCACCGCCCAAAAGGAAGGGGAAGTACACGCCCACCGGAAGCAGCAAAAGCATCGGGATAAACGGGCGGAAAGCCATCGGAATGCGCGCCCAGGAGTAGAAGTTAGTCGCCCAGAACAGGCTCTTTTCGTAGAGTTTGGCGATCAAACCGACCACGAGGGCGACGACGAGCAGCTGCCAGTACTGCCATAGCGGGAGCTTGTAGGTATCCGGCAGAGCGAAAACCGGGTGCAAACCGAATACTTGTACGGTCACTGCCGAGGCGACGATCGAGGAGGTGAAGGCGCACAAGCCTGTTTTGATGGTGAAGCGCGAGTACACTTCCTCCATCACAAAGAGCACACCCGCGATCGGCGCGGTGAATGCGGCGGACAAGCCTGCAGCTGCACCGGCGGCGACGAGCTCCTTGCGCGTTTTCCTCGTGGTTCGCGACAGCGGGCCAAAGCCCATTCCCACGCACGCGCCAATCTGCACGGAGGGACCTTCGCGTCCCAACATCATTCCGGGGGCGAAGCAGAGAAGGCCGCCCACGACTTTGCGCCACAAAATAGACCACCAGTGGAAAAAGATCGGCTGGGAAGCGCGCAATCTCTTTTCCACATCAGGAATGCCGGAGCCGGAGCTTGCCGGCTGGGTGAGCACCATCCAGGCCACCACGAACGAGATCACGAGGCATACGCCTGCTATAACTGCGAGCCACCACCACTGGCCCATGCGCGCTTGGGCGTATACCCATTGCACGCCGAGCAGCAAATGAGAAATTGCGCGGCGGAAGAGGGAGACGATGACGCCGACGACCAGGCCGATGAGCACGGACCAGCCCATCAGGCGCACGGGGGCGAGATGGTGGTAATTATCGGCCCTCAGCTCGTCGCCTACGTAGTCGACAGGGTGGCGAAGGGCTTGGCGCAGGGCGATTTTCTCATGGATTTTCTTGCCGCGCTCAAGCCTTTGTTGGCGGATATGTTGGCGCGAATGGTTGCCGGCTTTGACCCAGTTCACATGCCAGGAATCGTGCGCGCGCTGGCTTTTCTTGGCGCTTTCTTTTTTCCCGCCAGTCTTCTTCGTGTCAGTCTTCTTCGTGCCAGTCTTCTTCACACTCGCCTTTGTCGCGTTCAGCTCTCCTTCGCTTGTCTTCTGAACGCTCAGGTCGGCTGGTTGCTCGCTCTCAGCCTTTTCATGCTCTTCGCTCGTTGTGCTCACCACTCCACCTTAGCGAGCGTTTAAGAAAAGAAAAGCTCCCGGCCGCACGCCGAAGGTGCAACAGGGAGCTGTTAATCTCAAGAGTTTGTCGAGATTATCACTGCAGAACAGCGAGAATGTCACGAGCAGAAACGATCAAGTACTCTTCGCCCTTGTAGGTCAGCTTGGTGCCACCGTAGCGAGAATAGAGAACCTCATCGCCGACCTTGACGTCGACAGGAATGCGCTCACCCTTGTCGTTGCGGGTGCCTGGACCAACGGCCAGAACTTCACCCTGCTGTGGCTTCTCCTTGGCAGAATCTGGGATGACCAGACCGGAAGCAGTCGTGGTCTCTGCTGGAGCCTGCTTAATGATGATCTTATCTTCCAATGGCTTGAGTGAAACTGCCATCGCGAACTTCCTCCTTATGAGATGTTCCAATGGTGACTCCCAAGCGCGCGGCGGCTGACGAACACCCACACTTCAGAAGTTCCACTACAGGAGAATACCACGAATTAGCACTCATGGTGACAGAGTGCTAAACTCTCGGCGATTTGCACTGAAGGCGAACGGCTTGAGATTAACACCGCGCTTATTCCGCTTCCGAATGCGCCTTCATCTGCGCTGCATTTCGCGCTTCGCGCGTGGCGGTCAGCGAGTTTTGTCGAGCACGCCGAGAACTTGAGCCATGCTCACCGATGGGGTCACGCTCTCCTCAATCTTGCGCTGCTCGGCAGCGCTCGGCTTCGTGGCCTTGGCGACAACCTTCTGCGACTTGACTGGCAAGGACAGTGCCTCCGATGGAGCTTCAAGTGAAGCTTCAGCCGACGCTTCAGACTGCGCCTTCTTTGCCTGCGCCTTCTTTTCTTGTGCCTGCTTTTCTTGCGCCTTCTGCTGTGCCTTCACTTGTACACGAGCACGATCGGCAGAAGTGAGCTTGAAGATTTCTGCCGCACTCATCACATCAGTCTGCGGCTCGTCGCTGCTCTTGCTCTGCTCGGCAAGCTCAGAAGCGTGCGCACCCGCAAGCCCAGAAGCGTGTGCACCCGCAAGCTCAGCAGCGCGCTCACCTGCACGCAGCTCTGCCCTAGCAGCTTGCGCACTATTCCTCGTCACCGCCTTGCCCACGCGCTGCTCACCAGCCAGGCGGGAACGCTGTTCGGCCACTTGTGCTTCCCACACCCTGGCAATCTGGGAGGCTCGAGCACCCAAGCCCAAAACAATGGCGAGCAAAGCAACAGGAATGAGCACGAAAGCGGCATTATAGTGGGCCACAAAAGCGCCAATGCCAACAGCAAGAGTGAGGACGAGCAAACCTGCCACCAGGTAGCAGCGGCGGCGAATGCTGGCCTTGCGAGCGGCGCGAACAGAGGCAATATACGAATCGGAAAGTCGACCAGCAGCAGCTTCACTCATAGTGTCCTCCCACGTTTTGCGCTCACGGGCCTGCTCATCCAGCTCCCGCGTCAAATTCACCGAATTGAGATTGCCCGAGTTTTCAATAGCCCGATCCCTGCGAACTTTCATCTGACGCTGAAAGTAAGCCAGTGGCGCCGTTGCCAGTACGGCTACGATCGCAATTACCAGAAACGCGAGGCTGGCAAAACTATCAAAACCCGGCATACCTGTTCCTTCTCTATTCTCCCTCACCACCCTAATAGTTCAGAGGAGAAAAAGCTCGTAAAACGCCTGAAGTCTTCCCTAGATTAACATCACAGTGATCCCTCAGCGCGCACTCTCGCGGCCATCCGCCTTCAACGTCTCGAATTGCACGTGATTGAGCACACCCTCGTGAGCTACTGGGTCCGTCGCTAGCAGTGCGAAGCAGAGGTGATCACGCCACTGCCCGTCGACGTACATAAAGCCTCGACGCAGACCTTCCTCGCTAAACCCAGCTTTCTGCACGACTCTCAGTGAGCGGGAGTTTGTAGGAACAATATCGACTTCTACGCGGTGCAAATGCGGGCCATTCGGCGCGTTCAACGCCCAGTCGCTGACCAATCCCAAAGCTGCAGGGGCGATATCATGCCCAGCCCAGCTTTGTGCCACCCAGTAACCCACAATTCCTTGGCGAATCGGGCCGTATTGGAGAGCTCCGATGCTAATCTCCCCGACCAGCTCGTCACCGATGAAAATTCCCCAGACCACCGAATTTCCAGCAAGTTCATCCTCACGGTTGGCTTGCACCCATTCAGAAAACCGAGGTGCAGCAACATGGTCAGGGTCACAAGAATCCCAAGGCCTCAGCCACTGAGCATTGTCCGAGCGCACGCGAAGCCACTGCTGTTCATCTGCCGGTTGATATTCGCGTAATACGAGGTCGAGGTCGTGGATGCGGCCAGTGAGGGTTACCGGGCATTCAAATCCGCCTCGGCTCATCTGCGTGCGCGCTTCGCTTCCTGTCAGCCATACTCGGATGGACTGCAATATGCTCATACTTCTTATTATGCTCAGCGTGAAGTCAACAGATTTTCATCTGCTCGTGAGAAATTCTGCGCTGCTACTAGTATCTTCTACAGATGTACTGAAGAAAGGGTTTTCATGCCAACCTATCATTACCGTTGCAAGAACTGCGGCTATGACTTTACTCAAGAACAGTCTTTTGAAGATTCTGCCCTCACCGTCTGCCCGAACTGCCATGAAGAGCAGCTACGCAAGGTGTTCTCTGCTGTCCCGATTGAATTCAAGGGCAAGGGCTTCTATCGTACGGACCACTCCTCTCAGTGAGGGAAATCTGCTGTGACGCCTGCAGTGAAACCTACTGAGTGACCTGCTGCGTGGCGCACGGCACAGCATAGCGTGCAGCACAGCACACATGACGGGTGAGAGGTCACTCGTTCACTGATCGGTGCGTCTGCCGTATACGAGAGAATGAGAGCGGTATATCCGCTCTTTTTCTTTTTCACCCTTGGGCATACCGAGCTGCAACGTCGGTAGCGCGTAGGGAAAAGTAAAGATTGCCACCATTGAGGAAAGAAAGGTTGAAAAATGGCTGTTGCCCCTCAGGATTCCGTCGAGCAGTATCGCGAAGAAGGCGTGATCGCAGGTTTTAAGAAGTTCATTGCTCGCGGCAACATGATCGACATGGCAGTCGGTCTGGTCATGGGCACTGCTGTGACCACTGTCGTTACTGCAATCGTCAAGAACATCATTAACCCTCTGATCGCCATGATCTTTGGTAAGGCTGATATGTCTGGTCTCTTGGCCTTCACCTACAACAACTCGACGATCAGCTTTGGCGCCGTTCTGGACGCTTTGATCAACTTCTTCGCCGTCGCTGCTGCCGTCTACTTCTGCATCATCGTGCCAATCAACAAGGTTCGCGATTTGAGCGCTCGTCTGGTCAAGAAGGATACCAATGACGCTCAGGATGCTCAGGATGCTGCCGATGCTGCTGAGCAGGCTCAGGAAGCTCAGGAGCAGGAGAAGGCTCAGGCTGACCGCGAACGTGAGCTCGCTTTGTTGGAGAAGATCTCCTCTCAGCTCGAGGCCCTGAACAACAAGTAAGCCTCAAGATTATCACTACGCAAAAGGCCTGCAGGTTTTACCTGCAGGCCTTCTTTTTGTGTTCATGCGCTCTCACTGTGCTTTATCGCGTAGCACACGCGGTGACCTCATTCGCTTTCGCGCGGTCACGTTCCTCGCACGTGCACGCTCATTGAACTCGCAGCTCGTCGCCGCACATGCGCGTGCGCTACACTCCCGCTTGGTCGCGCTCAGCGCTGAAGAGGGAGAAGTGCGGTGGAAGCTCGCGCAACAACCGCTCCTCTTCCTTCTTCGCTTCAATTTTCTGCTCTGTTGTCGGTCCCGTTTCAAACTCGGAGAGGCTTACCGTGAACTTCTCTTTGCCTTTGTACACCACGCGCTTATGCTGGCGCGGCTTGCGCTTTGGCTTCTCACTGAGCGTCATGCTGCTCCTCCGATTCAGACTGTGCAGACTCTGCAGACTGTGCAGACTCTGCAGACTGTGCAGACTCCACCTCAGAGTGATCCACTCCTTGCACATCACCAGCAGGTGACGAAGCCGCTTCGCCACCAGGTTCGCTCACCGACTCACCAGTAGTCAGCTCATTTTCAACCTGAGCCTGCTCCCCTGCTTCATGCTCTTCAGAACCCACCGGATGCTCCACCTTGCTCTGCTCAACCAAATCCGACAATGCGGTGTGAGCTTGCTCGAGCTTCTGCTTGGTATCCGCATCGAGTGGGAGAAGCTTCTCAATTCTGGCAATCTGGCGGTCAGGGTCAACAAACAAGCCCACGCTCCATACCTGCAAGGTCTTCCACCCAGCAGCAGCAAGCTGAGCCGGGTAGGTGCGATGACGCAAACGCAAAGACGGAACAGCCATGAAAGCCTCGTCATCAGTAAACACGGCCAAAGTGAAGCCTTCACCCGGCTTACCCACCACCAAAGGCAGGTTCAAACGCGAGGTGCCCGAATTCACTCCATACGACACCGCCGTCTCATAGCCGCGAGCACGCAAACGCTGAGCCAGATCGCTGAGCAGCACACCAGCAGACTGGATATGCTCCACCGCCTGCCATTGGGCAGCCGAATTCGGATCCGTACGACGAATGGCGGAATGCTGCTCGCGCGACACCTTCTCAGCCCAGGCGAGAATATCCTTGAGCAGGCGAGAACCAGGTTGTGTCAATCTCGAGTCAACCATGTCAGCAGCCTTGAAGGCCGAGACGATCGTGAGATTACCACGAACCAATTCCAGCGCCGAATACAGCAGCATGTCACCACCAGGCTGACCCACCTCGCCAAACTGCTGAAGCAGAGTGCCGCTCGGAAGCTTGCCAAAACTCGTCGAAATAATCACATCACCCGGCAGTGCTGCACCCACCGAAGCGATAGTCAACACGGAAACCTTGGCCAAGAAGCGACGCATCACCTCCGAGCTGCGAGCCTCACCGTTCAGCGCCTCGACGATAAGCTGACGGTCCTCGTCAGTCACCGTAATAATGCTCAGATGTGCCGACGAGCGCGCAGGGTCGCCAGCCTGACGGCGAACTTCAGCCACTACTGCGGCCACGCCTTCCTTCGTCGAGCTAACCACCGAATTGTTCACCGGCAAACCCGTCGAGTTGGTGAACACCCAGTTGATGGACTGGCGAGTCTTCAAGCCCACCGGCGCATCCCACGGCACGCCAGGAGCAGGCAAAACCGCAAGCTCACGGTGATGGGCGAGCAAGAACTGGACGAGAACGGCAGGAAGAGATGCCGGCGCAACAGGAACCTCCACCACCGGCAGAAGCTTCATCACATAACGCAACACAGGGTTGACAGTGTGCTCGCCATCGGCAACCACCGCGGCACTCGTTCCAGCAGCCAACGCCACAATAATCTGTTCGACGCTCGCACGCTCAAAACCGTCCAGGATTACCACATCGGCGTGAAGGGCGGAGCCAAAACGAGCAGCCTCACCAGCACTCACCACCCAAATCGGCTTTGCAGCAGCCATGAGGTCAGGGAACTTCGCGGCAATCTGTGTGATATTCGAGGCAGCCGAAGTGCTCAGCAACTGGTGGAAGCGATTGGCCTTCGCCTCATCCGAATAGAGCAGTTGCACGAGCTTCTTGGTCAGCTCGTGGCATACGCGCGGGCCGATAGTCTGGATGTGCTTGGCGTCCAAGGAGCGGAAGTCCTCCACCGTCTGGCGCAACAAGGAGCCATCTTGATCGCTCAAGATGCCTGTCGTATGAACTAGCTGCTCGAAAACGGTCGACCACCATGCCAAGCGCAACTCGGCAGGAGCCTGGTCGGCTTCAATATGCCTGCTCGACAAGTTCTCCAGCAAGTCGCCCAAGCCCGCCTGGACGAGGTCGCGCTCCAAACTGGCGCGTTCGGGCAGAGAGTCGAGGTCCTTGCGATCGGCGTAGAGGGCACGCAGGTCGTGGTCGAGTTGGACGAAGCTGAGCTCTCCCAGCGGCGTGATGCGCGGAGTGGATGCCAAAACGGCGTCCAAAGCGGTGATGTCAGAGTTGAGGTCGTCGAAGGAGTTGACCATCTCATCCAAGCCGTCTGGAATGGTCGGCCAGCCGCCACGTGTGACCATGTCATGCCAGCGGCGAGACTGGTGGCGAACTTCTTCCAGCACCTCATGAAGGTCGAGATCGTGCATTCCTGGGCGTAGCAGGTGGCGGATTTCTCGCTTCATGCGATGCCTCTCCCACCAGCCCATCGAACCGGCCTGACCCTTGCGCTCCTTACGCTCCTTCTTGCTCAGCGTTGCTTCAAGGAAGGGGTCGAGATCGCGTTCGAATACTTCAGGGGTGAACACGTCGAGAACTTGGCGCACTCCTTGCAAAACGTTGAGCTGCTGGCCCCATTCGGCTGGAGATTGTGGCACGGGGAAGCCGGTGGCGGTGACTGCTGCGGCAATCTGCTTGCGCAGTGTTGGCATGGTCTTGTCCAGCAGGCGGATCACGCGGATCATCGCCTGGTGGGCTTGCTCATGCGTGTAGAGTGCGGCATGGTACCAGGTGGTATCCTGCGGGCCCAAGGTGTAGCCGTGAAGCTCGCCCAAACGCACCAGCTGGTCGGCGTAGTCATCGAGCTTGCCGGCTAAGCGTTGAGCGGTTTGCTGGCTGAAGCGCACGCGGTTACGTGGCCTTTGCGGCAGGCTGGCGAGCTTGGCCAAGTGTTCGATGGCATCGTAAGCGCTCACCGACCAGGGCTTGACCTCGTGGTGCAGCTCGTCGAAGTAGCCGCTCAAACGTTGGCGCAGACCGGAGAGTTCGTCAGAGGTGCGAATGAAGGCGCTCATCGACTGGTCGGCGTGATTCTTGCTGTTGAGCGCGGCGACGAGGGTAGCGTCGATGTCGCGTGCCACTTCTGGGTCGGCAACGTCGGCGATAGCAGAGGCCATCTTGTTATGCTCGGCCTGCTGTTTAAAGAGTTTCTTTTGCTCGAGATTACCAGCCACATACAGCACCGATTTGCCCGTTTGGGCTACTCGTGATGCCACGGCAAGTGCTTGGCGAGCGGATTCATTGCCCATCGGGGTGTTGATAAACAGCGAAGTTCCCTTCGACACCTGGCGTGCTGCGTAACGCACGGTATTGGACACATCGCCTACTTCCAGCTCGGCGTGAGGGTCGGCATCCTCTTGGCTGAAGCTTTCCAGTTGCGCGTCATGCAAAGCACGGATAGAACCTGCATCTTCGGCGAGAGCTTGGATGATAACTGGCGTTTTCGCACGGTTCCTCGCGTCGAGCAAGATTGCTGCCGAGCGTGCGGCGAGCATGAAGCGAGGATCGTTGAAGCAGCCGACGATCATCGTCTTGTCGATGGTGAAATTCGGGATGACATCTTGCACGGCAACTTCGATTTTTTGCAAGATGAAGCGCTCGTTGACAGCACCTGGGCGGTATTCGGAGGAGGTGATGATCTCGTCAATGTTGAGGTGCACACCGCATTGTGCCAAGTGCGAAAGGAAGACCGGGTTGATGGTTACGCGCTTGATGAGCTTGAGCTGTGCTTGGCTCATCACCTTGTTTGCCGGAATTTCCAGTTGCGCTGGGAAGAGCACAACAGGCATATGCTCAACCTGGATTGGTTCGCCTGCAGCTTTCCTCTGCTTCTGTGCTGGCGCAGGTTGAGTGGACGCCTGCTGAGCAGCTGGCTGTGTAGTTACAGCCGGCTGAGCGGCTGCGACCGGCTGAGCGGCTGCCGCAGCTTGCACGCTACTACCCTGCTCAGTTGGCTCAGCTGCAGCTTGTACTTGCTCAGCAGCCGGCTCAGACGCTTGCGCTGAAGCTTTCTCAGACGCTTGCTCAGAAGACTGCGCTGATGCCTCAGCAGAATCAGCTTGCGGTTCAACACCTTCCTTCTTCTCCCCTTGGGAGATCAGCGGCTGGGCTTCACGCGCGTCAGCGGACGAAGCAGCAGGTGAAGCAGAAGCAGGGGATTTCGCGGACTGATAATCTGGAGCCGTCCAGGAAGCGAAACCATAAGCGACAGAAAGCTCCTCAGAACCGTACTCCTCGCCATTCTCGCGCGTGAGGTGCCACAGACGATCCACTTCGCGCTCGGCGCTCATACGCGTCGCCGACTCGCGGAAAAGCATGTCCACCGTCGCACTGCCGGAGCTCAAGAGGCGCGACATGCCGTTCGGGTTCGCCCCCGACAGGTCAAGACTTGCCTTGAGATTATCAGCATTGCTCAACGCCGAACTGTAATGCTGTTTCAACGTGGGCTTTAACCATTGAGCAAGCTTGGTTTGGCCCAGCGGCTTGGCATTTTGCGCAGCAGGATTAGCAGACTGATTAGCTTCTGTATTCACAATTACCTTCCATCTGGCTCACCGCCACCATTGCGGCAAGGAGCATGCGACACAACGAGCAGAACAGGCAAACTTAGGAGCGTGCCTCACGGAAAGCCTTATACCCAGGGTTCGTGCTCAAAGCCTGAGCGATATCTGGGTCACCCAGCGAACCGAGCCACTGGTACAAATCGGCGTACAGGTACGGGTTGAGCGCCAAGAATGGCAGGAACTCATGGTGCTGAGCCATCGCATACTGACGCTGCTGATCGGCGGTAGTCTTAGCCTCGTCGGAGGTCATGCCATCAATTTCAACAGCAGGCTTCTGGCTCATCTGCCCGCGAGTCAAACGGTCAAACACAGAGCCAGGCTCATAACCCGTCGAACCGGCAGGAGCGTTTTGGGAAGGCTGAGCCTGAAGGTTATTCACCGCGTGCTGAGCCTGCTGGGCCTGTGCTGCCTGTTGGACTTGCTGGGCTTGTGCAGCGGCTGGGTCAAAGTTCACGCCTTGCGCGCTTTGCACGGCCTGACGAACCTGACCTGCGGAGAAGGCATCCGTCGGCTCGCCTTCGCGCACGTCAACGATCTCGTCCACGTTGAGGTTGCGCTGCTGCTGAGCGGGACGAGCGCCGAACAGATCAGGAGTTTCTACTGGGCGCTGCTCTTGAATGGCGAACTGCTTGAGCTCAACACCCACCTCACCCAGCTGGAGCTTGACGTCAGGCTGGTCGAGGGACAGTGGCTTGTTGGCAGGAATCTTGATGAGGCGGCCGTCGTCACGCACCACATAGGTGCCATTCGTCGAGTTGAGGTCGGTGATGATGCCCACGCCAGTCTCGGTCACTTTCAGCGAAAGGTGACGCTTCGACATAGAGCGCTGGGGGTCGTCGATGTCCAAACGCTTGGAGTTGTCGTCAGGCAAGGATGCTGGGCGCAGAGGGGTGCGCCCGATGATGACGCTTTCGCCCGGAATATAACGATACTGCTGGCCGGTGGCCAGAACGGTGATAAGCCAGCCATGCCTTACTTCAGTGGACATGTGAACCTCCGAACACTAGTGCTCTGCTTTTGCAGTCTCTAGCTTCAAGACTACCGTTTTGGCTCCATCATTGACAGATTTTCTGAGATTTTCAGGGATTTTGAAGCAAATTGGAAATACATACCGGGGTACGAGAGAAATACAGCGGGGAGAAAATGGGATGATCCGGAAAACGCAACCGGGAAGAACAGCACAACCCGACATACAAGGGCATGCCCTAGCGGACATGCCCTGAAAGTAACAAGTGACCTGCTTATGCAGGCATAAATCACTTGAGCTCGACGGTTGCGCCAGCAGCCTCGAGGTCTTCCTTTGCCTTCTTGGCGTCGTCGGTGGAAACGCCAGAGAGGACGGTGGAAGGAACCTTGTCGGTGAGAGCCTTAGCCTCGGCGAGACCCTTCTTGGTGAGGTCCTTGAGGACCTTGATGACCTGGATCTTCTTTGCACCGGCGTTGGTCAGAACGACGTCGTACTCGGACTTCTCTTCAGCAGCAGCACCTGCAGCTGGAGCAGCAGCAGCGGCAACAGCAACTGGAGCAGCAGCCTTGACGTCGAACTTATCCTCGAATGCCTTGACGAAGTCGTTGAGCTCGACGAGGGTCATGTTCTCGAACTGAGCGAGGAGCTCTTCCTGAGTGAGCTTATCAGCCATGATGGCTTCCTTTCATTTCGCGGTTTCCCGCACTTACATTTTTGTAAATCTTTGTTTCAGTGGCGAAGCGTTAGCCTCACACTGTCAAGCACACAGGGCGTATCCCTGTAAGCTCAGGCCTGCTTCTGTGCCAGAGCGTCGATCGTGCGGGCAGCCTTGGTTGGCACCTGAACGAGAACGCGAATACCAGAAGCGAGAGCGGACTTGATGTCGCCAGCAAGCTGAGAGAGAGCACCCTCACGAGTCTGCATGTCGGCAAGACGGTTGACTTCTTCAGCAGTAAGAGTGCTGCCGTCAACATGGCCGCCCTTAACAATGAGCTGCTTGTTGTCCTTGGCGAAGTCACGAAGAGTCTTGGCAGTCGACACGTAGTCGCCCTTGATGAAGGCGATAGCGGACGGTCCCTTGATTTCTGCATCAAGGTCATCAATGCCGGCCTCATGGGCGGCAATGCGAGCCAGTGTGTTCTTCGCCACGGTATAAGAGACATCCTGGCCGAGCTTGACGCGCAGATCGGAGATCTGCTCGACAGTCAAACCACGATACTCAGTGAGAATAACAGCGTCAGCTTCCTTGAACTGTTCAGTCAAGGCCTTGATCGCCGCATTCTTCTGTGGCTTATCCATGGCGTTCCTTCCTTAACACCGTTGTTTCGAAGGAAATGTGCACAGGAAAAGATAAAGAACAAGCGGCGCACAAAATGCACGCAAGCATGCTTTCAACTCAACCTGCGCTGGCTTCCTCGCGAATTTACCGGAGTTTGCTCCGACCAACGGTCTTTGGTTTGCGTGTGCCAGTATACACAGAACCCCTCGACGTATCCGATTCCGACACGCCGAGGGGCTCAGTTTCTCAAACTCAGTAGTGAGCTCACGTGTTCATCACACGAAGTGACGAGCTCACGTGTTTTCGCACTCAGTGATGAGTTCACATGCGGCGAATGATTGCTTCCACCAAGCTACTCGCCGTTTCCGCATACGTCGAAATATCGAAGTGACGGAAGGACTCATACTTCGTATTCGTGTTATCCGACAGAGCGCGTATGACGAGGAATGGCAAGCCGTTCTTCGTGGCAATATGGCCTACGGCTGCACCTTCCATCTCCACAGCATCTGCCTGAGTTTCCTCACGAACCTTGTTACGCAACTCGTCCGAATCCACAAAGTGATTACCAGAAGCGATGACACCCACCTTGTAGTTGGTTCCCTGCTCGTCCAAAGCCTGCTCGGCGATGCGGATCAACGCAGGGTCGGAACGATATTCAGTCAAGCCAGGAGCAGCCTGACCGACCAAACGCATATCCGTATCCAAGTAGCGCAGAACGCCACCCAACACCACATCGTTAATGTCGAGCTCACCCGACACATTGCCGGCGATGCCAGAGAAGATAACTGCGTCCGGAGAGAAACGGGTGATGAGGTACTGGGTTGCAGCACCTGCTGCCACGGTTCCCATACCAGCAACGGTCGCTACAATCCTTACGGTGTTGCCACGATTGGTCTGAGCCATGCCCACCGTCACTGGCAATCCTGCTTCGCTGAATTGCTGAGTGCCGCTGAGCCACTCTCCCAGTTGACGAACCTCTTCATCCATGGCGCCGATGACGGCGATGGTGGCAGTGGTCTCTTCTTCGGTTTCGTTGACTTCGTCACTCATCAGGCGAGAGCTCCCATCGGGTCCCAAGCGTCGAGCTCGAGGGCTGGCTTATTCAAGCCTTCCTGCAGCTCGGCGGAGAGCATGGACTTTGGTACAGCGACCTCATAGACGTACTCGTCGAACCACTCGTCATCCATGGTGAAGTAGCCCTTGTCGGCAACGTCCTCGCCCCACGAGTTCTCCACGCGCCAACGCTTGGTGGTGGTACCGTCGTCAGCAACGTCCACACCGTTGAAGGCCATAGCGTGGTTCATTGCGGAATCCCAGTAGCGAACGCGCTCTTCCTTGTTGAGGCTCTGGCCGAATCCATACACGGACTCATAGTCGAAGAGGTTCACCGACCAGTTGCCCTTCTGGCGGTCAGCGAATGCGCCGCAATCGCAGCCGAACCACACCGGGATGCCCTCTTCCACGAGGATGCGACGAGCGAGATCCTTCATCACGCTCATATCCACGTTGAGGTACTCGGTTGGGTCACCGCCAGCGACATTACCCAAATGCTGGATGGCGATCTTCTGACCGCGTGGGTGCTCCTGACGTGGGTCGTTGACCAGGCACACATAATCTTCGAGGTGTGCTGGGCCGACGTACTTGTTCCAGAACTCAACAGGAGTCATTTCGCCGTCACGGTGGAAGTTGCCCTCATCGTCGGTGTACTCCCACTCGAAGCTTACTGGTGGCTCACCGAGGTTGACGGTGAGGATGGAGTGTGCACGTTCCACGCCTTCGTTAATCAAACGCTCAACTTCAGCAGCGTTGTCCTTGTTCTGGAACATGCGAGCCACCTGCTCGTGCAGCATGTGGCGCAGGTGCTCATCAAGGAAGCGAGTGTTCATCGAAGCTTCGGTCTCTGGGAAGAAGTCCTTCGGAACAGCACCGTACTTCTTGTACACGTTCATAGCCATGGTCCACTGGCCACCGTCGCCCATCACCGATTCCATCTGGAACTGGACGAGACGAGAATCTGGGGTTTCACCCTGAGCAATGAGCTCGGCCATATCGCGCAAGAAGTAGTTGGCACGCTCGAGCTTGTCGAAGTACATGGCGTAGTTCTGAGAGAACTCGAACTCCTGGCTGGCGATGCCCATTTCACGCTTGGCGACGAAGCGAGCAACGTTGAGGGAGCTGAACAGCCAGCAACGGCCAGAACGACGCTGGTTGGTCACCTTGCCCTGGTTGAGCTGGGTGGAGAAGCGACGCTGCAAGAAGCGAGCAGCATCGTAGTTGTAAGCAACCTTATTCACACCATTTTCCACGCTGGCGTTCATAGCCAGGCGACGCTGTGCGTTGGAGTCGAAGGAGGTGCGAATATCATTCAAACGCTGTGAGGTAAGTGGCTGATAATCTTGCATAATTGCCTTTCTATCCCTTTCCTAACCGAATAAAACCAAACTATCAGGCGTTCTCGTCAGGCTCAGAGCCAGACTGCTCGGAAGCCTCACCCTCTTGTTGAGAGGCAGAAGCATCAGAATCCGAGGAATCGGCAGAATCGTTAGCCTGAGCAGAGGAAGCTGGGGCTGGAGCCGGAGCAAAGTTACCGAAAGCCTGAGCGAACATGGAACGAATCTCCGACACACGCTGAGTAATCGAAGCCTCGCGAGTCTGCAACTGAGCAATACGCTCGTTCAAACCATCAATCTCGCTCTTGGCAGCCTCACGCTGCTCGTCCAGCTGCTTGCTGGCCTTGACGCGAGCTTCTTCCACCATCTGGGCAGCTTCAGCATCCGCATCCTTACGCTTCTTATCGGCGTAAGCGTCAGCAGCGTCACGAGTTTCATGAGCCTTCGTCAAAATCTCCTGGCTCTCCTTCTCACTGGCTTCACGGCGAGCCTTGAGGTCATCGAGCAGCTGGCGCACCTTCTCAGTAGCCTCGCTCTGCTGCTGGGAGATTTCGTTGCGCACATTCTCATACTCGGAAGCAGCCTGGGAGAGGGTGTCGGCGCGCTTGACGTCAGCAGCGTCGAGAATCTGCTGAGCCTGAGCCTTGGCAGCATCGGTGATCTCCCCGGCCTGGCGCTGAGCGTCAGAGATCATCTTGCTCACCTGTTCGCGAGCGCGAGAGAGCTTCTGGTTGGCATCAGCCAAAGCCTGCTGAATCTGATCATTCGTGTCCTTCTTCTGACGAGTGATCTCATCGGCAGCACTCTTACGCTGCTGGGCAATCTGCTGGCTGGCATCAGCCTGCTTCTGAGCGATTTCACGCTCCTGAGCGCTCTTCCATGCCTGAGTTTGCTTGGTTTCTTCCTCACGCTTGTTCTTGAGCTCGAGGGTGAGAGCTTCACGCTGCTCGTTGCACTGCTGCTGGGTTTGAGCAGTCAGCTGGTCAGCCTTGTTCTGAGCCGTGGTGGTAATCGTGTCAGCCTTCTCCTGAGCTTGGGAGATGATGGCCTGGCTCTTGCTCTGTGCGTCGTCGAGCATGTGGCGAGCCTGCTGTTGGGCGGTGTTCACCGTCGTTTCTGCGCGTTCCTTGGCATTGCGTTCGATGCTGGCTGCATCCGACTTCGCACGGGCGAGCAATTCGCTGGACGTTTGCTCTGCAGAGGCGAGCAGCTGCTGGGCGTTAGCACCCAGGGATGCGAAAGAATCCTTCGAAGGGGCAGCCTTGCGGTTCTTCTCCTTTTGCAACTGTGCTTCCAGAGTCAGAATTCGCGTGTCATACGCCTTAATCTGCTCGCGCATCAAGCGTGCAGACTCTTCGTACTCTGCCACCGCACGATCAACAGTTTCCTTGTCATACCCGCGCAACGTGATCGGGAAAGACTCTGGCATAGTTACCTCCGCTACCATCAGCTGCTCATGCAGACTGACCACATGTGTATTACTTCTCTTTCTACCACGCTCACCTGATAGAAAACTGACATAGCTCAAACTCGCAAACGCTTGTAATTTCAGGCAAACCTGGTGAACGCGCCGCTCATTTTTGCTCCGCGCTAGGATTGCAGTATGCGCGAATTCTCCGTAATCGTTTCTGGTTTCTCCGACACGCCAGATGACCCGACCTCTCAGACGGCTCTGAGCTTGGGTAGTGCTGAAACTCAAGCCTGGCTCGAGCAGGAAACTCAAGCTCATGTGCAGGTGAAGCCCGTTTTAGTCCCGCTCTCCTTTGATAAGGCATGGCCTACCTTGCTCGCCACTATTGAAGACGCCCAGCCTCAGATTGTGGTGTGCTTGGGTCGTCGTCGTGGCGCCCCTGGCATTGCTCTCGACCGTTCGGCGCGCAATCGCATTGAAACCGACCATCCCGACGCTGACGGCACGCAGCCTTTGCCCGGCCCGATTGAGGCGAATGGACCTGCTGCTTACTGGACTCGCCTTCCTTTAGGCCGCATTTTGAACGCTTTTGCCACGCATAATGTTCCCGCTTCCCTCAGTTCGGATGCGGGCACGTATGTGTGCAACGCGCTGTTCTACCATCTGATGCATTATGCTCATGATGCGCACAACCTGTTGGGCGGCTTGATTTGCCTGCCCGATTGGCGCACTACTGATCAGTCGGGGCTCGACCCTGCTGGTTTGACGGCCTCTCAGATGAGTTTGGCTGGCAAGCTCGTCATCGCTCAAACAGTCCTCTTTCACGAAGAGCTCAGCGCGATGAACCCTCTGGTCCCCCAGCAAAACACGCATTAGCGCTCAAGATTATCACTGCTCAGGTTCGGGCACGATGATGTTCATAAACCTGCCGTTGCACTCAGGCCGCTTGCTCTTCGTCCACTCGCGATAAGAGTAAAGCAGGGGATTTTCCAGCGTGCACCCGGCGCGCTGCATCCCGTGGGGATTGACGGCAGGGTTGATGAGACGGCGCTGATAATCTGGAGAAATGCTGGCCCACAGTTTTTCGGTTTGCTCGCCAATTGCCGGGTCATCACTGTGAACCGTGGCCTCGCGCCAAGGGCTCAAGGAAAGCTCGCGCAACAAGGCGGCGCTCATATCGATGCCGCGGCCAGAAAAGCGCGTCAGCGTTGAGCAGCCGGGAAATTGCGCTTCAAAAGCGGTGGCAATCTCGTCACCAGTTTCGTAACAGTCGCCGCAAATATGAGGGCCAATCCAGATTTCCGTCGTAGAAGGCTCGGCACCCTTCTTACCCATCACCTTAAGCGTTTCGAGCATCACGCCGTTTTCCACTCCCCTGCGCCCCGCGTGGCAAGCAGCAAAAACGTGGTGAGAGGTGTCAGCGAAGAGGAGTGGCGTGCAATCTCCCGTAAAGATTGCCAGGGCGACATCATCGCGCGTGGTTACCATGCCATCCGCATCGGTGTGCTCCTGGTTGAGCCCCGCCTGGTCGAGGTCGATCACGGTGTTCGAATGCACCTGGTGGAGCAGCACGAGCTTGCGGTGCAACAGCTTTTCCAACTGAGCACGATGCTCATCAATGAGCGTTACATCTTGGCCCATTTTGCGTGCGGTGATTTCCGAAAGGTTGAAATCAGACGGAAAATGCGAGCCCACCGAATCAGGGTCCAGCGCTGTGGTGTAGGCAACAGCTACTTTTTTCGGATCCGATAAGGTGACACTCGCATTCAACAATCCGCTGTAATTCATACTGCGAGACTATCAGCCGCGGTTGAGCAGCTCCATCTCCTCAGCGCTCAGCTCAAGCTCGCTGGCGTGCAAAGAGTCGAGAATAGTCTGTGGGCGGTGAGCACCAGGAATGGTGAAAACGTGATCGCCTTGAGCAAGCTCCCACGCCAAAATCACCTGCTGGTAGCTCACACCATGCTTCGCGGCTACCTGCTTGAAGGGCTCGAACTTGCTCTCATCCACTGCGCGGCGGTAACCACCCAGAGGGCTCCAGCACACAAAAGCCAGACCAAGCTTAGCGCAGTAATCCAGAGTATCCTGCGTGGAGCGGTACACTGGAGAATACTGGTTTTGCACAGCGACGAGCTTGTCGCCCAAAATGGAGCGGGCGATATCAATCTGCTCGATGGAAGCGTTAGAAATACCGATAGTCTTGGCAACTCCCTCATCAGCAAGCTGCTTCATGGCCTCGATAGACTCGGCATAGTCGACCTTCGGGTCAGGACGGTGCATGTAGAGCAGGTCGATAGCGTCAACACCCAAGTTTTCCAAGGATTCGTGAGCATCGTGGATCAGACGCTCCGGGCGAGCATCCTGGCCCCAGGTAGGAACACCGTCAGTGAAGTTGCGGAAATGGCCGACCTTGCTGGCCACGATAACCTCTTCACGAGGCCCATCCCAGGTAGAGAGTGCTTGGCGGACCAAGCGTTCGTTGGCGCCTGGCTCTTTTCCAGATTCGTAGTAAGCCCATGCGGTATCGAGGTGGCGGCAGCCGTCGTCGAGGGCTGCGTGAATAGTTTCCGCGCCTTTTTCTACGCCAAGGTTGTTTTCCAGTGAGAGTGGCATGCATCCCAAACCGATGCTCGTCGTGGTGTACGGGCCGAGCTTGCGCAGTGCGTTCGTACTCATTTCATCTCCTTTGATTGATGACCGCTTATTCATTGCGGTTGGTTGATGACTGTTGATTGATGACCACTGATTGGTGGCACACAGCCAGTCATACAAAAAGCCTCAGAATAACCGAATGTTTCTTCATCAGGGCACTTCACCATAAAGTCCCTAAGAACATGACTCGGTCATTCTGAGGCCTAGTTTATACGCTCCTCGTTCAGCGTGAGCTGGCAGCGACCTTCAACTGCAAGTCACATGCAGCTGTCAGTCGCGTGCAGCCGTGCGTGCTGCTCGAAAGTATCAGTCCTCGTAGCGGCGGCGCACAACGCGGCGACGCGGACGCTCGGAACGCTCCACGCGATCCTCATGGTACTCGCGGTAAGCGTTCTCATCAGCGCTGAACTCGCGGTTGCCACGGCTGCGACGTGGACGGTAGCTGCGCTCTTCGTCATCGTAGCGGCGACGTGGACGACGCTCAGAACGCTCACGCTCCTGCCTGTCGGAACGATCCTCAGAAGCAGCATCCTCGTCATCCTCATAGTGACGGCGACGTGGACGGCGTGGCTCATAATCATCCTCAGCAGCGTCATCCTCGCTCACGCGACGGCGTGGACGGCGAGCCGAACGTGCTGGACGCTCAAAAACCTCATCATCCTCGTCATCCTCATAGTGACGACGTGGGCGGCGTGCTGGACGCTCCTCGCCTTCTTCTTCGTCCTCATCGTGACGACGACGTGGACGGCGAGCTGGGCGACGATCCTCGCTCTCTTCCTCTTCGTCGTCATAGCGACGGCGTGGGCGACGAGCTGGGCGCTCCTCACGTGCTGGAGTCTGGTTCTCAAAGCCTGGGATTGCCAGGGAGATCTTGCCGCGGTCGTCAACGCTCTCAACGACAACATCCACGCTGTCGCCTTCCTTGAGAACATCCTCAACGCGCTCCACACGCTCACCATCGCGCAGGTTGCGAATCTGGCTGATGTGCAGCAAACCGTCAGTACCTGGGGTCAGGTTGACGAAGGCACCGAAGCTGGTGGTCTTCACCACAGTTCCGGTGAAGTGTTCGCCAGCCTCAGGAACATGAGGATTGACAATCTGGTCAATGACGTCGGAAGCCTTCTGAGCAGCCTCACCCTCATCAGAAGCGATGTAGACAGTGCCGTCATCTTCGATAGTGATGTCAGCGCCGGTATCCTCCTGAATCTGGTTGATCATCTTGCCCTTTGGCCCGATGATCTCGCCGATCTTATCGACTGGAACGTGCAAGGTCAGGATGCGAGGAGCAGATGGAGCCAGCTCAGCTGGGCCATCAATGCACTCGTTGATAATCTCGAGAATGGTGGTGCGAGCTTCGTAAGCCTGCTGCAAAGCCTCAGCCAAAATATCGGCTGGGATGCCGTCAAGCTTGGTATCGAGCTGCAGGGCGGTGACGAACTCCGAGGTACCAGCGACCTTGAAGTCCATATCACCGAAGGCATCTTCAGCGCCCTGAATATCGGTGAGGATCTTGAACACCTGCTTGCCGTTGACCTCGCCGGACATCAAGCCCATGGAGATACCAGCAACAGGAGCCCTCAGCGGCACGCCAGCGTCGAGCAAAGCCAGAGTGGAGGCGCACACAGAGCCCATGGAAGTCGAGCCGTTGGAGCCCATGGCTTCGGAGACTTGGCGGATGGCGTATGGGAACTCTTCCTCGCTTGGGATCACAGGAACGAGTGCACGCTCAGCGAGGTCGCCGTGGCCCACTTCGCGACGCTTCGGAGAGCCCAAGCGGCCCGTCTCACCAGTGGAGAACGGTGGCATGTTGTACTGGTGGATGTAGCGCTTGGTGTCTGGGCCGGAGAGTGCGTCCATTTCCTGACGCATCTTGAGCATGCCCAGTGTGGTGATACCCATAATCTGGGTTTCGCCGCGCTGGAAGAGGGAAGAACCGTGGACGCGAGGAACCACGTCAACCTCAGCGGAGAGGGTGCGGATATCCTTCAGGCCACGGCCGTCAATGCGCTCACCCTTTTCGAGCACGCGACGGCGGACGATGGAGCGCTGCAAAGCCTTGAAGGCGTTGCCCAGCTCGCGGTCCTTCTCTTCGTCGCTCATATCTTCGAATTCAGAGGCGAGGGTTTGGGCAACCTTCTCCTTGATTTCGCGCACGCGCTCCTGGCGCTCGATCTTGTCAGCAATGACGAGTGCTGGGTCGAGGTCGGCGGCGGCGAGCTCTTCGACGCGCTTGTAGAATTCATCGGTGTATTCAGGGAAGAGCTGGAACTCCTTGGTTGGCTTTGCAGCCTTCTTCTTGAGTTCGTTGATGGCGTCGCACAGGGTGCGGATGAATGGCTTAGCAGCCTCGATACCCTCAGCAACGACCTTCTCGTCTGGCTTGACGCCGTTGCCGTTGTAGATGAGGTCCCAGGCGTTCTTGCCAGCGCCAGCTTCGATCATGGCGATTGCAACGTCGTTGGCTGGGGTGATGCGGCCGGCCACGACGAGCTCGAAGGTGGCCTTTTCACGCTCAGACCAGCGTGGGAAGGCGACCCACTGGCCGTCGATCAAAGCCAAGCGCAAACCGCCGACTGGGCCTTCGAATGGCAGGCCGGAGATGGTGGTGGATGCGGATGCTGCGTTCAGAGCGAGCATATCGTAGGAGTCATCAGGGTCGACTGCCAGCACGGTAGCGGTGATCTGAACCTCGTTACGAAGAGTGTGTGGGAACAGAGGGCGCAATGGGCGATCAATCACGCGGCATGCCAAAATTGCCTCTGTCGATGGGCGACCTTCGCGACGGAAGAAGGAGCCTGGGATGCGACCAGCTGCATACATCTTCTCTTGAACATCAACCGTCAGCGGGAAGAAGTCGTAGTTTTCCTTTGGTGCGTGGCCTGCCACAGTGGTGGACAGGATCATAGAATCTTCATCAAGATAGGCTGCAACGGCACCATCAGCCTGCTGGGCGAGACGACCGGTCTCGAAGCGCAGCGTGCGCTTGCCGAACTTACCATTATCAATAACGGCTTCTACTGCCGTGATATCGGGACCCTCCACGGGTTCCTCCTTTGTTCTACCTAATACCTCACGCGTGTTTTCAGCCCTCTTCCTCGGGCTTTCAGGTCACAGCGCGGACCTTTCCCCTACACGCAAAAAAGCCCAGACACACACGTGCCTGGGCGGAAGACTCAGTGGCGAAGGCCGAGACGCTGAATCAGCGAACGGTAGCGGTTGATGTCCACCTTGGTCAAGTAATCGAGAAGGCGGCGACGCTTACCGATGAGAAGCAGAAGGCCACGCTGAGAGTGGTAATCATGCTTGTTAGCCTTCATGTGCTCGGTCAGATCAGAAATGCGCTTGGACAGCAGGGCAACCTGAACCTCTGGGGAGCCAGTGTCACCCTCGTGGGTAGCGTACTCGTTGATGATCTGCTGCTTTTCTTCATTGCTCAGAGCCATAGCTCCTCCTTATGTTCCGTTGCGCGGTGCCTTACCATCGTGGCAGGGCGCTCTCTATCCGCGGGCGTTTCACGCCAACTGTCAGTTTCTCACCACACGCGGACAACTAGCGTACTGGTAATCTTGCGCCATATTTATGGAATTTCATGAGATTATCACCGCCGCAACTCACCTGCGAGCCTTAGAGGTTCGCAAAAATAGAGATGCCACCGAAGAGCATGCCTATCAGCATCGCCATTTCCACCAGCAAAAACAGGGTAAAAGCCATCCAGCCTTGCAACAAAATGTTGAGTGGAGAATCGCGCTTGACCATCACCAGCAGCAACACGAAAACAACGGCGAAAACCACCAAGCCAAACAAGGATGCCATCAGGCCTAAGTCGATGGCGTCGGCAAAAACGGAGGATTCATCGTAAACCACCCACGTGGAATACCAGAAATTCCATTTGAGCAGCCCCACCCCGGCGAGAAGTTGGACGACGAAGAAATTCGCGAAGGCCAGCCACAGCCAGCCAGCACGACGAGTCGCGCTCATCGCCCGGCCCAAGCAGGCGCACAGCAGGGTGACAGAAAGCCAGGCGAGCACTGCCCAACCGCGAGGATCAATATGTTGGAAGACGCGAATCACCTGGCCCGTCTTGCTCAGCGCCCAGGCTCGACCCATGCCGTAGGGAACGATCATGTCGAAGACGATTGCCACGAAAACACCGATCTTCGCTGCCGTGGATAGCGAGCTCTGCTTCTTTTGGTCGGCCAGCGAGAGGCGATAGTGAGGGGTGAGTGTGGACTCAACACCTTGCGTACTCTGCTCTGCTTTCTCCGCTCTTTCCTGCAAACGCAAAGCAGCGCGCTGTGTTTCGTCGTCCATACTCCCCTCCTCACATCGTCATCTATCTCTGATCGTCACAGCACCGATCTGCGCAGCACATTCACCGACAACCCAGCAGCTGTGAAACCATGAGCAACCTCGAGTGCACGAGGCTCCACCACCTCAGAATTCTCGCACAACACCTCGTAGTAGCCCGAGCTCACCTCCCGCACCTGCTGCGAGACCTCGTTGGCATTGAGAACAACAGTATACGCATGGCTCTCATCGCTCACCCGCCAGGCAACCACACCGTTCTCCATCGCCAGAACCGAAGCATGAGCGTTGATCTGCTGGTAAGAAGAGTAACGGAAGGCAGGAGTCGAAGCACGCAAAGCCCACAAATCGCGCACAAAACGAGCTACACGAGCAGCAACAGGGTTTGCCAAACGATTCCAATCAATCGCATTTTGCGTGTCACCGGTGTTGTAGGAGTTGTGCTCTCCATCCTTCGTGCGCAAGAATTCCTGGCCCAGTTGAATCTCTGGAACGCCTTGTGCAAGAAGTGCTGCTGCAGTGGCAAGCATCTGACGACGAGCAACATCCTGCAACTTCTCCCCATCCAGATTCCTCAACACGGGGCTGGAGGTAATCGGGTTTCCTTGCTCATCAAGCTCGGCATAACCCAAACTAATAGCAAGTTTATCGAAAAGAGTCATTCCGTCGTGAATTTCCGCATATTGCACCACTTGCGAGGCGTCTGCATGGTTCATCGCCGTTCCATGGCTCTTGACAATCTCTTCGTCCTGGGTTGGCTGAGTTCCCAGCATGTTGTAGGCGATAATCCGCTCTTTTCCTGGCTCACCGGTAACAAAGCCTCTCGATGTCGGCTCAGAATCGAAGTCGGCACCCTTGAGATTGTCACGCAGAGAATCGTTAAAGAAGCCCACCGTTGAGCCAGTGCGGGAACCTCTCCCCTCTTGGTTATCCACCAGATTGGCATATTCCTGAACCGTCATCTGTTCAGTAGGAAGATCCGCGTGCATATCCCAGCCTTCACCGTAAGCCAGAATACTGGTGTCAATCTCATCCATCATCGCGCGAGCTTGACGAATGGTTTCGTTATCAATCAAGCCCAAAATGTCGAAGCGGATACCGTCGAGGCGGAAGTTTTCAATCCAGTAGCGCAAAGAGTCGATGATGTACTTGCGTCCCATCGCGCGCTCGCTTGCCACATCGTTGCCACAGAAGGAGCGCGAGGTGAGCTTGCCATCAACCGTGCGGAAGAAATAGCCCGGAACGCTCAGCGCCAGCGGGTGCGTTTTCAGCGAGTACACGTGGTTGTACACCACATCCATCACCACGCGGATACCCGCTTCATGCAGCGCTCGAACCATGAGCTTGGCTTCGCGAATGCGCGTAGCCGGGTCATACGGGTTCGTCGAGAACGAGCCTTCCGGAACATTGTAATTGAGCGGATCGTAACCCCAGTTGTAGTTGTCATCCGAGAATGGCTTGGTTTCATCGACGGATTCGAAGTCGTACATCGGCATAATCTGCACGTGAGTGACGCCAAGCTTGACCAAGTAATCGAGGCCGGTCGACTGGCCAAAGTTATTCGTGGTGCCCTTTTCCGTCAAGCCCAAGAACTTGCCGCGATGAGCTTCACTGACGCCAGAAGTGGGGGAAATCGTCGAGTCGCGAACAGAGAGCTCAGCAATGCGCGCATCGGTTTGCAAGCTCGAGAAGTGCGGCATGCGAGGGAAGTCAGGAATCGTCATCTGCTCTGGTGCGAGAACTACGCTGCGATGGCCATTCACCACTGCAGCAACGGCATAAGGGTCAGGAGTGGTGTTTGATGAGCCGTCTTCAAAAGTGACCTGGTAATCATAGGCCTGGTCGCGCAAGTCGCCGAGGACGGTTGCTGACCACACGCCCTTGTCGTGGCGAGCCATGGCAACGCTTTCGCGCAGTGGAGCGTCGCTGCTCTGGTCGCTGTCGTACAAGTTGAGGCTCACCTGGGCTGCGGTTGGTGCCCAGAGGCGGAAGGTGGTGGCGTCGGGGTTCCATTCAAAGCCCAGATCGTTGCCGTCGTAGGCATAGAGGGCGTCGAATTCAGGCGAACCAATTTCTACACCGTGGTAGGAGCCGCTGATTGCTGTGTTGTCCATTGTGTCTCTTTCTTCGCTGGCGCGCGCCCGTTCGCTTCACTGCTGCTCGTGCGCGTGCAAAGGTCGTTGTGTCTGTACCCGCATCCAGCTTAGTCGAAAGGCGGGCGCACTCGCCGGGCAACTCTCACTGCCTCTCGGCACCCGCTCTGGCTATAGTAAAACCTTATGAAACGAGCTCCTCAGGTTGTGACCTACACCTCCACGACGCAAGATTTCGTGAAGTCCGCCGACCAAAACCATCACCTTCCCGCAGGCTACCGCTACTATCACGGCCACGGGCTCGCGCAACGCTGCTTCTACCACATCATCTACTTCCTCGCCTACCTCATCTGTTGCGTCTACGGCTATCTATGGCTCGGCATCCGCATTAAAGGCAAGCGGCAGATGAAGCGTACTTTGCGCAAAATTCACGCCAAGAGCTCCTTCATTTATGGCAATCACACACTTGCTGGTGGAGACATCGCGTTAAGCGTTTTGATGAACTACCCTCACCATATTTCCGCGGTCGTCGCTCTGGGAAATATCGGCATTCCGGTGATCGGCCCGATGTTGCACCAGCTTGATTTTCTTGCTGTTCCCCACACGCTTGAGG
The DNA here is from genome assembly GCA_949290445.1 of Aeriscardovia aeriphila. Taxonomy (GTDB): domain Bacteria; phylum Actinomycetota; class Actinomycetes; order Actinomycetales; family Bifidobacteriaceae; genus Aeriscardovia; species Aeriscardovia aeriphila_A. The sequence goes on along the minus strand of CASERW010000015.1, from coordinate 12,941 downwards.
AAAGAAAAAACTTTAAGATTGCCATGACGCATTTGGTCGAGGATGGCACTACCTTCATGATCTACCCGGAAGCTCACGTCTGGCCGTGGTATACCAAGATCCGCGACTTCTCCTCTACTTCCATGCGTTACCCTGTGCGCTTTAAAACCCCGAGTTTCGTTGCCACCACAACCTTCCACCGCAGACGTTTCGCCTGGCTCAACCCGCGCCCCGCCATCACCGTGTACATTGATGGACCTTTTTACCCTGATAATCTTGAGGCAAGCGAGCAGGAGCAAAAGGAGAGCCTGCACGCACAAATTATCGCAACTCTGCGCAAGCGGGCAGAACTGTCGGATTACCAGTACGTGATTTACCAAGAGCAAACCGATGCCCAACACGCAGACAAATAAAAGCCCTTTGTCAACCTGGCTTGGTGGGTCGCGCTGCCTCTCGTCTTTCACCTCGTAGAATACCGGAAGATTATCAGTGTTTGTGCCACGACGCCCAAACGCACAACAGAGCCGGGCACCGTGTTCTCAGCGAAACCTGAGAGCACAGCAGGGCATACGCCGCACAACAACGTGCGCAACAGTAAAGTGAGGTGAAGCATGCTCGAACGCTCACACACGAGACGACGAGCCAAAACTTCGCCGCACAGCAAGCCAGCGTCGAGTATCAATCTGCTCTACTGCGGTGACCGCAATATGCGCGATGGTCTGCTGATTTCGGTTCTCTCCCTCACCAAGCACACGAGGACGCCACTGCATGTGTTCGTTCTGACAGCAAAAGTGAGCACCTCAACGCGCGAGTTCCTGCCGCTGCGGGAAAGCGACGTCGAGCCGGTGCGCGAGCTGATTAGCAAGCATAACCCTCAGGGAAGCTTGAGCCTCGTCGATATTACCGACCTTTTCGAAGCCCAGCCGCCTGTTGCCAATATGGAGACGCGCTTCACTCCGCTGTGCACGTTGCGCTTGTACGCCGATGAACTGGAATGCATTCCTGACCGTATTCTCTACTTGGACACCGATATTGTGTGCCACAAGCCTTTCGAGCAGTTTTACAACCAAAACCTCGACAAGGTGGAGCTCGCCGCAGTTTTGGATTATTACGGCCGCTGGTTCTTCCGTCAGCGCTACTCGCATATGCTCCCCGACTATTTCAACTCCGGAGTGCTGCTGCTCAATATGGCGGAAATTCGCCGCACAGGGCTTTTCGCACGCTGCAGGGAGATGTGCGAAAACAAGTGGATGTTCATGCCTGACCAGTCAGCTCTCAACAAGTGCGTACGCTCCAAGGTGATTGCGTCCCACCGCTATAACGACCAGCGTCGCTTCCACTCCAACACTGTTTTCCAGCACTTTACAACGTCCTTCCGCCTCTTCCCGTGGTTCCATGCGGTGAGTGTGAAGCCATGGCAGGTTGAGGAAGTGCATTCTACCTTGCATTTGCACGAGTATGACGACTTGCTCGAGGAATTCGAGCAGCATCGAGCCGCGCAGGTGCAAGTGAGCCCTGTAACTAGTTCAGTAGCTGGTTCACCATCTGGTTCAACTGACCGTTCTCCTGACCGTTCGTTTGAACCTCCTCTTGACCATTCGATGAACAGTCCTATCAACAGTCCTATCAACAGTTCAACTGACTATCCGGAAAGGATCGACGAAAATGAGTGATCCAAACGCAACCTCTGTCACTCACACCCAGCCTACGGTTACCGTTTTCTTTGCCGCTGACGAAACCTACGCACCGTACCTGTCTGTGGCAATCACCTCTCTGTTGGCTAACTCCAACCCGCTGCGCCGCTACCACATCATCGTTTTGGAACGCGGTATGAGCCATGAGCATCAACATCAGCTCGCCGGCCTCTCCCAGCCCAATGCCACGGTGGAAATGTGCCATATTTCTGACAAGATCAATGACTTGGTCAATTCAGATAACAACACTTTGGTTGCCGACTACAAGACGACAACCCTCTACTTCCGTCTGTTCATCCCCCAGCTTTTCCCTGATATTGACCGCGCCATCTATATCGACACCGATACGGTAATCACCGATGATGTGGCTGAGCTATTCGACATCGACCTTCAGGGTAACCTCATGGGCGGCGTGCACGACCAGACCATGGATGTGCAGGAGGCGCTGATCCGCTACTGCGAGGCTGAGCATGGTTTCGACACTCATGGTTACATCAATTCTGGTGTTCTGCTCATGGACTGCGAGCGTTTGCGCGAAATCAACTTTGTTCAGCAGTTTACTGAGCTGCTCAACACCTACCACCCTGAGCTCGCCGCCGTCGACCAGGATTACATCAACGCCATGCTTCATGACACGATTCTGCTGCTCGACCCTCGCTACAACGTGTTGAGCGCAAATGGCCCTGATGATGTTGCTGACCCGTGCATTATTCACTTCAACCTGTTTAACAAGCCGTGGAATTATCCCGATGCTCTGCGTGCTGATATTTGGTGGAAGTATGCGGCTCAGAGCCCGAATTATGAAGAGCTGTTGTTGCGTTTGCAGAACTTCCCTCCTATCAACCGTGAGCTGGACGAGTTGAAGAAGGGTCGTTTGATGAATCTCGCGTGGGCGATTGCTGACCATGCGAACCCCACTTTTGCTTCGTTGATTAAAGATGGTGTTCAGGTTCGCGTGAAGATGTGAGCCGAGTTGCGCCAGACGTACCCGTCGTACGCGCGCGCAACGCTCAGCACTGCGCAACCTCACAGCCGTCCAGCAGCCCGTAACTTCGTATTCGCTTGAGGAAAGGAGCCATCGTGATCGTCGGTGGAGATAAGCAAGCGGTAATTGACAATATTCAGCGCAATTTTGCCCTGGGTGAGATGAACCGTAAGGTCGAAATCAACGACCCGAAAATTACTGACCGCGATGCCCGCCTTTCCCTTGTTGAGCGTCACCTCGCTTACACGAGAACCTGGCGTTATACCGCGAAAAACTGGGCTGCTCGCACCATCGTTCACGCTCTGGCGGACCTGCTCAACTGGCGTACCAAGTACGTGGGCCTGGAGAAGGTGCGTTCCATCCGCTCTGGCGCTATCGTCACATCGAACCACTTCTCCCCTTTGGAGAATATGACGGTGACGGCTGCTATGCGGCACTCTGGCCATCGTCGTACCTACATCATCAGCCAGGATACGAATTTTGCGATGCCCGGATTCTTAGGCTTCTTCCTGAAGTATTACGACACCATTCCGATCACCAAGAGCCACGTATACCTCTCGCGTCAGTTCCCGGCCATCATCGACCAGCTGCTCTCTCGCGGCCGTTTTGTGCTGATCTACCCGGAAGAGGAAATGTGGTTTAACTATCGTCGTCCTCGCCCCGAGAAGCATGGCGCTTTTGATTTCGCTGCTCGCGCCGGCGTGCCGATTGTTCCGTGCTTTGTGGAGATGCGCGATAAGAAGTCTGCTGATAACGAGCAGTTTATGAAGACGCGCACGATCATTCACATTCTTGACCCGATCTACCCTGACCCTGAACTGTCGGTGCAGGAGAATTCTTCCTTCATGCGCGCTCAGGATTACCGCGAGAAAGTTGAGGCGTACGAACGCATCTACGGCAAGAGTGTTGATGCTCCGCTGAGTGCTGAGGACATCGCTGGTTGGCGTGAGCCTCTGAAAACTGCTGAGCAGCTGGGCTTGGACGCTGAGCTCGACTCTGCTTTTGACTTGGAAACTCACTCCTCAGCCGTTGAGACGCTGGCTCGTAAGGAGGAGAAGAAGGCTGCACGTCAGGCTCGCTGGAAGCGTTTCACTTCCCGTCACTCGTCGCAGAACGCTCCAGATTATCAGTCCGCTGAATCTTCCGCCGAGCTTTCTTCGACCGAGGAAACCGACTCTTCTGAACATCCAGATCTCTCGGAATAGTCGGCTTCCCTCATACAGCAAGTGGCCTCCAAACAGCCAGTTGAGTCTGCGAACAACTGAGCTGAAGAGTGACGCTTTTGCTCAGTTGATTACACGCAGTGAAAATCTTGAGCCGCTGAGAATGACCCTCATGAGCCTGTACTTACAATTGAAGTGCAGGCTCATGCAGCGGCTAGGACAGCCGTACGACAAAGCCTGAAGGAGTGCTATGCAAACTCTGACTTTGCGCAACGGCGTGGAAATTCCTCAGATCGGCTTCGGCGTATTCCAAATTCCTGAGGCGGACACCGAGCGTTGTGTTCTCGACGCTTTGGAAGTGGGCTACCGCCATATTGACACCGCGCAGGCGTATCACAACGAAAAGCAAGTGGGCGAAGCACTGAAGCATTCGGGCCTGAAGCGCGAGGATGTTTTCGTCACGACCAAAGTCTGGCTGTCCAATGCGGGCGAGAAGAAGGCCAGCGAGTCAATTGAGCGTTCACTAGAGCTGCTCGGAGATCGCATTGATTTGCTGCTCATTCATCAGCCGTTCTCTGACTATTACGGCACTTACCGCGCCATGCTCAAGTTCTATGAGCAAGGTTTGGTGCGCGCAGTAGGCGTCTCCAACTTCTACCCTGGCCGTTATGCCGATATTGCGGATAATTTCGACGTCGCACCGATGGTCAACCAGATTGAGCTACATCCTTTCTACCAGCGCGAAAATGACCTCGCGAACGTGGAGAAGCACGGCGGCGTGGTGGAAAGCTGGGGGCCTTTCGCTGAGGGGCGCAACGGCCTGTTTACGAACCCGGTTCTCACTTCGATTGGCAATAAGTATGGCAAGAGCGCGGCTCAAGTCACTCTTCGTTGGATGCTGCAGCGTGGCATTGTGGTTTTGCCGAAGTCGGTGCACCGCGAGCGTATGGAGCAAAACTTCGACATTTTCGACTTTGCTTTGAGTGACGAGGATATGCGCCAGATCGCCACTTTGGATGGCGGCAAGCCTTTGTTCATGGACCATCGCACCGCTCAAGTGGCCGATATGTTTAACGGCAAGCAGTGGTAAGAACTGACAGCGAGTACTGAGCCGAGTGCGCGCGGTGGTGAGTGTTCAGCTACGTGTGTAACGAGGTCTCAACAAGTTCGACAGCGAGTGCCTGCGGCTCTGCACAGACACTCGCTACCTTGCTCTCGTGGCTTCAGCCTTCTTTTTTCGTGTGTTGCCTAGACCTTTGTGCAAATCTGTGGCATACTAGTTTTTTGTTCGCGGGCGTAGCTCAATGGTAGAGCCTCAGTCTTCCAAACTGATTACGCGAGTTCGATTCTCGTCGCCCGCTCCACTTTTCTTCCTCTCAAATCACAGTAATTCCAACGATTCCAAGCGGTTAACGCCCTCATTTCACGGCGTTTTTTATTTCACCCACTTAAATATAATTGCGTGTGAGTGAGTATTATTAGAGATTGATAGGCTACACATTGGCTACACCGCAGCGTGACATCAATGCCATCACTGCACAGTGCATTCTGAGAAACTCCGGACTGCCCGGTGTCACCACTCCGAAGGAGCAGGACACCAGTGTGTAGCGGGACGAATGCCTGTTATTCGTTGATCCCACCATACCTGCGCAAAAGCAGTGCAATTTCCGTGCCTCCCAACTTATGCAGAACCTTGTTGAGCACGGCCTTTTCCACCATATTTAACTGCATATCGGTGATCGGCTTGCCATCGCGCAATTTCACTGAGGCGTTGAGCAGGTTTCGCACGTCATAGACAGATCCCACACTTCTGGAACACCACGGTCCACGCGAGCGAGCGTATACACCGCTTCCATACCTGTGCACATCGAATACTTCGTAGTGAAAATCGTGTCTCGTGGAGTCTGAGCAATAATCGCTTCAGGGAGAGTTCGAGTGCAAGCTTCGTTGTTTGCGCCATGATTTTCAGTATAAAACATGGCTTGTTTACCTCACAGCAGGTAGGAGCGCGGGTCCACCGGCTGCTCGCGTTTGGGTAGCGTCGCCACGACCAGCGCGTACGATTGCTTGACGAGCTCGCGCACCAAACCCACTGTCACAGCTTCACCAGGCGCAATGGTAATCCAGTGCTTCTTGTTCATGTGGTAGCCCGGGCTGATCGATGGAAAGTCGGCGCTCAGGGAAAGAACATCTTGAGGGTCTGCCTTGAGATTAACAATCCGCCGGTCCCTGACCGTGGAGATCATGAACCACTTGCCTTTGACTCGAGCCGCATCCCACTCGAAAGAGAACGGGTAGAGTTCTGCGGCAGGCAGCTGCTCGGCTGTTTCTTTCACCGTGTTCCACAGCAGCTCATCGCTCGTCACCGGCGTATTTTCGTCGCCAGAGGTCGTCATTTCCTCGTCGCCGGAGGTCGGTATCCCCTCATCCCTCACCGCAGGCCTATCTTCGTCGCTCATCACTCCCCTCCTTCCCGCTCGTCTCGATCAGCGCGAAAGATTATCAGCTCGTTTACTTCCGATCGCGTTCCACACTTGCCTGCACAGCTTGCACTACTGCAGGTGCGAAACCGTTCTTTTCCAAGGCCACCACTCCTGCAACCGTGGTTCCACCAGGTGACTGCACGCTATCAGCCATATCAGCTGCTGAAACGCCTTGCTTCAACTGCTCAGCAACCAGTGCAGCCGATCCTTCAACCGCGCGAGCCGCAATACGCGTCGCCATGGTCTTGTTGAAACCGTAGTAAACGCCCGCCCTCGCCAACGCATCAATGTAGAGTGCGGTGAAGGCTGGAGAGCAACCGGCGAGTGCAGAGAATAGCGAGAAATCCTTCTCTTCAATCTCTTCAACGCTTCCTACCGCGGTGAAAATCTTGCGAGCAGTGTCAATCTCATCAGAAGTGCAAGCCGAACCGGGGCACAGAGCCGTCATCGAGTGGCCAATGCGTGCGCCAACATTAGGCATGGCGCGCAGAACAGGAATATCAGGGCCAGCAGCTTCTTGCAATTGGGCGAGGCTTACCGATGCGGCGACAGAGATTACCAGGGTTTCCTTATCCAAGTGCATCTGCTCAATCAAAGAGCACACCAGATAAGGTTTGACGGCCATGATGATGGTTCCGCCTTCGCAGTAGCGAGCAAGTTCTTGAGCACTATCGCAGGCTTGCACACCAAACTGGGCGGCCAGTTGCCTCGAACGCTCAGGGCTGGAAGCGGTAATGACAATGTCATCAGCTGAGAAAGCCTTACTGGAGAGTAATCCGGAAATAATTGCTCCGCCCATGGCTCCTGCTCCGACGAAACCCAGCATGCTGGTCTCCTTTCTGCTTCAGTGGTGACGAAGAAAACTCGCGGTAACAGGATTAGTTTAGGCTCAAACCCAGTGATTGTCTTCAAGGCAAGCCGCGCTGTGCCGCTAGTTGCACTACGGTGAGCGCGCTTGAAGAATGTCGGTAAGAACAGAGGAGTTGAACTATGCGAATTTTGGTGACGGGAGCTTCTTCAGGTATTGGTGAGGCTACGGTACGCGCGTTGGTGAAGGAAGGCCATGAGGTTGTCGCGACTGCTCGTCGTGCTCAGCGTTTGGAAAAGCTTCACGAACAGACTGGCGCTACAGTGATTCCTGCTGATTTGACGAAGCCAGAGGATGTTACTCGTCTGGTCGAGCAGGCAGGAAACATTGATGCGCTGGTGAATAATGCGGGTGGTGCCCGCGGCTCCGATCCTGTTGCGACCGGGAAACTTGAAGATTGGCAGGCAATGTATGAGCTCAATGTGCTCGCCACCTTGCGTTTAACACAGGCGCTCTTGCCTCAGATTCGCGAGAAGAATGGCACGATTGTGTTCATCACTTCGACGGCTGCTCATGAAACCTATGTGGGTGGTGCTGGCTACACGGCAGCCAAGCATGCCGAGGCAATGATTGTGGAAACGTTGCGCTTGGAGCTGGTCGGCGAGAATGTTCGCCTCATTGAGATCTGCCCTGGCATGGTGAAGACGGAAGAGTTTTCTCTCAACCGTTTGGGCAGTAAAGAGGCTGCTGAGAAGGTGTATGCCGGTGTTGACCAGCCGCTGCTCGCCAAGGATATTGCCGATGTGGTGGCTTTTGCCATTTCTCGTCCCAGCTATGTGAACTTGGATCGTATTGTTATTCGCCCGGTTGCTCAAGCGAATTCGTGGACGGTTGCGCGCACGGGTACGAGTGATGGTGAACTGCCTACCTCGCCACTGGCTGATTGAGTGGGAAACTGAAGGCTGAACCGAACCGAAAACTGAGCCGAACTGGACTGAAAGCTGAGCCGAACTGAAAACGGGAGCTGAACTGAAAACGGGAGCTTCAACATCAGGTTTGAAGTTCCCGTTTTTCTTGGGTTTATGTGTTTTCCGCGCGTTCTGGGCTTTCTGTGCTTTTGCTGTTGTGCTTTACGAGTTCAACTTCCATGGGCGCACAACATTAGGGTCAGCACCCTTGGAGTAGATCACTGATTGCAAGCGGTTTCTTACCGCAGTGTCTTGTTGAGCAGACCAGCACGGTCCATCGGGCTGGTCTTCTCCCAGCGAACACCAGTGGTAGCGTCCTGCTCGCATATTGGCACTTCCCACCCAGTCAATGCTTTGCACATGCCAGGATGCACGATCACCCTGGTAGCCTGCGAAAGTAATACGAGCGGTCATACCTTGATTGTTGGAAACGCGCTCTGGTGGTGCACTCTCCGTCACTGTGTTGCCCGTGCCGTAGATAATCCATGTGTTGTTATAATTCTCAATCGGCTGCACGCTGTGGCTTCCCGCACCATAGATCAGGTCGAAAATACCCAAGTCGGCAAGCTCATGAGCCGAGTCCACCTGCCAGCTATCGGCGTAGTCAATGTATTCTTGCACGGAATGCATGGCGAAGACGACCAGGTCAGCACCTTCTTCCCGCGCCATTTTTGCTTGGTCGACGATGCGTTGAATATCCGCCGCATGGTGAGGGTCTTCTCGACCACGCAAACGGTCAATCATCCAATCCTCATCTGGCACTAAACCATTGACGGAAACCGTACCAGTGATAACGGCGATGCTCGGGCCACCATCTGCGCTGTGCAGAATCATTGGCTTGATCTGGTCTTGGCTCGTGTATGAGCCGACTTGTTGCAAACCGTGATCTTGCATTTCTTGGCGCAAGAGTGCGATGCCGTCAGCATGCTGATCCCACGAATGGTTCGTCGCATGCGTGCACCCTTGGTAACCTACTTTGGCTGCTGCATCAACAACTTCCGGCGGGATAGCAAAAATCGGGTAGGCGCTGTAAGGGCCACCGCGATGAGCGATTGGGGTTTCAAACTCGCATACGGCAATATCAGAAGCATCAATGTAGGGTTTGAGCGAAGCGAAGAGGTCGGTGAAATCGAAGGCGCTTCCGTCTGTTGCCGAAGGGTTGCGCGCATATTGATTCCACAAGCCTGCGTGGAAGAGCAGATCGCCGTTGACGAGCAGGGAGACGCAGTCGGTTGCGCTGCAGTTTGCGGTTTTGCCATGGTGAGGCACGTGTACAGCCGGAACTTCACTCTTTTTACTGAGCGCCTTCTTCACTGGCTTCTCTACGCTTGTTGCCGCAAGCTGATGCGTGAACAGGGCGCGAACTGGATTGAAAGTGAAGATGAGGGCAAGGCTCACGATGAGCACTACGAAAGCTGCGATCACTGCACCCAAGTAGGTGCGTGATCGTGGTTGTTGTTGAATGTGTTCACCGTGCATTGTCCACCTCTTCCCCGTATGTTTGTACTCCTCTCCAGCTTAGCGCCAACCGCGTCCTCAGTCATCGATGCTCGTGCTCAATTCAATGTTCTCGTTCACCTCAGTGATCACGTTGTTAATCTGGTGTTGTACTCCTGCAACCGCTGGACGGCCCAAATACAAGCGGTGCAGCATCCGCCCAGCAAACCATCCTCAAGGATGATGCACACCACCCGCCAGCCAAAATAAACTAGCCATCATGTTCGTAATCTTTGCCCGCTACCAGATTGTGACGAAGCTTCTCCTCACCCTCGTCCTTCTGCCCCTCATGCGCCTGATGAACCGCGCTCTGCTCGCTGCTTCCGGCATGAACATGCTCACGAGCTCCGACTTCGCGCACTACTTCGTCTCCCCGGCAGGCATCAGCATGCTGGTGCTCAGTCTGCTGGTAGCTGGCTTGATTTCTGGCGTCGACCTCTTCGCCTTCGTCCACCTCTCCGTCGCCTACCGCGAGCGCGACGAAAAGCTGAGCATCGGCAAAGCTTGGCTTCTGGGCGTGAAAGACACTCGCCGTTACGTCAGCCCCTCCGGCCTGTTAGTACTGCTTTTCATCGTGATCCTCATGCCGATCCTTGGTTTCGGCTTTTCTTCCGCGGCAACCTCGTGGCTTCATATTCCCAACTTCATCAGCTCGGTGATTGACGCAACTCCCCTCTACCTGCTGATCTACCTCACGGTTTTTCTGGTCTCGCTCTGGCTGAGTTTGCGCCATATTTTCGTACTCCATGAAGTTGTCGACGCTCAGGTTTCCATGCGCGAAGCCCTGCGTAGCTCTCGCCGGCTCACTCGTCATCATGTCGGCACACTTTTGTGGCGCAGTTTGCTGCAAGAGTTGCGCTACATGCTGGTATGGCTGGCATTCTTTATTCCCACGATGGCGCTGTATATTGGCGGGACTTTCCTCACCTACCGCGTTGGCTGGATGGGCGTTGAGGCGAGCGAATTGTCGGTTATGCTTTTCGCCGCAGAGTTTTATTCTCTGGCAAGCCTCATTTTTACGCCGTGGTTGGTCGATATTTTGACGAGGCTTCGCATTCGTTTCGTTTCTGAGGCTCAGCAGGCTGGTAATCTCAGTATTTCCCAAGATTATCAGCCCTTCAAATCCCCTGCGCGCCACAAGGTTTTCTCCCCTGCTCGCATCGCAGCGATGCTGCTTGCCACCCTTGCGGCTTTCACCCTCAACAGTGCTTTCTCCGCTGTGGTCGTCTCCTCACCCCAGACGTTTATTACCATGCGCAACACCAAGGTGTACGCGCATCGTGCCGGCGGCGATCTGGGCCCAGAAAATACGATCGAGGGCATGCTTGCTGCTTATAAAGCGCATGCGTACGGTTCTGAGATTGACGTGCAGCGCACGAAGGATGGGGCTTACGTGCTCAACCATGACGACACTTTCGCTCGCGTTGCGGGAGTCAACCGTCGCGTGAGTGACATGACGCTCAGTGAAATTAAGAAGTTGCGTGTGGAAAACCTGCTGCTCGATTCGCAGGATAATCCGAATGCGGTAAAGTATGCGAGTGTGCCGACTGCTCGTGAGTTTTTAAGTGCAGCACGCGGAAAGATGCACGTCCTGCTGGAGTTGAAAGGGCCCACTGCGAACCGCAAGATGGCTGATGACATGGTCTCTTTGGTGTGCGAGCTTCATATGCAGAAGGAAGTGACGCTGATCGGTCTGGATTACCAGCTCATTTCCTATGTGAACACGCATTACCCTGATATCAACACGGGCTTCCTCTACTATTACTCCTTTGGCGATATTGAGGATGCGAAGGCAAAGACCCTGATTATGGAGGAAGGCATGGCGAATGAGGACCAGCTCGATGTCATTCATTCTGCGCATCGCCAGGCTTTTGTGTGGACGGTGAATACGAATGATTCGATGGATCGTTTCTCCTTCTCCTCGGCCGATGCGATGATCACGGATTACCCGGTTCAAGCTTTGGATTCAGTATGGGAAGCGCATCATGCTTCGACTTTTGAGAAGCTGGTGGGTTCGCTTTTCGTCACGCTCTTCTACTGATTGTCACTGCTCTAGCACTACCGGGCGCATGGCGTCTTCCGGATTTTGTGAAGTCGATCATTCGGATTTTATGCACTGAACTATTCGGATTTTATGAAGTGAAACATTCGGATTTTGGTTGTTGAACTATTCGGATTTTGGTAATCTAGGGTCAGAAAGCCTGAAAACAAGCCATTTTCTGTGAAGGAAAGCTATGCCACAAACCGTGAGACCAGAGGGATACCATCCTCGCATTGTCGACGCCCAGATTGAAAGGTATCTGAAAATCTTTGGCGCAGTGGAAATTGCGGGAACAAAATGGTGCGGTAAAACCTGGTCAGCGCGCGAACACGCTCAGAGCATCAGCTACGTGGATACCTATTCGAATATCCAAGCAGCACAAGCCGATCCATCCTTGATGTTGCTGGGTGATAATCCTCACGTTATCGATGAGTGGCAAGCAGTTCCCGCTATTTGGGATGAAGTTCGCCATGCCGTTGACGAGAATTCGGGGCAGAAAGGCCGCTGGATTCTCACGGGCTCTTCTACCCCGCTCACTGACCTTCCTTTCCACTCGGGTTCGGGGCGTATCGGAAGGGTAAAGATGCATCCCATGAGTTTAGCTGAGTCGGGGCTTTCGGATGCGAGCGTGAGTTTGCACGGCCTGTTCGATGGGCATTTCTCTGCGCAGTCTCATCCTTTGGAAACACGCGACCTTGTGGACGCTGTATGCAAGGGCGGCTGGCCAGAAACCCAAGCCATGAGTGTTGCCGACGCGCAAACGGTGATTCAGGAATATATTCGGCTCACGGTTGAGCAATCTTTCGCCACTCATGGGAGGAACCCTGATGTTGCCCGTCGTTTGCTGCGCTCTTTGGCACGCAATGTTGGTCAGTCTCAAACATACAAAACGCTGGCACGAGATATGTTTGCCTCGGCTGATGAAGAAGACGCCTCCGTTGACGATTTCATTACCGTGCGCACTCTTGCCGAATACCTCGACCTCTACGAGAGCATGTTCGTCATCGATTCCATCCCCGGCTGGGTTCCTGCTACCCGTTCTCCCAAGCGGCTTCGCATCAAGCCGAAGCGTTACTTCGCCGACCCGTCCATTGCTGCCGCCGTGCTTGGCATGAATTCTGATTCTTTGCTCAACGATTGGCAAACTTTCGGCTTACTCTTCGAAAACCTCGTTATTCGTGACCTTCTCGTTTACTCTCAGGCTCTTCCTCAAGCTTCTGACATTCCTGTTCGCTATTACCACGACGATTCTGGTTTGGAAGCAGACGGCATCATCGAACTTTCAGATGGCCGGTGGGCTGGTTTTGAGGTAAAGGTAAGCGA
>CASERW010000014.1 GCA_949290445.1 Aeriscardovia aeriphila | reverse complement strand
CTCGCAACTGAGCAAAGTAGGTTACCTCGTGTATCTCAAAGAACTGACTCTGCGCGGTTTCAAATCATTCGCCCTGCCCACCACATTGCGCTTCCAACCAGGAATCACCGCAGTGGTGGGCCCGAATGGTTCAGGGAAATCGAATATTGTTGACGCACTTGCTTGGGTGATGGGAGAGCAGGCGGCTAGGCAATTGCGCGGTTCGAGCATGCAAGATGTCATTTTCGCCGGCACCGCAACCAGGCCGTCCCTCGGCCGCGCACAGGTCAGCCTGACGATTGACAATTCCGACCATGCTCTCAACATTGAGTACTCCGAGGTGACAATCTCGAGAACAATTTACCGCAACGGTGGTTCCGAGTATTCCATCAACGGCCAGCCCGCCCGCCTTCTCGACGTGCAAGACCTTCTCTCTGACGCCGGTTTAGGCTCGCAAATGCACGTCATCATCGGTCAAGGCCAGCTCTCGCGAATTCTCAACGCCGACCCTCAAGGCCATCGAGCCATTATCGACGAAGCTGCCGGCGTGCTCAAACATAGAAAGCGCAAGGAACGCTCGCTGCGTCGCCTCGACTCTACCCAGCGCAATCTGCAACGCTTGGATGACATCATCGCCCAGCTGAGCAAACAGTTAGGACCGCTCGAACGCCAATCGCGAGCAGCGCGCAAAGCAGGAGAGCTCAGCGAGGCAATCGCCCAACACAAGGCGCTGCTTTTCGCCGACCAGTTGCGAAGCGTGGAAACGGCCTATCATTCCACTCTCGAGCAGCTCACCGGCATCCGTACCCAACTCAAAGGCCTGCGTCGTGAGCTCGCCCAGGTGAAAAGCGAGGTAGAAGCTCAAGAGCTCACTTCTCAAGCTTCCGACCCGCAGATTCGCGAACTGGCAGCAACGCTGAACTCCTACCAGCAGCTGAACTCTCGCCTCGAATCCTTGGATGTGCTCACTTCCGAGCGTGTGCGAGCACTCACTGGCCGCTTGGAAAGCCTTCCTGAAGAAAACCATTCGGGGGAAATTCTGCGCGCTCGTGCAGCAGAAACAATGAGTGACGCAGCCGCCAGCGAGCAGGCGGAAAAGCAAGCCCAAGAAGAGGTGGAAGCGGCCCGAAGGCATCGCGAGGAGCTGGAAAAGCAGCTGGTTTCTACTCGGCGAACCTTAACTGAATTGCGCGAGTCGGCGCGCAAAAAACAAGGTGCGCTCACCAAACTCGTTCAGCTGGTTGCTGGCCGTCAGGCGATGAATCAGGCCTCGCAGGCCAGACTCACGGAGCTGTCCGACCAGCTGGCACAGGCGCGCGTAAAGCTTTCCGAGGCTCACACTTCGGCGTCGCAGATCGATGAAGAGGCGAGTCAAGAGCATGGTGAAGCTTTAGCCGCGCAGGTTGAGCAGCTTTCGGCGTCCTTGGCTGGGCTTTCTGATGAGTTTCAGTCAGCTGAGCAGCACGTGCAGGAGGCTGAGGCCCGTCGTATTCGTTTCACCGCGCGCGCCGACGCCGTTTCTGACACTCTCACGTCTCGTCACCACACTTCTTCTCGCTCTTCAGTTCCCAAGATTGCCACTCTCGGTGCACTCGCCGAATGGATTAATGTGGACACCGGCTGGGAGGACGCGGTGTCCCGCGCACTCGCCCAGTGGGCCGATTCCCTCGTGCTGGCTGATCCTTCGACTTTGGGGGAGGTTCTTGACCAGGCAGCGCAGCATTCGGGTGTGAAGCAAGCCTTCTTGCTGTCCAGCGCTAGCGGTTCCAGTTCCGCAAGCTCAGTTGCCAGTGGTTCGGCAGTGTCTAGTTCGGCGCGGTCTGGTTCCTCTGATGTAACCTCGCTTGCCAGCAAAGTCCATGCCGATGCATCTCACGACGAGGGCCAGGCTTTAGCGGTTCTTGCGAACGTCTACCGCGCCCTCGACGGCATTGCAGCAGCCGAAACCATTGACGAAGCGCAACACTTGCTGCAGGTTGAACCAACTCTTCGCGCAGTCATGGTGAAAACAGGGGAGTTGCTCACCCACTTTGGCGGTGTAACCCGCTCCACCGAAGCCCCCAGTGACCTCGCTCTGGTGTCCCGACGAAACCAGGCGCGTGCACAAGCGGAGGAAGCGCAACAGCAACGTGATAATCTCGAGCAACACGCCGACGAGCTGAGCCGCCAGCAAGAAAGCCTTCGCCAGCAACTTAACCGCGCGCAAGAGCAGCTTCACCAAGCCCAACTGGAGGCAGGCCGTCGTCAAGAGCGGCTTAAGCAGGCCAATCAGCAGGTTGCTGAACAGGAGCGCTTGGTCGAGCGGCTGGAAAAGCAGAAAGAGCAGGAAAAGCACGAGCTTTCCCAAGGCGTGAGTGAGCTGGAGGAGCTCACGCATTCGCTCAACCAGGCGAGGCTTGCTGCGCAGAGCATGAGCCCGATTGAGGACGCGGAAAAGCAAGAGCGCGAGCTTGAAGTGAGCGTGACCGACGCCCAGCGCGAGCATATGATCGCCACGCAAAAGCTTGCCGAGCAGGGTAGGCGCACGCAAAGTTTGAAGCGTCAAGCGCAAATGCTCACCGACCAAGCACTTCAAGCCGATAAGCAAGCCCAACAGACTGCTCGCCAGCGCGCAACTCTGACTTACCGTTTGTCGCTGCTGCAGCAGGCGCATGAGAAGGTTCAAACGCTTGCTGATTTTGTCACCCGCCGTTTAGCTGCGGTCCAATCTCAGCATGAGCAGGCCAGTAAGCTTGCCCAACAGCGTGACAATCAGGTCAGCGAGCTGCGTGCACGTCGTCGTGAACTCGAACCACAGGTTGCTCAGCTGGAGAAGAGCGAGCATGATGCTGATCTCGCTCGCGAGCGCTTGAGCATTCAGCTCACGAATATTGGCGATTCGGTGCGCTCGGAGTTGGGCTATTCGCTCGAGCAGCTGCGCAAGAACACCCAGGAACAGTCAGCCGCCCAGCAGCCTTTCGACCGCGCGGCCGTACAAGAAGAACTCGAAGCTTTGCAGCGCAAGTATCAGCGCTTGGGTGCTGTGAACCCGCTCGCGCGAGAAGAGTATGACGCGCTCAACGAGCGTCTCGACCACCTGAAAACTCAGCGCAACGATGTCGCTCAGTCGGTGAAGGACCTTCATAGCGTGGTGGGAAATCTCGATTCGACGATGGTCGACGTCTTCCAGCAGGCTTTCACTGATATTTCGCGCAAATTCACCGATATTTTCGCCGAACTCTTCCCCGGTGGCACGGGACGGCTTCGCTTGGAGGACCCAGATCACCCGCTCACCACCTGCTTTCTGGCGGTGAAAAGTCGCTGACTGCTTTGGCCTTACTTTTAGCTATTTTCGAGGCGCGCCCGAGCCCGTTTTGCATTATGGACGAGGTGGAAGCAGCCCTTGACGACCTCAACTTGACGCGTCTTCTGGCCGCGTTGAAGCATTTGCGAGAGTCGGCGCAGCTTCTGATTATCACTCACCAGCAACGCACCATGTCCATCGCCGACGTCCTCTACGGTGTGACGATGCGCGCGGATGGTGTGACGGCAGTGATTTCCCAATCTTTGGAGGAGATTAGCAGGCAGCGAGAAAACGGCAGTGATAATCTGGAGCGTTCCTAAGCCCTCGACTCGTGTCAGAAGCGAGTGGGGACTAGCATGAGGGGGAGAAGGGAGGCAACAGTGAGCACAAATTCCGAGAAACGCGAGGCTTTCTCCAAAATTGCTGTGCCAGAGCTGGACAGCTTGTATCGCCAGGCGCTCAAGTATACGGGGAACCCTGATGATGCTGAGGATCTCGTTCAGGACGCCTTTGAGCGAGGGTACAAAGCTTTTGATAGTTTTACGCCGGGAACCAATATCTCTGCTTGGCTTTCCACCATTTTGCGCAACACGTACTTCAACCTGTATGCCAAGAAGAAGCGTCGTCCTCAGCGAGCTAATGAGGAGACGGGCGAGTATAACGATTGGGATTTGTACGAGGCTGCTGACCATACGGGCGAAGGCATGAAATCGGCCGAGGAGACGTATATCGACCAGCTTCAGCCTCAAGAGATTATCACTGCTCTGAAAAATCTGCCGCCGGAGCGCCGTCGCGTGTTTGTTGCTGCTGCTATTGAGGGCAAGAGTTACAAGGATATTGCAGCCGATGAGGGCATCAAGATTGGCACTGTGATGAGCCGGTTGAATAGGGCGAGGACACAGCTGAAGAAGGAGCTGGCTGGCTATATCACGAGTTCAGGTGGCCAGGATGGACATTCCGCCCATAGCACAGGCAGGAATAGTAAGAATGCACACAGTGTTAATAAACGTGATAAGTAAGGAAGTGGGTGTGAAATGAACGAAGAAGGTAGCAGCCTGAGTGTAGGCGAGTGTGCTGACCAGAGTGCTGGCGAGAGTGCTGGACTAATTGCTGAACGAGTCGCCGAATCGACCGTCCGAACTGTCACGATGACAGCTGAGTATAGCGTGGAACATTACGGCGTTGATTTTACTGAACATACTGAAGTAACGCAGTATTCCGCCGATTTGTGCTTCGATCAAGCTTTATGTGATGAGCAAGAGAAGAACATGATTAACATGATTCGCTTCTGCATGCTCTCTGATCGTGTTCGCCCGGAATATCAGGAAGTTCATTGTCCACAATCTCTCAAGGCGCGTTGCCTCAAGAGCTTGGAGGAAAGCGAAGCCTGAGGCTTTATGGGCTGAACGTTTTCACCGAGAGACGGTGAGTATCCGCGGCGAGTATCGACGGTGAAAATCCGCGGTGATAATCAAAACGGAAATACAAAGTGGGGACGGCATCTGCACTGCTTCATGCAACTGCAGGTACCGTCCCCACTCTCGTTTGTCATCAGTAAGTTCAGGCCTTACCTCTCACAAGCAAGCAACCACAACTCAGGCGGTTGGCTTCTTGCCGTGATTAGCCTTCTTCTTACGAGCGTCACGACGCATACGACCGCGCTTACCCATGTCCATCTCCTTTATTCTGGGAACTCCAAACGTCCATAGTATCCCACTCGGCCGGGACTGACCAGTCTATAAGCTCAGTTTTGCTCGGCGGAGAAGGTAATCGTCGTAGCAAAGCTTTCCGAAGGCTTCACCACCACGAGGTTCTTACCCGTCTTGAAAGCATTCGCATAACCGGTCATCGGCTCAACAGCCACACCCGATGGGTGCATATGTGCAGGGAAGCCGAAGCCATTGCACACCTGCCAGGAAGTGACAGTCTCATCGCCGTCGAGAGTGACAGAAATGCCGTCAGGGCGAGTGAAAACAGCCTGAGAGTGGCCGCGCTCATCACGCACCACATCCTCAAAGGCGTCATCCAACACCTTGCCCTTCAAGCTCGTCGGCTCCAAGAAGTCGTACTCGCTGCCAGCAACATCCACGCTCTCACCGGTTGGGATGAGGTTTTCATTGACCAGTACGCGCTTGCGAGCACCCAGCTTGAGCGAGCACAAGTCATTCTGAGCCATAATCGGATCGTTACCGTAGAGGTCCTCACCGTTGGAAATCCATGGGTGAATGCCGAAAGCCCATGGAGCGTCCACATCACCGTTGTTGTGAACGGTCATCGTCAAGCTCAAGCCCTCGTCGCTCATACGGTAGGTTACCGTTGCACTCACGGCGAATGGGTAGGATTCCAGAGCAGCCGAGTTACGCCACTCCAACTCCACAGCGTCATCGCGCAGAGCAACCAGGCTCCACATTGAGCGATAGCCCAAGCCGTGGATGGCATTGTGGCGAGTCACCTCGTCGATTGGGAACTGATAATCTTTGCCCTCAAAAGTGTAAGAGCCGCCTTCAATGCGGTTGGGGTAAGGAATGAGCATGTAGCCGTTGCAGCAGGGGACTGGCTTATCCGGGTCGAAACCAGCCAGCAGGTTCTTGCCCTTCCAGCTGAGCTGACGAAGGATTCCGCCTTGCTCGCATACGGTTGCCTTGTAGTCGCCATGAGTGATGGTGTATTGGTTGCCAGTCAGTGGCTTGGTCAATTGAGTCATTGTGCTCCTTTGAACAATTGGTACAGCTTCATCCTATCGCGAGCACAGTAAAGGTGTGACCGTTCACAACGGAATAGTGTCAAGGCTTTTGCGGCGCGAGTCTCAGAAGTGTCACGCTAGTGTGCCGTGCGGCTGGCTACTTGCTCGTCCGCCACTCACCACTTGGCTATCGGCGCGAATTGCGCGTTGCAGGCGCTCGCCAGATTATCAGGGTCAATAACCAGCGAGAACCCGCGCTTTCCTGCGGAGACGAGAATAGTCGGGAAATCGCGAGCGGATGTGTCAATGAACGTGCGGTGAGTCACTTTTTGGCCGAGCGGTGAGATTCCGCCTGTCACATAACCAGTCACACGCATGGCTTTCGCTGGGTCAGCCATCTCACACTTCTTCAAACCAGCTGCTTGAGCCAGAGCCTTCATATCCAAGTGGCCCGCAGCCGGCACTACACCCACCACAATCTCATGCGTGCTCTCATCTTCAGCGAGGAGCGTTTTAAAGGTTTGATGGGGGTCGACTCCCAGCTTTGCTGCTCCTTCGAGGCCGTAACCCTTGTCCATATGGTCAGCGTCATGCTCGTAGGAGACTGTTTCGAAGGCAATTCCGAGTTTTTCGAGAACCGCTGTTGCGGGAGTAGAAGCGCTATTCTGCTTTTTCTTCTTTGCCATTGCTTCGCCTCGTTTCTTCTCAGTATGCTCTCCTAGCCTAGCGCGAGGCAGAACGTCAGTGGCGAGCGTGAGTCGTGGCTTGGGCCTTGGCGTGAGTCGTAACGTAACGCTGTGCCTTGAATTTGCGCATAAAAAGGCCGCCCCGAAGGGCGGCTGAATCAATCACACCTGAAGAACGAAAAAGTTCAATCAGTTGTTCTCAATGAGCTTGGCGAAGTACAGCAGGGTACGAACCATGTTGCAGGTGAAGCCATTCTCGTTGTCATAGAAGGAAACGGTGCGAACCAGCTGATCGTCGCCCACAGTCTGAACGGCGGTCTGGGTTGCATCGAAGACGCCACCATGAGTGTCGTCGATGATGTCGGTGGTGACGATGCCCTCATCGTTGTAGCCGAAGTAATCCTTGTCGGAGAACTCGGCCTTGAAGGCATCGTTGATCTCTTCAACGGTGACCTTCTTGTTGAGAAGGGTGGTCAGCTCGGTCACAGAACCATCTGGAACAGCAACGCGCTGTGCGTGGCCGTTGAGCTTGCCGTCGACGGATGGGACAACCTTGCCGATTGCCTTTGCAGCGCCGGTGGAGTGCTCGATGGTGTTGATAGCAGCAGCACGGTTGCTGCGGCCGTTCTTGCCGCGAGGGCCATCAAGAATCATCTGGGTGCCGGTGTAAGCGTGAATGGTGGTCATCAGGCCAGCGCGAACGCCGAACTTCTCGTCGAGAAGCTGAACCATAGCAGCCAGGGAGTTGGTGGTGCAGGAGCCAGCGGACACGATGTTGTCGGTTGGCTTCAAGGTTTCATGGTTGACACCATAAACCACGGTTGGGGTGACGTCATCCTTTGCTGGAGCGGAGATCAGAACCTTCTTTGCGCCAGCATCGAGGTGTGCCTGGCTCTTCTCAGCAGAGGTGTAGAAGCCGGTGCACTCGAGAACGAAGTCAACGCCGTCGTTCTCAACCCACTTGAGGTTGCGAGCATCGCGCTCTGCGTAAACCTCATACTCCTTGCCGTCAACGACGATGGAGTGATCGGTGGAAGTGACCTCAACGAAGGAACCGTCCAGGTGACGGAAACGACCATGGGTGCTGTCGTACTTGAGCAGGTAAGCCAGCATGGATGGGGTGGTCAGATCGTTGATGGCTGCGACCTCAATGTCACTGGCGGAACCGCCCTGCTCCTGAAGCTGGAAGATGCGACGGAATGCCAGACGGCCGATGCGACCGAAGCCATTAATACCAATTCGAACTGTCATTTATATTCCTTTGAGAACGGAGGCTCAAGGAGTAAAACCTCAAAAGCCTGCTCTGCTGTGGACAGTTCCTATCATACAGTTTGGGCAGACGAAATCAGCTCTCTTTCCGCATTATTACGCGCTTTTCTCGCAGTTTTGAGCTACGGGCGATAGCTCGGCGCGTGCGGGAATAAAAGCTTTTGTGACCGTTCACACACTTTTGTCGCGATCTTGCCGATGGCAACCTACACTTGCGCTGGCTGGTACCGGCAGCCCCCTAGTCCAGTGTCGTGTCTACAGCTGCTTTGCTTGGTTACGCTGAGCGTCCTCGCTGAGCCCGGCCACACTGAGATTAGCAGTAATGCCCTGGTACGCCTGCCCTAAACTTTCGTTGTCGCTGCGTCGTGTCGCCAAGCTCACCAACTGCACATCAGAAGGTACCACCACATGAGCCGAGCCTTGGCCAATACTCATCCGCGCCGTCTGCGGGCCAACAGGAAGGCCGGAGCGAATATTCTCCGCGCGTGTGCGGAATCGATTGGACGACCAGAGTGGCTCGTCATAGCCCGAATTGACGTGCTGCGCCTCATAGAGCAGCCCGGTGATGCTCACGTCCTCGACGACATCGGAGGTGGGGATAATGCCCACTGCGCTTTCGCGCGCATCGAGATCAATCAGCTCGGGGGAGCGCAACGTCAGTTCACCATTATTCATACTGGTAATCTTTTGCCGCTCAGAAATGAGCACGCCCAGCCCGCCGTTGAGGCTGATATGCGTCAGAAGGTTGAGGTTGAGCAGGGTCAGGTCCCAGCGCCCACCGAGCGAGCCATAAATAAGGAAGTAGCGGTAGCCTTTCAGCCAGCCTAGGCGCACGGCGTCGGTAAGGTCAGTGTCGTCCTTGTCGACCGGCAGCTTGATCAGCTCCATTTTCTGGCATTTCTCCAGATTGACAGCACGCATTTTCTCCACGATCTGACTACTGGAGGCGCTAGCCGAGTCAAAATCGCCAATGATGGCGTCAGGCACGATTTCTCGCTCGAGCAAACTCTGCGCGCCACCGTCCGCGGCAATCACCATGTCACGGCTGCGCACGCTGATCTGCTCGGCGTCACTCAAAGGCAAAGAACCTACGATGATGCAGGCGGGAGTTGTTGTGAGGTCGATGCGGCGGAAGTAGTCGAGAAGCGGGGAAGTAGGGTAGGCTTCCTTGCCCGAGGTGGGGCGAGTGTTGACTTCGAATTGCGGTGCTGGGCTGGAATGTGTCATACATCTAGCTTAGCTGATAGTCTCGGGTGCGAGCGATAGGGCAGCCTCGCGTGGTGCAGCCGCGTTTGCGCCAATAGTTTGCACTTTTCGTGAGGGTTTGCTATAGTATCGCTTTGGCTTGAGGAATCAAGAAAGTGGAGTATCCCACCTGGCTGCCTTTTATGGTAGCGGGTATGAAACGCAAACTTCGGTTTGTGCGCGCGTTTTCGCGCTGGTATGTACTGCTTATGCACATGCGTTTGAGGCATGGGCTTTAGCATGCACAGTGGTGCTTGAGGCGATGGGGTGCTTTACACACAAACATTTGTTGTAAGGAGTCATCATCAGCGATCCGAGAATCAACGAGGACATTCGCGTACCAAAGGTGCGCCTGATTGGTCCTAACGGCGAGCAGGCCGGCGTCATCGCTACGAGCGTGGCGTTGAACCTCGCACGTGAAGCCGGTTTGGACTTGGTTGAGGTTGCGGCTAACGCCAATCCGCCGGTTGCGAAGCTCATCGATTACGGAAAGTTCAAGTACAACGAAGCTCTCAAGGAAAGGGAAGCTCGTCGTCACCAGAACACCGCCGAGATCAAGGAAGTTCGCTTCCGTCTCAAGATCGATGACCACGACTTCCAGACGAAAGAGGGTCAGGTAGCCCGATTCCTCAAAGGCGGAGACAAGGTCAAGGTCACCATTATGCTTCGTGGTCGCGAGAGGTCGCGGCCGATCGGTGGCGTCGAGTTGTTGGAACGCCTCGCTCAGGACGTGGAAGAGTTCGGAACTGTTGAGTCCCGCCCACGTCAAATGGGTCGTGACATCATCATGACTTTGGACCCGAAGGGCAAGAAGGTGCACCTCGAGTCCGAACAGCGCCGCCGCGGTAAGCAGCAGCGCGCCGAGCGTCAGGCTCGTCAAGCAGCCCGACTCAAGGCCAAGCAAGAAGCTTTGCAAGCTGAAGCGGATGCCTTGAACACTGAGACTTCCGCACAGGAAACCGATAGCAAGGAGAGCAGCAATGCCTAAGAACAAGACTCGCACCGCAGCAGCGAAGCGCATCCGCTTCACTGGCACCGGTAAGCTGGCTGTCGCCGGATCCGGCATGCGCCACAACTTGGAGCACAAGTCTTCCAAGAAGCGCCGCGCACTGTCCCGCGACGGTATCGTCAGCAAGGATCAGGCTAAGCGTATGAGTCATCTCCTCGGCCGCTGAGGCAACGAGGCATAAACACGAAGAAAGCTGAGGAAAAATGGCACGTGTGAAGCGCGCAGTGAATGCGCATAAGAAGCGTCGTACAGTTCTCGAACGTGCAAAGGGTTACCGTGGCGCACGTTCCCGTTCCTATCGCCGTGCGAAGGAACAGCTCCTGCACTCGTTTAACTACTCCTTCCGTGACCGCCGTCACCGCAAGGGTCAGTTCCGCAAGCTGTGGATTCAGCGTATCAACGCTGCCGTCCGCGCTGAGGGCATGACCTACTCCCGCTTCATGCAGGGTCTGCGTTTGGCTGGCATCGAGCTCGATCGTCGCGCTCTGTCCCAGATGGCTATTGAGGATCCAAACACCTTCAAGACCATCGTGGAAGCTGCTAAGGCAGCTCTGCCAGAGGACGTCAACGCTCCTGTGGAAGCCTGAGTTATCGAGTTACTCGAATTCATTGAGAAATGAATTCACACAGTAGCTAGCGTAACCGTGAAAGCGCCGCCTGCGTGGTGGCGCTTTTTTGTACCCTGCGTCACGCCCGCCTGCGCCGGCATCTGAACCGCACGCTAACGCTAGCTAGTGGCGCTTGGTGTACCGCCTTTTCGCTGGGCCAAGCCTGGCGAATACCATATGAGAGAGGAGGAAAACTATGCAAATCAACGAGGTGATCAACTATTTCTTGGTCTACATCGATGTAGAACGAGGCCTCTCACAGGCCACTGTGAACGCGTACAAAACCGACTGTGATCGCTACTCCAGCTGGCTCGCCGGGCACGCGAAAACCAGCATGGACGACATCACCACTGCCACCATTGAAGATTTCCTCGGCTCCCTCGTCGACCTCTCCGCATCCTCTCGCGCACGCATGCTCGCCTCCATTCATGGCCTGCACCGCTTCGCCCTCTCACAAAAGTTCGTGAAAACAGATGTTTCCGCCTTCGTTCACCCACCGCGCCGTCCACAACCGCTGCCCGATATTCTCAGCGTTGAAGAGGTGCAACGTCTCATTGAAGCAGCCAGTGTGGGAACGGGGGACGACCCCGTGAGTTTGCGTGATCGCGCTCTCCTCGAGTTTCTCTACGCCACCGGCGCTCGCGTTTCAGAAGCCTGTGGTCTCGACCTTCCCAATCTTGACCTCGACTCTCAGCTGGTCCGGCTGCTAGGCAAGGGCAATAAGGAGCGTATCGTGCCCCTCGGCTCGTATGCGTGCGAGGCTTTGCAGCGCTACCTCAATGCTGGCCGCCCGCAGCTGCAGCAGGCGAGTAGTGGTAAGCCTGAGTTGAGCGCGGTCTTCCTTAATAAGCGAGGTAAGCGCTTGTCTCGTCAAAGCGTGTGGGAAGTGTTGCAACTGTGCCGTGATCGCGCGGGTATCGTCAAGCCCGTCCACCCTCACACCCTTCGCCACTGCTTTGCCACGCATCTGTTGGAGGGCGGTGCTGATGTGCGAACAGTGCAAGAGTTGCTGGGTCATGCTTCAGTAACGACCACCCAGATTTACACTCATATTTCTCAGCAGCGCTTGCGCGATACCTACCTGCAGGCTCATCCTCGCGCACTCTGAGTGCGCTCCGTACACTCTCGTAGTTACACCCGGTAGTTAGATCGGGTGCAGGGCGCCCCTCCGGTGTACATTAAATGGCCGTGCATACGTGGTAATCTTGTATTTCTCCCTTCGAGGGGAACAAACGGCAGAAAAGCTGATAACCTGAAGCTATGCCACAGGATCTGTTGAATCGCGAATATGAAGAGTTCCCAGCGCCTCAAGCACTGGCAGAGCATGGACCAGCGTCGATCATTGCTATGTGCAACCAAAAGGGCGGTGTCGGCAAAACGACCAGCTCCATCAATATTGCCGGCGCGCTCAGCCAATACGGTAGGCGAGTGCTCCTCATCGACTTCGATCCGCAAGGTGCAGCCACCGTCGGCCTGGGCATCAACGGCAATGATGACTCCATCAAAACCATCTACGACGCCATGTTCGACATGAACCTTGACGTTCACGAATGCGTCCAACACACCAAGTTTGACAATCTCGACATCATTCCGGCCAACATTGACCTGTCTGCCGCAGAAGTCCAGCTCGTCGCCGAAATGAGCCGCGAATCCATTCTTTCCACCGTCATCCAGCCGCTGGTCAACGAGTACGACGCCATCATCATCGACTGCCAGCCATCTTTGGGCTTGCTCACCGTCAACGCTTTGACCGCAGCAACTGGCGTCATCATCCCGCTGGCGGCCGAATACTTCGCTCTGCGCGGTGTGGCACTGCTCATGCAGTCGATTACCAAGGTGAAGAAGCGCATTAACCCCGGCCTGGAGGTTTACGGCGTTTTGCCAACCATGTTCACCCGCACTCTACACTCGCAAGAAGTCCTCGAGCGTACTTATGAAGCTTTCGGTGACAAGCTCTTCCACACGGTGATCACGCGCTCCATCAAGCTGCCTGATGCCACTGTCGCATCAACGCCGATCACCATGTTCGCTCCTGAACACAAGGTGGCAAAGGAGTACCGCGCCGTCACTCGTGAGATCATCGCTCGTGGAATCGTCGCCTGAAACTTTTGAAGTGAGCCTCGAGAACTTCTCGGGGCCCTTCGACCTGCTGCTTGACCTGATCCAGGCGAGGCGTTTGGAATTGACAGAAGTCTCTCTTTCGGCCGTTACCTCCGAGTTCATCGACTACGTCAAACACCTCGATGCCAGCGTCTCGGCAGACCGGGCGAGTTCCTTTCTTTCGGTGGCTTCTGTGTTAGTGCAGGCAAAATCTGTGGCTTTGCTTCCTGATGCGGACACGCCTCGAGATGACGACTCGCTGGAGGCGTTGGAGCAGCGCGACCTTCTCTTCGCTCACTTGTTGCAATATCGCGCTTTCAAGCAGGCCGGGGAGAGTTTTGCGAAGAGTATCGTCGCAGCCGATCGCGCGCACGTCCATCCTGTTCAGCTCAGTGAGAGCGTGAAAAGCGCTCTCACGAGTGTGGAAGTCCCTGTTAATCTTGAGCAATTCGCCCAGATTGCCGCCCAAGCGTTGAGGAATGCGCCACTGCAGCATGTCACTCTCGCGCAGTTGCACACGCCTTTAGCAGATGTGCGCCACGAAACTCGGCGCGTCACTGCACGATTGAAGCGCGAGGCATCGCTGACTTTTAGCGAACTTATTGACGACGCGGAAGATATGTCGGTGGTGGTCGCGAGGTTTTTGAGCTTGCTGCTGCTGTACCGGCAAGGCGCGATCCAGATGCGGCAAAGCGAGCCGAATGCGACGCTGGAAATTCGTTGGGTCGGCGAGAACGGGCGCCATCGTCATAGTGACAGCCAGCGCATCGATCAGGTCAGTGAGAGGGAGAAGCATGAGCCAGAAGAGTGAGCCGACAGCCCTTCCTGCCAGCTTGTCGGCAAGCCTCGAAGCCTTGCTGATCAGCAGCGACGAGCCGGTGAAAGTGGCGGATTTAGCGGCGTTCCTCAACCTTCCTGACGAGCTGATCGAAGAGGCTATGACCAAGCTTGCCCAAACTTACGAGCATCGCGGGCTCAATTTGCGCGAGTCGGTGCGCGGTTGGGCTTTTGTGTCGGCTCCAGCCTGCGACCCGCTGGTCACGAACTTCTTGGGTCAGCAGAATACCTCCAGATTGTCAAAGGCAGCGGTGGAAACCCTTGCCATCGTGGCTTACAAGCAGCCAGTGACACGCTCGGATGTGTCGAATATTCGCGGTGTCAACTCGGATTCGGTTGTCCGCTCGCTGATTGTGCGCGGGCTGGTGGCCGAGGAAAAGGCCAGTGCCAAGTCGCCGAGCAAGCCTGGCAGCGCGGGGGATACCCGTGCGGAAGCCGCCGGCGCGAAACCCGCAAGCTCAGAGGCCACGAGCACGGCCAAACAACTGGTCACCACCGACTTGTTCCTCGAAAAAATGGGCATCGCTTCTCTCGACGAACTTGAGCCGCTGGCACCGCTGCTTCCTCAGGTTTCCCAGGTCGCTCAGATCAGCGAAGAAGAGAGTAAGAGGCTCGCAGCCCGGCCGCGCCAAGCTCAGCTCTTGGACGAAATCGGCGAAGAAAATGTGTAATTTCTCGCGCTGACAAGCTTTTCCAGGCCCTTTCGCACCCACACAGCCCGCTTCGCGTCGTCCCGCGAGAGTATGGTAACACTGAACCTTTGGCAAGGCCGCCCTGGGGAGTGTGGCTGAGCCATCTCCTCTCACGCGCCATGCCCCCGGTAGAAGTTTTGTTTTTGCGTGAATAGGAAGTTTGCCCTATGGCAGTTCGCTCCGATATCAGGAATGTGGCCATTGTCGCGCACGTCGACCATGGCAAGACCACGTTGGTCAATGCGATGCTCGAGCAGTCGCACGTCTTTTCACCTCGTGAAGCAGTTCCTGACCGCGTGATGGATTCGGGCGATATCGAACGCGAGAAGGGCATCACCATCCTCGCGAAGAACACCGCTGTTACTTATAAGGGCCCTCTGGCTGAGAAGTATGGTTCCCCAGAAGGCATCACCATTAACGTCGTCGACACCCCAGGCCACGCCGATTTCGGTGGCGAGGTCGAGCGCGGTATTTCCATGGTCGATGGCGTCGTTCTGTTGGTGGACGCCTCCGAAGGCCCTCTGCCACAAACTCGTTTCGTTTTGCGTAAGGCTTTGGAAGCTAAGCTTCCTCTCATCCTCGTGGTGAACAAGACCGACCGCCCAGACGCTCGCATCGCCGAAGTGTTGGATGCGACCAATGATCTGGTTCTCGGCATTGCTCAAGATGTGATGGAAGAGGGCGTTGACCTCGACCTCGACAAGATTCTCGAGATGCCAGTGCTCTACGCTGCCGCTAAGGTGGGCCACTGCGATACGGTTCGTCCTGCCGACGGTGAAGTTCCTGCCAATGATAATCTTGAGCCACTCTTCGAGGCGATTATCAAGAACATTCCAGCCCCTCACTACGACCCTGACATGCCCTTGCAGGCTCATGTGACCAACCTGGATTCTTCCGACTTCCTCGGCCGTCTCGCACTCATCCGCGTGTACAACGGCACCATCAAGGCCGGCAAGCAGTACGGCCTGTCCCGCGTGGACGGCAGCATCGAGAACTTCAAGGTCACCGAGCTGCTGCGCACCGACGGTTTGGACCGCAAGCACACCGACGAAGCTGGCCCGGGCGACATCGTTGCAATGGCTGGCGTTTCGGACATTATGATCGGCGAGACCGTAGTCGATCCTAACGACCCGAAGCCGCTGCCGCTCATCCACGTCGATGCTCCAGCAATCTCCATGACTTTCGGCACGAATGATTCTCCTCTGGCTGGTACTGAGGGTAAGGATCACAAGCTCACCGCCCGCATGATCAAGGATCGCTTGGACCGCGAGCTCGTGGGTAACGTCTCCATTCGCGTGCTTCCTACCGACCGCCCAGACGCTTGGGAGGTGCAGGGTCGTGGTGAGCTCGCCCTCTCCGTTCTGGCTGAAGAGATGCGCCGCGAAGGTTACGAGCTGACGGTTGGCCGCCCACAGGTGGTCACCAAGGTGATCGACGGCCAGCTGTGCGAGCCAATGGAGCACGCCACCATCGATACGCCTCAGGAGTACATGGGCGCTGTCACCCAGCTCATGGCCGGGCGTAAGGGCCAGATGACCTCCATGAAGAACCATGGCTCCGGCTGGGTTCGTCTCGAGTTCTCCGTGCCATCGCGCGGCCTGATCGGCTTCCGCACCAACCTGCTCACCGCAACTCACGGCACGGGTATTGAATCCAGTATTGCCGATGGTTACGCTCCATGGGCAGGCAAGATCGAGACCCGCCTCAACGGCTCTATGGTGTGCGACCGTCAAGGTACTGCTTCGCCATACGCTATGCAGAAGCTGCAGGCTCGCGGTAACTTCTTCGTCGAGCCGCAGAGCCCGGTGTACGAGGGCCAGATTGTGGGTATCAACTCCAAGCCAGGCGACCTCGACGTCAACGTCACCCTCGCTAAGCACATGACCAACATGCGCTCCTCGACCGCTGACGTGCTCGAAACTCTGACCCCTCCAATCCAGATGTCCTTGGAAGAGTCGCTGGACTTCGCGAACGAGGATGAGTGCGTGGAGGTTACCCCAGAGGCCATCCGCATTCGTAAGATCATTCTCGACCGCGAGCAGTGGTACAAGTGGAACGCACGCCGTCTGCGCAAGGAGAAGGCTGCTGCCACTCAGAAGTGAGTGAAACTTACTGATGAGCACTGATCAACTGTGATGAGCACTGATCAACTCTGATCAGCTGTTGGGCGGGTCGCTTCGGCGGCTCGCCCTTTGTTTTGCGCAGGGTTTTGTTTTGGCGCAGGGCTTCGTTTGTGTTTCCCTTGTGTCTTCTAGTCAGGTTTGGCCTGTTTCGTCATTTTGCCGCAGGCTCGCTTTCAGCAATCATTCACCTTGCCCGGCTAGAGTAGCTGGTGAAAGGAGCACTCATGGCACACGCGCACCACTCAGGTTGGGAATATCTCAAGATTGTCATCGCGGCAGTAGCAGCCGTGATCATCGGCACCCTTCTACACCGTTCAGGCGCTGCGCAGAACCTGCCATGGGGTTTGACCCTCGCCTTCGCACTTGTTGGCGCGGGTAGCGCTATTTCCATCCGCAGGAAAGGCGTGATGGGTGCGGCTGTGTATATGCTCGTCTCCACGCTGCTGGTGTGGAGTTTTGCCATGTATATGGGCCCTGGCGGTGATGTTCTCATTGCGGGCCGCTCAGAAGCTTTCACCACCTACTTTTCGAAGAACGCCGGCCTACTGTGGCTGTACGGCGTGATGGTGGTGCAAATTCTCGTTATTCTTGCGTCGGCTGTTGTGTCGCGCGTGCGTCGTGCGAGAGTCCAGCTCGAGCAGAAAAATCCGGACGCTCAGGGACAGGTTTCAAGCGAAGAATCTGCGTAATGTTAATCTCAAGGTGTTGCCCAGGCCTACTGCCATCGACAGGAGCGTCGCGCAACAAGAGCAAATACCAGCCATTCGAGCGCTTCTCCCAGGCTTGCACGTGGCCGACATAGTGCGAGAACTGCGGCCTGCCGTTGACGCGGCCTGCAGGAACCGAAATGCTGATGCGCGTGCCAGGGTGGGGAAGTTTCGCGAGCATCCGTTCGTCATCGTTTTCCATGTTTCCTCTCCTTCGAGCTAGTCTAGGAGCAGGAGGGGAGAGCGTATGAGCGACGCGAGCAGCAACGTGGGCATCAACGTGGGGGCGAGCAGCAACGTGACCGGCGGTTTGACGAGTGACGTGAGCGCAACTGGGCCGGCGACTGGCCAAGCAGCTGGCCACACACCGAGCCTCTTCGACGAGACGATTGCCGATTACCAGCGCTACATCAGCGTCAACCGTGGCCTGTCAATCAACACGGCGAAATCATATATTTCCGACATTCGCGAATGCTTGCACGTGCTCGAGCTCAACGGAGTAACTGCCCTGAAAGATGTCGATATCATCGCGATCCGCAACTGGCTGGCTCATGAGGCACGCACGCACGCAAGAAGCTCGTTGGCGCGCAAAACCGTGGCAATCCGTTCGTTCTTCTCATGGTGCGCGTACACAGGCCGCATTCCCAGCGACCCTGCCGCCAACCTCCAGACTCCCAAAATCGGCAAGCACCTTCCTCGCGTCCTGACCCGCGACCAGGCGGCTGAGATGCTCGACGATGCGGACGGCTTGGCCCATCACGACGAGATTGCTGCGAACGACGCTTCGAGCAAGAAGCAGGCGGCCATCGAGGCGCGTAATGCCGCCATTGTTGAGCTGCTCTACGCGACGGGCATGCGTGTGGGGGAGTTAACGGGCATCGACGTGACGGACCTCGATTTTCACCGTCGCTCGGTTCTCGTTCACGGTAAGGGCAGCAAGGATCGTGTCATTCCTTTTGGCAAGCCCGCTTCTGACGCGCTGATGGTCTGGCTTTCTACTTGGCGGCCTGAGATTATCACTGCCCATTCCGGCCAAGCCGCCTTCCTTGGCATTCGGGGTAAGCGGATTAATCAGCGTGAAGTGCGCGCGGTTGTTCACGAGGCTGCGCAGCGTGCGGGCGTTCCCGATATTTCACCTCACGCACTGCGTCACTCTGCCGCAACCCACTTGCTGGATGGGGGAGCGGATTTACGCGATGTTCAGGAGCTTCTGGGTCATTCTTCGCTGGCGACGACACAGCGTTACACGCATGTGAGCATGGAGGCCATGCGCGAGAAGTACCATCAGGCTTTTCCTCGTGCCTGAGGGCGCAGGCTGACGCGTAAGTTTCAGCCCAACGGGAAGTGGATTAATAACACGTTGAAAGAATTTCTGATAACAAAAATCGCGTAGTGAAAATCTCAAGAAATTCAGGGGAGAAGCTTCAGAAAGGCTGAAATTCTGCCGTTTTTGTGCAAAATGACTGGGCAAGAGCTGAGAAAAGTAGAGGATTTGTGACCGCTCACAATGTCTGAATTTACATTTTGGACACGGTTCGTAATATTCGCTTAACTTTTCATCTTTAAATTCTTACTCAACCAATCGCACAGCGGTTTGGTTCCCTCTCATCTTCCGAGTGCGGTTGCCAACTGGAGGTTCATCTCCACGGTGAATCGGAAGACGGGAACGGTTACGGAACATAGCGAGGAGTAATCGCCCTCACTCGTAACCCAGGGTCCAAACATGATTATTGAGGAGAAATTATGAATAAGACGAAGTTCGCGCTTGCGGTGTCTGCACTGACTACAGTGGCACTCGCAATGGCTGGCTGTGGTAACTCCGCTAGCGGTGATAATGGCAAGGCTGCTGCTAAGGGCAATCCAAACGCCATCATCCGTACCAATGGCTGCGAGCCAGAGCACCCACTCGTTCCACAGAACACCAACGAGACCTGCGGTGGTAACCCAATCCAGCTTCTCTTCTCTGGCCTTGTCTCCGTTGCAACCAACGGCAAGGTGGAGAACAACATGGCTGAGTCCATCACTCCTTCCAACGGCAACAAGACCTTCACCATCAAGCTCAAGAAGGGCTTGAAGTTCTCCGACGGTACTGAGGTCAAGGCCGACAACTTCATTAAGGCCTGGAGCTACGGTGCAGTGGCAACCAACGCTCAGGTTTCCTCTTACTTCTTCGCACCAATCATGGGCTACGACGAGGTCCAGAAGGAAGGTACTCCTTCTGACACCAAGCTCTCCGGTCTCGAGAAGCTCGACGACTACAGCTTCACCGTGAACCTGTCTGCTCCATCCTCCGTCTTCACCACCATGTTGGCTTACCCAGCATTCTCCCCACTGCCAGATTCCTTCTTCAAGGATCCAAAGGCGTTCGGCGAGAAGCCGGTTTCTTACGGTCCTTACAAGTTCAAGAGCTGGACTCACAACCAGTCCATCGAGCTGGTCAAGAACAAGGACTACAAGGGCACCGATCCAGCAAAGAACGGCGGCGTCACCTTCAAGGTCTACCTCGACACTGAAGCTGCTTACCGCGACGTTCAGGCTGGCAACCTCGATGTTATGGATACCATTCCACAGTCCCAGCTCAAGCTGTACAAGAAGGACAAGAAGGTTCAGGGCTACTCCAAGCCAGGTTCTACCATTCAGGCCTTCTCCTTCCCGAAGGATATGAAGCACTTCGAGCAGAATTCTAAGGAAGGTCAGCTCCGTCGTCGTGCAGTCTCCATGGCAATCGATCGCCAGCAGCTCATCGACAAGGTTCTCTCCGGCGTTGGTACCCCAGCTACCGACTTCATCCCACCAGTCATCACTGGTCACAAGAGCGACCTGGAGAACTCCAAGTTCGTGAAGTACAACCCAGAAGAGGCTAAGAAGCTCTGGGCTGAGGCTGACAAGATCAGCAAGTGGACTGACAAGGATACCTTGAACTTCGCTTACAACGCAGATGGTGGCGCAAAGCCGATCTTCGACGCAGTTGCAAACTCCGTCAAGAACACCCTCGGCATCAACGCAACCTCCAAGGCTTACCCAACCTTCGCTCAGTACCGTCAGCTCATCGGCCAGCGTAAGATGCAAGATATCTTCCGTGCCGGCTGGATGCCTGATTACCCATCCGCTCAGAACTACCTGACTCCTCTGTACTCCACTGGTGCAGGTAACGGCAACGGCTCCAACGATAACGATTACTCCAACCCAGAGGTTGATAAGCTCCTCAGCGATGCTGATAGTGCAGCTACTCAGGAGGAGGCAATCAAGGATTATCAGAAGGTTGACAACATCCTTCTCGGTGACCTGTCCTCCGTGCCAATGTACTACGGTAACGCTTCTGGTGTCGCAGCTCTCGGCGTCGGTGGCTTCCAGATGAACTGGCAGAACGAGCCAGTGTTCACCGATCTCACCAAGGCCTGATACGCCAGTGAGGTTGATGTAGCACACAGCATCGTTATCAAACGATAGGAAATGGGGCTACCCTCACTCGGGTAGCCCCTTTCCTGTATCCTGAAACAATTAGTTTTTTACAATGCAAGTAGCTTCACTTCTGGGTGATTTGCTTATTGACGTGTATTGTTAAAACACAGACTTTTCTGTTCTGAGCACGCTCACGCGGTACGGTTGACCGCTATAGAGCAGAATAAATGAAGGAGAGAATCAATGGGCAAATATCTTCTCCGGAGGATTTTGCAGATGATTCCAGTCGTTATTGGCTCGACATTGCTGATTTACGCTCTGGTATTTCTGCTTCCAGGTGACCCAGTTGTCGCCATCTTTAAGGGCAAGCCTGCCCAGCCACAAGTCGTGGCACAAATCAAGGCAGATTACAACCTTGATAAGCCATTCATCATTCAGTACCTCCTGTTCTTGAAGAACGCTCTTACCTTCAACTTCGGTAAGACCTTCTCCGGCCAGCTGGTTTCCGATGTGATCGGCCGCGCATTCCCGAACACTGTGAAGCTCGCTCTGATGGCATTCGTCTTCGAAGCTATCTTCGGTGTCGTCTTCGGTGTTCTTTCTGGTATGAACAAGGGACGTTGGTATGATTCCGTCATCCTCGTTCTGTCCCTGCTGCTCATCTCCGTGCCGACCTTCGTCACCGGCTTCCTGCTGCAGTACGTCTTCGGCGTCCAGCTCGCATGGCTGCCAGTGACTGCCTCTGCAGACCCTGGTTTCATCGACCTGCTAATGCCAGCAATGGTGTTAGGCTCCGTCTCCATGGCATCGATTATTCGACTGACTCGTTCGGAGATCTCCGCAAACAAGTACATGGATTACGTGCGCACCGCACGCGCCAAGGGCATGAGCAACAAGTCCGTGACCCTGCGCCACATCATTCGTAACTCCATGATCACCGTTGTCACCTACTTGGGTGCTGATATCGGCGCACTTATGGGTGGCGCAATGGTTACCGAACGAATCTTCAACATCAACGGTATTGGTAACGTGACCTACCAAGCCATCGTGCGAGGCGAAGCCCCACTGGTCGTGTCTGTCGTCACGCTCATGGTGTTGATCTTCGTTGTGTGCAATTTGTTGGTCGACCTTCTGTACGTGGTCCTCGACCCGCGCATCCGCTACGAGTGAGGGGAGTGAGTACACATGTCTAACGCAAATTCCGTAAACAAGCCGGTTGAGCAAGAGCCAACTGAGTTCGACCGCAAAGCTCCTATTTCTGCAGCTCAGGTTCGAGTCATTGAGGATGGAACCGCAACGCTTCCAGGCCAGGAACGCTTCGTCGCCTCTGTAGAAGATATTCCTATGCAGGGTATCGATCAGGTCGACGAGGGTGCTCCAGCCTCCTCGATGTGGGCACAGGCATGGCGTCGTCTGCGTCGTAACCCGTTGTTCATCGTTTCGAGCATTCTGATTTTGATTATCGTGCTCATGGCGGTTTTCCCGGGCCTCTTCGCTCATGTAAACCCGACTGCCTGCAGTCTGAATGACTCCACTGCAGGGCCTCGCGCAGGTCATCCCTTCGGCTTTGACCTCCAAGGTTGCGACATCTACTCTCGCGTGGTGTACGGCACCCGTACCTCGGTGAGCATCGGTATTCTCACTACTGTTGCTGTGGTTATCGTCGGTGGTTTGATCGGCGCAATCGCTGGTTACTTCGGTGGTATCATCGATTCCTTGCTCTCTCGCTTGATCGACATCTTCTACGCAGTCCCGCTGCTTCTCGGCGCTATCGTGCTGCTGCAGATGTTCCATGATGACTCCAACATTTGGAAGATTGTCATTACGCTGACACTCTTCTCCTGGGTTTCCATGGCGCGAATTACTCGCTCCGCAGTTTTGTCAGCGAAGAACCTCGAGTTCAACACTGCTTCCACCGCTTTAGGTTCCTCTCGAATCCGTAACCTGTTCAAGCACGTGTTGCCAAACTCTTTGGCTCCTATGATCGTGACCGCAACCATGTCGCTGGGTTCCTACATCGTGGCCGAAGCAACGCTTGACTTCCTCGGTGTTGGCCTTCAGGGCAACGTGGTTTCCTGGGGTGTTGATATTTCCAACGCTCAGTCCCAGCTGACCTCTGCTCCTATGATCCTGTTCTATCCATCCGTCGCACTGGCAATTACCGTACTTGCCTTCATCATGCTGGGTGACTGCGTCCAGGACGCTCTCGACCCAACTGGTGAGCTGCGCTAAAGAAGATCGGAGAGAAAAATGTCTGCAAAGCATAATGACGGCTTCGATCCTCGCCGTAACGTTGTCGTGAAGAAGGATGCCCAAGCTCCGGATTGGGATGCCGATACCAACGACAACATTCCAACCGAAGAACTTGCACCACTGCTGGAAGTCAAGGACCTTTCCGTCGACTTCACCGGTGAAAAGGGCCGCGCCATCCACGCGGTGGATAAGGCCAGCTTCACCGTTTACCCAGGCCAGTGGGTCGCCATCGTGGGAGAGTCCGGTTCTGGTAAGTCCACCTCCGCAATGTCGGTGCTGGGCTTGCTCCCAGGAACCGGTCACGTAACTGGCGGCTCCATCAAGTTCAACGAGCAAGAGCTCGTGGGCATGGGCGAGAAGGATTACGAGCGTCTGCGTGGTCGTTACATCGGCTTGGTTCCACAGGACCCCATGTCCAACCTGAACCCTGTGTGGCGCATCGGTACTCAGATCGAAGAATCCCTCAAGGCTAACCACATGGACGTTGCTCGTGAAAAGCGCAACGCACTGAGCAAGTCCTTGCAGGAAGCTGACGTCAAGGTTCGCCGCACCGACGATGAGCTGTTCATCGGCTCGCAGGATATCGACGACCTCATCCGTACCACTCAGGAAGCTCTCGCCAGCTCCCATATTGAGAACGCACAGGGCAAGATGAGGAAGTTGCGTCACGAGTGGGTTGTCGGTTCCGAAACCCGTTGGGCTGTCGCACAGTCGCTCATTCGCGAGGGCTTGGACGAAGAAACTGCATGGAAGATTGCCAAGAATCATGTCACCGGCTCTTCAATGCATGACCGCGTCGCTGGTCTTCTCGATGAGGCAGGCCTGCCAGATGCAGCGACCCGTGCACGTCAGTACCCAGGAGAGTTCTCTGGTGGTATGCGCCAGCGTGCTCTCATTGCCATGGGCTTGGCATCTCGCCCTGACCTGTTGATCGCCGACGAGCCAACCTCCGCACTGGATGTGACCGTTCAGAAGAAGAT
Organism: Aeriscardovia aeriphila; assembly: GCA_949290445.1. Lineage (GTDB taxonomy): Bacteria > Actinomycetota > Actinomycetes > Actinomycetales > Bifidobacteriaceae > Aeriscardovia > Aeriscardovia aeriphila_A. The sequence goes on along the minus strand of CASERW010000014.1, from coordinate 6,887 downwards.
TCTCGATCACCTTCAGGAAATGACCGATACTCTCGGCACCGCTGTGCTCTTCATTACCCATGATCTGGGCTTGGCAGCAGAGCGCGCTCAGTACATCGTCGTGATGTACCGCGGCCATGTCGTCGAATCGGGTCCATCTCTCGAAGTTCTTCAGCACCCACAGCATCCATACACCCAACGTTTGGTGAAGGCAGCTCCATCGCTGGCTTCTCAGCGCATGATCTCCGCTTACGAAGAGGGTGCAGCCGATGCTGACGCTGGCTTGGAACACAAGCAGAAGGCTGCAGAAGCGATTGCTAACGGCGAGGCAGTCATCGAGGTTCAGCACTTGGTCAAGAAGTTCAAGTTGCCACACCAGAAGGAAATGTTCCGCGCTGTGGACGATGTTTCCTTCTCTGTGAAGAAGGGTATGACCCTGGCAATCGTGGGCGAATCCGGTTCCGGTAAGTCCACCGTGGCCAACATGGTGCTGCACCTTCTTAAGCAGGATGGCGGTAAGATCCTGTACAACGGTGTGGATACTTCCACCTTCAATAGCAAGGACTTGTTGAACTTCCGCCGTCACGTCCAGCCAGTGTTCCAGAACCCTTACGGTTCTTTGGACCCGATGTACTCCATCTACCGTTCTATTGAAGAGCCTCTGCGCATTCACAAGATCGGTACCAAGGAATCACGTTTGAAGAGGGTGAAGGAACTGCTCGACATGGTTGAGCTTCCTGAGTCTGTGATGAACCGCCATCCAGGCGAGCTCTCCGGTGGTCAGCGTCAGCGCATTGCTATCGCTCGAGCCATGGCTCTCGACCCGGATGTCATCATCGCTGATGAGGCTGTCTCAGCACTCGACGTGCTTGTTCAGGACGAAGTTCTTCGCCTGCTCAACGACCTTCAAGCACAGCGTGGCCTGAGCTACCTCTTCATCACTCACGATCTCGCCGTCGTTCGCCAGATCGCCGATGAGGTGGTGGTGATGGAGCACGGCAAGATGGTCGAGCACGGCACCACTGATGAGATCTTCGAGCATCCAGAAAAGGATTACACTCGCGAGCTGCTCGACGCCATTCCAGGCGGCAAGCTCTCGTTGGGTGTGGATCTGTGATTTTCACTGTCATACTGGCCAAGGGGAGCGCGACCGGCTGAGCCGGCCTCTTGGCCAGGTCTGGAGGCAAAACTCAGTACTTGCCTCCTGATCTCCCCAATAGACAAGTGAAGAAAAAGTTAAGAGAAACGGGTGTCATCCGGAATGATTAACCGGTGGCACCCGTTTTTTGTACGCTCAGAGGAATCCGGACTGATAATCTAGAGCAGTAGGCGTGAGGAAAGAGGAGCTTATGGTTGAAATTGCAACGTCAAACCTCAACGGCATTCGAGCTGCTGAACGCAAAGGCTTGTCAGCGTGGGTTAGCGAACATCATCCTGATATTTGGTGCATGCAAGAGGTGAGAGCTCCCCAAGAAGCTATTGATCCCCTGATGAGCAAGTATGCGGGGCTGTACGTCGAGCAAGGGGCTGCCAGCGAGGCAAGTCAGGTTCATGTTGTCAATGAGATTTGCAGGATCAAAGGACGTGCCGGCGTGGCATTGCTGACCAGCTGCGAAGTAGGAGAGACTCGCTACGGGCTTCCTGGGCTCAATGAGGATGTCGATTCTGGCCGGTGGGTTGAGCAAGACCTCACAACGCCACTGGGCCATGAAATCACTGTGGTGACAGCGTATATTCATTCTGGCGACGTTGCCGACCCCAATAAGATGCATCAAAAGTTCCGTATGCTCGACACCATGGATCAGCATTTGCAGGAGCTTTTTGATAAGGCGGCTCACGGCGGCCCGCAGGTTGTGGTGTGCGGTGATTACAATATTTGCCACACTGAGCGCGATATTAAGAATGCGAAGGGCAATGTGAACCATTCCGGATTCTTACCTGAGGAGCGTGCGCATATCACGCACTGGCTGAGCGATATTGGCTATGTGGATGTGACGCGCGAACTGGCCGGTGACGTGGATGGCCCGTACACATGGTGGTCGCAGCGCGGTCATGCTTTCGACACAAATGCGGGCTGGAGAATTGACTACGAGTTCGCCACACCTGAGATCGCGAAGACTGCGCTTTCGTTTAGAGTAGATAAGGCGGAAACGTATCAACAGCGCTGGTCTGACCATGCGGCACTGAGCATTACGTACGAGTACTGAACTGTCCATAGGGAGTAAAGGGGACGCAATGTCGTTCTTTGGTTTTGGTAAGAAGCGCAAGCAGCGTGAAGAGGCAGAAGCTCAAGAGCAGCAGGAGCGTAAGGCTCGCACTGTTAACGGCACTTTGAGCGAGGAAGAGCTCGGTGAGGCTGCCCAGGAAGAGCTGGATGCTTTCCACGAGCGTGAGCGCCAAGCTGCCGGTCAAGCAACCGACAAGGACGCCGATTCTGCCGAGAATTCCGCCGACGAGGCTGAGGATTTTGACGAAGAAGCATACCGCAAGCTCGTTTTTGACCGTTCCAACGGTCCATGGGATGTCGAGGATGAGGATATTCCAGATGAGTCCTACATCGACTTGGGTTGCTTGAAGCTTCCCCACTTTGAAAATACGCAGATTCGCTTCGGTGTGGACCAGGAAACCAACCGTGTGATGAATGTGACGCTCACTCAGTCGGGTTCGTCTTTGCAGCTCACCGTTCTGGCAGCTCCTCGTTACCATGGCATTTGGAATGAGGTGCGTGCTGGTATTAACCAAGGTGAAGCTCCTCACGAGGTTGATGGTACTTTTGGTAAGGAAGTGCTGTTGAGCATCCCTCTGCCAACTGGGCAGGAAGTCCCTACTCGCATCGTTGGTGTGGACGGCCCTCGCTGGATGTTACGCGGTATTTTCACTGGTAAGGCTGCTGTTGCAGGTACTGAGGATGCTGAGGCCTTCGATAAGTTGTTCCGCTCTTTGGTGGTGGACCGTGGTGAAGAGCCTGTCGCCCCGAAGGATATTATCGCTTTGACTCTGCCTGTTGCTCAGACTCAGGCTCAGGATGAGGATGACGAGGAGGAGGGCATTCCGGATGCTCGCCCTCGTGGCCCTCTGTCCAAGGATGAGGAAGCAACTCAGGGCCACAACATTCTTCAGCGTCGTGATATGTTCTCTGAGGTTCGCTAATGCCAAAGAACCCTGGCGACAACAACAGCAAGGTTGCGCTACTCGAATCCTCCCACTTCTCCCTCTCGGATTCGATTGGTGGGGTGCGCGGAGTGCTCGAGTCAGTGCTGCCTACGCTGATTTTCATGGTTGCTTTCATTATTTCCCGTCAGATCATGCTTTCCAGCATCCTGGCGGGAATCTGCTGCGCGATTTTCGTCCTTGCTCGCCTCATCCAACGCCAAAACGTGATGCAGGCAATCGTCGGCCTTCTTCTGGTGGCTATCAGCGGTTGGGCAGCGTACTCCTCGCATGACGCGCGCAATTTCTACACTCCCGGCTTCCTCATCAACGCCGGCTGGTCGCTGGCCATCATCATCTCGCTTTTGACTCGCACTCCTGCAGTCGGCGTGGTGGTCGAGCTCGTGCACACGCCCTTGAGTAGCGCGCCGGGGCAGTGGCGCCGCTCTTGGGTGTCGAAAAAGAAACTTTTTGGCGCATATCTGGCTTCGACCTGGCTTTGGCTGGCCCTGTTTGGCTTGAGATTGGCAGTAGAACTTCCTCTGTGGCTGACGCATCATGTGGACGCTTTGGGAATCGCCAGACTCGTGCTCGGCATCCCTGCCTTCGCCCTCGTTTTCTGGCTGACTTGGGTGTGGGTTTCTCCTCTGCTGCGCGCTGAGGGCAGCAAATCACCAGAACCAGAGCAAGAGCAAGGCGACAAGTAATTCTTTCCTCCTTACACAGATTGGATCATCATGACATCAGAAGCTGTACAGTCCAGCTTGAACTCTCCTCACTTGAGCGCAGTCGACACCGCGCAAACCCTTGAGGTTACTATCGAGAGATTCGCTGATCAGGGCCGATGCATCGCTCACGTCGATGGCCGCGTCGTCTTCGTGCGCTTCGCCCTGCCTGGAGAGCGCGTGCGCATTAGCCTTGACCCAGGAGCAGAGCGCAAGGATCGCTTCTGGACGGGAGAAGTTGTTGAAGTCCTCGAAGCAAGCCCGTACCGCGTGAGCCCGACGTGGCCAGCTGCTGGCCCTGTTGCTCAGGGTGGCGGCGTCGGAGGCGCCGACTTGGTCCATGTCAATCTTGAGGGCCAACATCTGTGGAAAAAGACGCTGATTGACGAACAGATGGACCGCCTCGCCAATGTGGAAAGTGACGTCGAGCTGCACGCGGTTGCCAGCGACGAGCAACGAGGTGGCCTTCATTGGAGGACGCGCATCGAGATGGTCGCCGATGAAGTAGGCCGTCCGTCCATGCATCAGCGCGGTTCGCACGAGCGCCTCGCCATTGACGACATGCCTCTGGCCACCCAGGAGCTCAACGGTATCGCCACTCAAGAGGGCGTGTGGAAGGGCGGTTTTGAGCCGAATGCGAGTATCCGCCTTGCTGTGCCGGCCCTGCACGGTAGCGACAAGCGCGAGGATAATTTCGCCCTCATCGTCAACGACAAACTGGTGGCGGGCCGCTCCACGCTCACGGAAACTGTTCCTGAGGTGCAGATCGGCTCAACCAAGCGCACGCTGAGCTACTCGGTGGCGGCAGATGGCTTCTGGCAGGTTCACCGCCAGGCACCGTCGACGCTGGTGAATGCCGTATTACAGGCAGCTCAGAACGAGCTCACTTCTGCGCCCCACACCATTTGGGACCTTTACTCTGGCTCGGGCTTGTTTACCGTGGCACTCGGCTTGCTGGCTGGCAAGGGCGGTAATGGCCTGTTTAGCGTTGAAGGAAGCCCTGTTGCTGTGCGTTCGGCGAGGAAGAACTTGCGCCACGCAGGTCTCGAGGCGGCTCAAGCTCGTCAGGGTATGGTGAACCGTGCGTTGCGTTCCATTCCAGAGCGCTTTTTGCATCCGAATTTGGTGGTTCTTGACCCTCCGCGCGCTGGTGCGAAAGCTCAGGTTGTTCATCAGATCACTGCAGCTCACCCGGATGTGGTGATTTATGTGGCCTGCGATCCCACTTCTTTGGCACGTGATATGGCAACGTTCATTGCTGATGGCTATGATCCTGTGGATCTGCAAGCTTATGATATTTATCCGATGACTCACCATGTAGAAACAATCGCTGTTTTTCGCCGCTGAGTTGACGAAAGAATAACTTAGTCGGTCGACCCACCAAGATAAGCGACTAAGTTACCGACTAAGATAAAGGAGAGTCCCTTCATGTTTAAGCGTGAAGGGACTCTTTGTCCAATTATTTGCTCTTTCGTTCAAAATCGGGAAATCTGACCAAGTACCGCGTCGAGTAAAACTAAGCCATTCAGAGGATCGAATTCCCCTGGATGGCTTTTTCGTAATGATCTTTTTGCAAAAATCCCGATCTTGATAGAAATCAATTGGGGAATTCTGCTTTCCCGTTATATTAAAAGCCTCTAAGCAAGGAGGTCACAAGATCAATGCAAAAATGGTTAATGAAAAATCGCAACCGGCTGACGGCCGCTACGGGCATCTTAATCGTCTTGGCCTTTGCCGCAAAATGGTTATTTAAAAGTGAAACAGCAGAGTCCGGCCTGCTCCTGGCCGCCTCTCTCATCGGCGGCTTCCCGATCGCCGCATCCGCTTGGCAGGCCCTGAAAGTCAAAGTCATCAGTATCGACTTGCTGGTAACACTGGCCATCTTAGGTGCCTTCGTCATCCAGGAATTCGAAGAATCCGCCATCGTGGCCTTCCTCTTCTTGTTTGGGGCTTACCTTGAACAAAAGACCCTGGCCAAAACCCGGTCAGCCATCAAGGAACTGGTGGAGATGGTGCCAGAAACCGCCCTCCGGCAGACCGCAGACGGCGACTTTGAAGAAGCTGACGTAGACGACCTGGACGAAGGGGACATCCTTTTGGTCAAGACCGGCGGCAAGATCCCGGTTGACGGGGAAGTGGTCTCCGGTTCCGGGACGGCCAACGAAGCCAGCATTACCGGTGAATCCATGCCTTTAGGCAAAAAGCCCGGCGACCCGGTCTATGCCGGTACTATTTTGGAAAACGGGACCATCCGGATCAAGGCGGAAAAAGTCGGGGATGAGACGACTTTTGGCAAGATCATCGAACTGGTCGAAGAAGCTCAGGACTCCAAGTCCCAGGCTGAGCGTCTCATTGACCGCTTCTCCAAGTACTACACCCCAGTCGTCCTGCTCCTGGCCATTATTGTTGGCCTCATCAGCCAAGACCTGGAACTGGCTGTAACCATCCTGGTTCTCGGCTGCCCGGGTGCCTTGGTTATCGGGGTTCCGGTCTCCAACGTGGCCGGAATCGGCAATGGGGCCAAGCAGGGGATCCTTTTTAAAGGCAGTGAAGTCATCACCAAGTTCAGCAAGGTCGACACGATCATGTTCGACAAGACCGGGACCTTGACTTACGGCGACCCCCGGGTCAGCCAGGTGAAAAAGTACGGCCAGGGCCAGCTGGCTGAACAGCTTTTGGTCAGCGTGGAAAAAGAATCTGCCCACCCTTTGGCGAAAGCTATCACTGGCTACTATGAAGACCTGGAAACTAAAGAAGTTGAAGCTTCCCAGGTCCTCCAGGGCGGCGGGATCGTTGCTCAAGTAGCTGGCCAGCAGGTCCTGGTCGGCAACCGCTACCTGCTTGACCAGTACCATGTCCCAGTCACAAAAGAAATGAAAAGGGACATGGAAGAGCTGGCAAGTGCTGGTAATTCCCTGGTTCTGGTGGCTGTTAACAGACAGCTGGAACTTGCTTTAGGCTTAAAGGATGAGATCCGGGCCGGGGTCAAGGAAGACCTGGCTGCTTTAAAGAAGCTGGGCGTTAAGAACCTGC
>CASERW010000013.1 GCA_949290445.1 Aeriscardovia aeriphila | reverse complement strand
TAAGAGCCCGGTTAATCCGGGCTTTTTTCGTATTTAAGCCCATGTGCTTCCCAGCAGCGCCTCCGGAGTAGCGCCTGCCATCGGTACACATGCCCACACGACAAAACAATACGCTCGAGAAGAGTGTGAGAAGAGTCTGAGAAGGTCAAGATGAGCGTTTCTCCTCGTTTCGCTGATATCACCACGATTGGTGTGGGTGGTGCGATTGCCCATTTCGTTGAGGCTCACTCTCGCGACGAGTTCATTAACGCCGTCTGCTTCGCCGATGACGAAAAGCTGCCTTTGCTCGTTATCGGTGGCGGCTCCAACCTTCTCATCAGTGACGAGAACTTCCCCGGGGTCGTTGTGCGCGACGCTCGACACGCTATCCATATTCTGGGCAGTGACAGCGGCGATGCGAAAGCCGATGCGAAAGCTGATGCGATTGGCGATGCGAACTCTGATTCTCACGCCGCCCCGGCCCTCACTATCCGCGCTGATGCAGGAGTGCGTTGGGACGCCTTCGTCGCCTTCGCAGTATCGCATGGCTTGAGCGGCATCGAAGCGCTCTCGGGAATTCCGGGAACTGTGGGCGCCTCTGTCGTGCAGAACATTGGCGCGTATGGTCAAGAAGTATCCACGAGCGTGAAAGAAGTGGAAGTGTGGGACCGCAAAACCACATCCACCAAGCATCTGACCGCCTCCGAAATGGGCTTCGGCTACCGCATGTCTGCGCTCAAAGAAAGCATGTACACAGCCCCGGCACAGCCCGCAGACCGTTACTTCCCTACACCGCGCTACATCGTGCTGTCGGTGACGTTTACCTTGACCTGCCAATCTTATGGTGTCGTCAACTACTCCCAGCTGGCTCGCGCGTTGAACAGCGAGGTCGGCGCCCACATGCCGATCGAACAGATGAGGCGCATGGTGCTGCGCGTGCGCGCGGGTAAAGGCATGGTCGAGGACGCGACACGCTATAAGAATCAATGGATGCGAACACTTCTACAGCCGATCGACGTCGACGACGCTGACAACCTTCTGGCAAGTTTCAAGCTCAGCGCTCAAGATTATCAGTCTGCCAATTCGCCCGCTGCGCCTCAGCAATCGGATGCAGCGAGTGAAGGTGCGGCTGAGCGTGAGAATGGCGCAGTAGATGTGAAGTTGCAAGATGTCGACGAGCAGTTGGTGTTGAGCGGTATTCCTTCATCGGCAGAGATTTCTGGCCAGCCGACCTATGACAGGCATTCGTGCGGATCGTTCTTCATGAACCCCATTCTGAGCGTAGAAGACGCTGAGAAGTTGCCTGAGGATGCACCTCGTTTTGCTGCCAGCATGCCGGGAACGGAAGAAGAAGGCGTGAAGACGTCGGCCGCCTGGCTCATTGATCATGCCGGTTTCCACAAGGGCTTTACCGGTACAGCTCCTCAGGCGTCGCTGTCGACGCTGCACACGCTCGCGCTGACGAATAGGGGAGAGGCGAGCAGCGAGGATGTGCGAAGCTTGGCGCGCATCATTCAAGAGGGAGTGCAGAAGCGCTTTGGAATCTGGCTCGTGCCGGAGCCGGTATGCGTGGGAGTTGACCTCGCGCAGGGCTGAGCGAAGTCTGATAATCTCAGTATTCGCAACTACTTAAGCGGTTCGGTTAGGGCAGCTGTCATACTGTGATACAGCAGTGCGCCCCTACCGACAGCGCCTATGTCAGCGGCGTGTCATGGAAGGCGCCGTGTCATGGCGGTGTCGCGTCATGGCGGTTTCGTGCCATGTCAGCGTTATGCCATACCAGCGTCGTGGCACGCAAGGGATGAATGTTCAAGGAGGAACAGATGAGTGAGAAAGTGATCCCGATTCGCGAAGTTCCTGGCCTGCTCGTGCTCGGGCGAGAGTCGACGCGCAACGCTGGAGCGACGAGCCCAAGTGGAACTCAGGTGTCGGCAAGCGCGACCTCAAGCCCAAGCGCAACTTCACCGGTGGTCTTGTGGCGAAACGGCTCTGGAATCGAATTCACCACCAATGCGAGCGCAGTGTGGGTGCGTTTCGAAGCAGACTGGCAGCGCATGGAACCGTGGGTTGCCATCGACCTTGACGGAGTGCAAATCCAGAGATTTGCCGTAGCTCGCGGGACCAGCGAGATGCAGATTTTCGGCAACATGAACCCCGGCCAGCTGCGCGACTGGCATGTGCGTATCGTGCGCGAAAACCAGAGCGAGCCTGGCGATGACCAGCAATACCTTGCCATCACCGCCCTGCGCGTCGAAGGCGTTGAGCAAGGCAGTGGCTTCACTCCAGTCGAGCCCTACGCTCGCCGCATCGAGTTCATCGGCGACTCGATCACCACCGGCGAAGGCGCGGTTGGGGCTCGCGGCGACAACGACTGGTCATCCGTGTTCTTCAGCTACGAAAATTCCTACGCCAACCTCGTCGGCCGTGCGCTCAATGCCGACGTGCGCGTGTGCTCGCAATCTGGCTGGGGACTGAGGGCCGACTGGCGAAACGACCGCGCAAACCGTATCCCGTTGATTTACGAGAAGGTGTGCGGCGCGAGTACTGGCGAGCCTCAGCAGGCACGTGGCTCGCAAGACGCATATGATTTTTCCTCGTGGCAGCCGCAAGCCGTCGTCATCAATCTTGGCACGAACGACCGCAACGGTTTCCGCATGCCCGCCCTTGCTGACACTACCTCGAAGCTTGAGCCACAGCCTTTGTTCAAGGAACACCAGGCGGGAGAGCGTGAGCTCGAGGAAAGCATGTGGGTCAACGCTCATATTGCTGGGCAGTTTGAGCTTGCTGGCACTGATAATCTGGAGAAATTGCGCGACGACGCGCTCAAGATTGCCACTACGCTGAACGCCGACGCCCTAGATATTGCCCTGTTGCAGCGTGACGCCCGCGAGTTTGTGGCCATGGTGAGGAAGAATAATCCGACCGCGCTCATCGTGTGGGCATTTGGCCTGTACGAGCCAGAATTTGGCGTGGTGTTTAGCCGCGCGCTGGAGCAGTACAGCGAGCTCAGCGGCGATACCAATGTGAAGTTTGTGCAGCTGCCGCAGATGCGTGAGGAGACGACCGGCGCGCACGAGCATCCGGGAGCCCAGGCGCATCAGGAGTGTGCTCAGGTGCTGGTCAAGGAGTTGAAGTCCGCGCTGGGGTGGTGAGGCTGAGCAACTGCGGGAGTTTCCTGCGGCGTGAGTTACCTGCGACGTGAGTTTCCGAGTGCGTGAGTTACCTGCCGCCAATCCAAAGGCGTGCCGCGAGCTGCTTTCGAGTAGACTGGAGAGGCTAAAGGAGGGTTTATGGCATACGTAATTGCTGAACCGTGCATCGACGTGAAAGACAAAGCTTGCGTCGACGAGTGCCCTGTTGACTGCATCTACGAAGGCCCTCGAACGCTGTATATCAACCCCAACGAGTGTGTGGATTGCGGCGCGTGCGAGCCAGTGTGCCCAGTCGAAGCCATCTTCTACGAAGACGACTTGCCTCAAGATTGGACGTGGTACCAGCAGGTTGCTGAGGACATGTTTGAACGCGAAGGCAACCCTGGTGGTGCGCAGGATCACCCTCTGGCACAGGACGACCCGAAAATTGAGGCTATGCCGCCAATGAATGAAGAGTTGCTCAAGAATCTGGGACGCTCATGATTGCCAGAAACTCGGAATCGAGCGCAGAAAACCGCGAGCAGCAGGACGAGAGTTTCTCACAGCAGGAGAGCTCCTTGGGTGAAGAGGCGCGCTACTCTCGCCGAGAGCGCAAGAGTTTCTTTGTGCCAATGAAGCCGTCGATTAACCCTGCCAGCCCGCGCACTGACGTGGCAATCCTCGTCGTGTGCGTGGTGGTTGAAGTCCTCGCTGTGACGGTGGGTTCGCTCACGCACGACTGGATGTTCTGCGGTTTCTTCATTCTTCTCGGTCTCGTTGGGATTGCGTGGGCGGTTGCCACGAGCGACACTCTTGCGCAGACGCGGGAACGCAAGAAGCTTGCTCGCGCTCACGAGGAAGAAATGGCTGCGGATACCGAGCACTCTGGTAGCAGCGACGAGTGACTGTGACGATTGGCCGAGACGAGCTGAGCTACTGACGAGCTGAGCAGCCGACGAGCTGGGCTACCGACGAGTATCAGTGAGTACTGTGTCAGCGGCTGCGACGAGTGATTTGCGCGGTGTGTTGGCGTTTTGTTTGCGAAATGCTGATTGCGTGATAAACTTTGAGACGTTGCTTTGCCGCTCTTGCGGTGAGTAGCGTTCATAATTGGAGACGTGCCTGAGTGGTCGAAAGGGGCACCCTGCTAAGGTGTTAAGGAGCTTGCTCCTTCGAGGGTCCGAATCCCTCCGTCTCCGCTTCTGAGCTTCCGAGAAATCGGAAGCTTTTTTGTTACTAGGGCAGTGTTGCCAGTGGTGTCAGTGTTGCCAGCGCTGATATTCCGCCCTGATATCACGTGCTGATATCACGTTATTACTGAATCCTTGTACCCCTCTTCTCAATACGCTTTCAGTAGTAAGCTGTGGAAGTGTCATCTTCACTATGACATGCGTAAGGAGAAGAAGATGAAACCCACAATGAAATGGGGCGCGCGCATTCTGGCAGTTGCTTTGTCTGCATCTATGGCATTGCCAGTCTTCGCCGATCAGGCAACACATTCTCATCCTCAAGGCGTCAATGCAGCTCAAGCGACCGATTCTCTTCGCTTTGATCCGCGCATCGAGCCGGGTCAGAGTGGACAATCTCTGGAATCTCAAGTTCTTGCAAATTCTCAAGGTGCGACGGATGATTCATCCACTGAGAAGGACTTCCGCGAAACTCCTCCGGCCGGGAAGCCGGCTACTGCTCCCTTTGATAAGCAGATGGCTGATGGAGTGACATTCTTTGAAAATGCTTCCCAAGCAGTTTCTCAGCAGAACCCAGATTATCAGTCCGATGCAAAGCCTGTTTTTGACTCTGAAGGTAACGTCACTGGTATCTCCATCAATGGTCAGGTACAGGATTACTCCACTCAGATTCCTTACTGGTGCAATGAGGGGACCTACAAAACTCCTGAAGGAGAAGAAAAGAACTTAGAATCGTCCACGTATGTGTGTTATAGGAATACCAATCTGTTCACTGGTCTAGCTGGAGGTGCTGCTACTGGTCAAGCACTTTCTGTAGTTGACGGAAGACCACATATCATTTTTGATGATGAGAATGTTGATCCAAAGCTCGTTCCATTCCTGCAACGTGGTATTTTCCAGCAAGCAATGGCCGATTGGAATGTGCTGTTTGGTAAGGACTTCTTCGTTTTCAAGTCTCAGACCACCACGGACCCATCTGAACAGGGCAAGCTCGTTTTGGATCCTTCGCGTGATCGAATTCAGTATCTTGCATTGCAGTATATGGTGAGCGACGCTTTCTGGGCTGCTGCAAATCAGTCTCTTGTTTGGATTGACGACACAGATTATGAACACAATAAGGCTGCTTTGTTGAGTAGTCTGCAAGCGAATCCAAATCAGGGAATATGGGGATGGTTCCACTCTCGTTTCCCTCAGGATGCAGATACTCTGCAGATCAGGGGCGAGATGATTGCATGGGGAACCCCTAGACGTTGGGGACAGGGTTGCTCCGATTACTCTGCTGTGAACACGTATTGTGTCCATTTTGATAAGGCATCGGATGTTACGGAAGCAGATATTGATATGTTGCTGGCGAGAGAGTGGAGACCAGTTATCGTCCATGAACTTGGCCACATTCTCGGTATGGATCATCCGACTAATGATAAGAAAGATACCTACACACTTGGTGCGGGCACTTCAGGTTGTGCAGACGATGAATCCTACTATGACTATGGTCCACTTTTGATGCAATACGAGCCGGATAGTGATGCTGAGATGTTGGATGGCACCTTGGATACTTCCGTTGAGTATCGAATGGCTAAGGATGCTATTAGTGCAGGCTTGAATTATCTAAAGGCTACTCAGAACACCACGGTGGCAACGCCTGCTGTTCATCGTTCCATTGAAACTGCTCTGGTTGATAATAAGGGAAATAAACTGGACCAGAAGGCCCCTCGTGAGAGCTCTCAGCAGACGGTTTATTACACTGGCCATTATTCGGCCAGCGCCCCTGGAAAGAGCTTCTGCGGTGGATTTAATGCACAGGATTACAACACCTTCAATCCAACTTCTGATATGCCGCAGGTGAAGGTTGGTGTGAAGGGCTATGAAGTGTCGTTGGATGGCGGAAAGACATGGGCTGAGGATGCTACTGTTCCTGCAGTTAAGCTTTCTCCAACGGACGCATTCCGCTTCGACTACACTGCTCAGGGCATTGTGTATAAGAGCCATGATGGCAAGGATGTTCTCACTGACTTGGGCGTGAAGGATCTTCCTGCAGTTCAGATTCTGTACCGAGTAGCTGCTTCGAAGCCGGAGAACCCATCGAACCCAGGAAATGAGCCAGCTCAACCAGGTAAGGATCAGCCTGCTCAACCGGGTAAGGACAAGCCGGCCCAACCAAGTAAGACTGTTCAGCCAAGTAAGGCGACGAGCAAGAAGCCAGTAGTGGTAGCAGCAAGCCGTTTGGGTGACACCGGTGCTGATGCTTCCCTGGTCGCTCTGGCTGCTCTGCTCTTGGTTGCTGCAGGTTGCTCGCTGACCTTCCTGCGCCGCATCCATACGCATGAGTGATTGCTTAAACTGATGGCAAGCACGCAAGTGCATAAATCGGATGCTCCAATAAGGTGACGCTGCAGCTTCTCGAGCTGTCGTGAATAACGGCGGCGAAAGCAAGCTTCGCACAGAGGAAAGCTGCTCTCTACTGACAGTGGGGAGCAGCTTTTTCATACCTATGAGCTTGTTCTGAACTGCTGTGAGAGCAGAATATGGCATGCACAGAATTTGACGTGAACAGTGTGATTCCAGCTTGTGCTGCGAGCAGGGTGTGGATTATGGGCGAGGACTGCATGACAAGAAGTTTCATTTTGAACTCGTTATCAGTGAGGGCTTTTCATGAATCGCCGTATGCGATAAAGTGCGTATACGTGGGTTAATGAAAAACCCTCTAAGGAAGAAGAGAGCCTATTATGGTCGATCAGAATAATCTCCAGCAACCTGAGCAGCCTGCATCTGCTCAACCATTCCAGTCCGCTCCTGCTCAGCCAGCTCAGCCAGTTCAACCAGCACCGGCACAGCCAGCTCCACAGGCAGCCCCAGCCCAGCCAGCTGCAGGCCAGGTACCTCCTACTGGTCAGGTTCCTCCTGCAGGTCAAGTTCCGCCTACTGGTCAGGTTCCTCCTACCGCTCAGCCAGTTCAGCAGCCTGTTGTCATGCCAATGCGCTCCGCAAAGCATGGCGCAGCCGTTGCTTCGATGGTGCTGGGCATCATCTCGGCAGTGTTCTGCTGGTTCGGAATGAGCGCATTGATCTCTGTGGTCTGTGGCATCATCGCCGTCTCGCTGGCTCCAGGAGCTCTGAAGCTGACGAAGAACCGTCCAGAGTTCCACGGTGAGCACACCATGGCTATGGCAGGTGTGATCTTGGGTGCTATCTCGCTCATCATTGCGGCTATCTCGCTGATTACCACCATCATGTTCGTTGGCGCTGCTGTCAACGTGCTGTCGAATATGTGATGAGCACAGCGCTTGCGCATAAACGTCTCACTGCTCCCTGCTGCAAGGCGGGGAGCGGTTTTGTGTGCTGATAATCTTGAGAAATTCCAAGCCGAGAGGGAAGAGACGTTAAAAAGTGTGTAAGTGAGTTGGTGTTCAGCGTATTGGCGACTTATAATAATTTAGTTGTCGCCGTATATACCCTCAGGTAAGAGAACCTGACTCTGCGAAGAAAGGGTGTCGTGATGGATCATTACACCACCGATACCGATCATATGGTTGCAAAATATACCAAACAGCTGTTGCGTGAGCACGGAATTACCCAAGATCAAGTACGTGAGATTCTCTCTTCGGAAGGAACAATCCGAAGCTCTTCCTACGTCAATGACCGCCTCAATGCGCGCCGTAGTTTTGCTCTCTCCGAGCTCGACCGTATTGCTCAAGCGGTGGGAATGAAGGATGCTCTCGACTTGGTGGCGGCGGCAAAGTATGGCTCGCGTCCTACCGAAGACGTGCGAGAAAGTTTGTATATTTTGCTCGGAGCTGTGGCGCGTCGTGAAGCTCTAAGCGGAAATTCGAACAAATGATCGACTAGAATGGTGGTATGAGTACAGCACCACGTTCGCAAGCAGTAAGGAAAGACTGGGGTCATGACGAGTCCGGTTGCACCTTTTTGCATGTGGATATGGATGCCTTTTTCGCTTCGCTGGAAACTGCCCGCCGTCCCGAATTGGTGGGCAGGCCAGTCATCGTCGGAGGAGTAGAAGGAACTCGCGGCGTCGTGTCAACGGCGAATTACGAAGCGCGCCGGTATGGAGTTCACTCTGCTCAAGCAATGGCAACCGCTCGACGACTCTGCCCGCAAGGCGCCTTTCTGCCCGTCGATCACCACTATTACTCACACGTCTCACATGAGATTTTCACCGAGATTGTGGCGAAAATTACTGACCAAATCGAACAAGTCAGCGTCGACGAAGCCTACATCAACGTAGCTCCTGCCCTCAGAGAATGGAAAAGCCCGCGAGCTATAGGCGAATGGATCCGCCAGCAGGTATACCAGCGCTTTCACATCACCTGCTCCGTGGGCATCGGTTCCAACATGCTCATGGCCAAGCTTGCCTCGACGAACGCCAAACCCAACGGTCTGCTTCTCGTACCCCAAGCGAGAAACGCTGAATTTGTGCGGCTCCTCGACCTCCGTGCCATCAACGGCGTGGGCCCAGCATTAGAGAAAAGATTATCAAGCTGGGCGGTAACCACCGTGGCACAAATACAAGAAATGAGCGAAGCTCAAGTTGTGCGCATGGTGAGCTCACGCCAAATCGGACACTGGCTGTGGCTTGCCTGCCAAGGTGAGAGTGAGCGAGTACTCGTCACTCATGCGCCGGAAAAATCGATTGGCCAAGAAATGACCTTCCCTGAAGACACGAATGATCTGGCGAAAATTCGCGCTCTTCTGCGCAATTGCTGCGACCACATCGCTAGGAGACTGCGCGAAAAACAACTTGTCGCCAGAACTGTCAGCGTGAAAATCCGATTCGCTGACCTCACCTACGCAACGCGCTCACAAACCAGCCGCGTACCCATCCAAAACTCCGTGCAAATGATGCAGATTGCTGACCAACTCCTGCCAGCAGCGCTCGCCGCCTGGAAAAGAGGGAGAAGTGCGACTGGTGAAGGCGCAGGCGGTGGTAGTGCGAGCGACGAAGGTGTGGCTAGCGCGGGTGCGGCGGTTGCAGGGGCGATTCGCGGACAAGTGAGCGCTGACGCGGGCCGATCTGCCGTATCTCCCACTTTCGTGAGATTAGCAGGAGTGTCCGTTTCGGGGCTTACCGAGCAAAGCACCACTCTCTACCAGCCAGAGCTTGACTTCGACGACACGCAAGAAAATAACGAAACGGCGCTGAAAAAGAATAATGAGCTGGAGAAAGCCCTCGACGCTGTGCGAGCAAAATACGGCTCCTCAGCAGTACGCCGAGGAGCCACCTCCTGGAGAGATGAGTAGAGGAGTTGACGGTGGATGGGGAGGTGAATAGCCGAGTAGCCGAAGCTTGACTCAGCTGTTCTCCTCGCCGCTTGGCAACACGATCAGCTTGACGAGCTCACCAATCGCCGAGGACAGCTGATTGCGATCCGTGGCAGGAAGAGAACGCAAATACTGCGAAATCACAGGAATAACAGTGTTCCAATTCTCCCTCAACTGTGAGAACTGAACATAACCCGTCGAATCCAAAGCAGAGAACAAGGTTTCAATAAAGCGCTCGCGCTGAGCAACATCCAAGCTCTCCCGCCACCCATTAAGCGTGTTCGCCAAAGCCTGCGAATAACGGGAAAGATGCTCAGTTCTGTCCAAAACCCACAAATCAGAAGGCTGAGGAGCTGACGCTGTGACGGCAACAGACTCGTTGGAAGGCTTGAGCGCAGGTTCGTGCGCAGGTTTGTGCGCCTGCTCCTGCGATTGCTCGCTCGTCGATTTCAGCGATGTTTCAGGTGCCTGCTCTTCGCCCGAAGCTTCTTGCTCGATTTGAGGATGAGTAAACAGCCACGTGGAGAGGAAATGCTGCTCCGAACCATGAGCATTCGAACGCACCACCGTCTCCTCAACGCCAGAATCAAAAAGCATGCCCACCATCGACGACTCAGGAACATACTTGTGAACACGAGAACGGATCGCCTGGAACTGCTTACTTTCGATGAAAGAGCGAATAAAACCAGGAGAATCCTGCGCATAAACCGCGCGAATACGAGCCTGCACACTGTGTGGCGCGACAGCCGCAGCGTAGATTGCAAGGTTTCCGCCCATCGAATGGCCCGTAATGATAATCTCAGGCCGCTCAGCTAAGTGAGCAGAAGCGTGAGATTTCAAGTAAGCGAGAGCCCGAGCCTGGGAGTCGAGGGGAGGGGTGACGAAAAGCAAGCGGTAATCCTCATGCCAGCCAGCAATCGTGCCATCCGTACCGCGAAAAGCGATAACGCGCGTCGAATCAGGCAGGATGAAAGTCGCCGCACAAAAACGGTTCGGATCAGCCGTAGAGTTCGGAGAAATACGATCTGCCAATCTCACATCGCGAAAACGAGGGCTTTCACCGCACAAACGCAACAATTCCAAGGCTTCCTGGCCATGCTACATCTCGTCAATGAGAGCCGAGTAGGTTTCACGACGCAAAAGCTGTTGCAAAGTCAGGCTTTTCATCGCCAGCGCTCCAGGGAAAGAAAGGTAAACCAACTGCGAAAAGATCAGCGCATCCTCGCCACAAAAAGGCTGCTCGGCAAAAGTGTGCACCTCATCGCGCGCATAATCCAGAAAAGTCGCCATAATGCAGTTCTAACACGGGTGGCTGAAAGGTGACTGAGGTGGCGGCTAGGTGTTGGGTTGAGTTGAGGTGGCGGCTAGGTGTTGGGTAGTGATGTCGGGGTCTGCTGGGTGTTGGGCGGGCTGCTGTTACTGGGCGGCGAATTCTCAGCTCAGAGAAAAATTTTGAAAAGTAACGGCGGGAAGAATGGCGTCATTTCAACAGGAAGATTATCACCTCGAGAAAAACGCGTCCTACCTGAATGTCGACTGCGCGAAATCCTGCGGAAAAAACAGTCCGAATTGCGCGTTCAGTTACTATGCATGCTTCCTACACTAGAAGTATGAGCACAAAGCCTGTAACGCTGAACCAAGCGAAGAAGCTGATCGAGCAGTTCGCCACCGCGAACACACCGCAACGCGCCGCCACGAAGGCTCGCGCGGAAAATGGTCGCGCGCCACGGCTCAAGGTGATGAGAATCTCTGGCTCGCCGCTCTCTGGCAAATCAACGCTCGCGTTTGAAGCATTCACAGGGCAGTGGAACCATGAGGCTATTCGCAACGGCAAAGCCTACCTGCTCGTCAGCTCCAAAGCAGCAGCTGACCAGCTCAACACCCCAGTGATCAACGTCGTCCAGCATGCTCAAGAAGGAAGGCCTGTCAGGACGATCGGCTCGCTTGCCTTCTCTCTTCTCACACAAGAGCGCGCAGAAAAAGGTAAGGCGCTGCCGCACTTCGTCGACGATGCTGAACGTGGCCAAGCAGTGCAACAAGTGCTCGAAAACCACCGCCAACATATGATTGCTGGCGACGACTGCGAAACCTGCGATCTTCTGCGCACTTACCTCTCCCTTCACGAGCAAGACAAACGTGACGGTGTGCGTACTCAAGCTTCGAATAGTGTGCAAGGCGAGGTAAATCGCGAGCAGAACGCACCCAGCGAGCAGCTTCTCGCCGACGTTATGACCCCAGCGTTCATCGACCAGCTCGTTCATCTCTTCGACATGTTCAACGGCCTGGGTGTAGCCAGCGACTCCGAACATTTCGACGCCATCTTGCACGACCCGGCAGTAGACCAGCGCATGGTGGAAGAATGGCAGCTCGGCCGAGTATTGCAGCATGAAGCACAACACGTCCTCCAAGAAGAAGCACCAGGCCTCTTCCTCGCTGACTTCTCCGCCGTTCTCGCCATCGTCACCCAGGCGCTGAGTGAGAATACGAGCACTGTGAACGTGCCTCGCGTCGTCATCATGGATGACTGCCAAGACCTCACCGTCGCCGGCTACTCCTTCCTCGAGCAGCTGGCAGCCCACGGATGCGCGGTCATTCTCATTGGCAACGATGATGAAGCAACAAGAACCTACCGCGGAGCATTCCCAGAAGCCCTCAGCGCATTGGAAGAGAAGGGTTGGAAAGCTGAACAGTACGAGCTGGTCGAGCAGCTGGACCGCGCCACGGATGACGATAGTAGTGATGATGGCAGCGATGATGAGGACAGTGCCAGTGAGAGCAGTGCCAGTGAGGACAGCGACAGTGAGGGCAGCACCGAAGCTGAGCTGAGCTACCGCACTCAAGTAGCCACTCGAGTAAGCCTCGCACTCACTTCCTCAATGGTCAGCACAGATGTGGCACTGCCGCTGCGCCCTGGAAAACTGCGCGCAGCACAAATGGCATTCATGAAAGACCCTCGCCCGGTGATGGTCGACCACACGTTACAAGGCCGCCTTCTGCGCTCCAATGAAGAACTATTGGACGACCTCGTGTGGCAAGTTACCACTAGCGTGATGCATGATGAGAAGCTTTCCTGGAGTGATTGTGCGATTATCGCGCATACGAATTCTGTGCTTAGGCAAGTAGGAGAGCGCTTCGAAGAGGAAGGAATTCCTGTTCGCTACTCTTCAGCCTCGCAGCTTCTCAAGGATTCTGCGATAGTCCAAGGCTTGCTGGCAATCATTCGTTTAAACGCTGCGATTGCGAAGAAAGACCTTTCCAACATCACGCGCTACACTGACTTGTTCACGCAAGTGATCACCTCACCGCTCTTCCCAGTAGTCACGAAAGTCGACGGCAGTGCGACGTACCGCAGCGTGCGGGAAGATAAAATGCTCACCATATTCCAAACCATCGCTTACCTGTCGCAAGTTGACGAAGCTCAAACTACTTTTGACAGCTTGCACAAAGATTGGCAGGAATTGAGTAACAGCAGCGAACCGCTGAATAGGGATGCGATTATTCTCCTGCTGCTCATGGGCTCGGAACAGTCACAAGAGCAAATTTTGAGCATGTACGGTCGCATCGCTCGTACTTCTCGCACGCAGGAGAGCTCGGAAGATGACGGTGATGATCAGCCTCAGTTCGTGAAGTACTTGGAAGCTGTTCGAGCCAAGAAAGGCCCGAGCCATTCGGATGAGGAAGTTCTCATCCGAGCTATCAGCATTATCCGCACGCTTGAAACCACAGCCGATGAGGATGAACTCATCTCTCAACCATCCATCGCCTTGTGGAATGCGTGGACTGCCTGCAATATCAGTGACTTCTGGCGTCAAGAAGCATTGAGCGTAGGAAAACAAGCCGCACGCGCCAACGACTACCTGGATACGGTGGTACGACTCTTCCGCCGCGCAGAAACTCGAGAAAACGAGGAAAGCGCAGAAGAGTTTGCCGAATGGATTGAAAGCCTCGAAGTGGAAGCAGGTTCACTGGCCCAAGTAGCACCCAGGCCTGATTCCGTCGTCCTTGCCTCTCCAGATTCGGCTAACACCCAGCACTTCAAGAAAGTGTGGATTATCGGCGTTCAGGAAGGCCAATGGCCGAACCTTGACGCTCCTGATTCTCTTCTGTCTGGTCAAGCATTCTCCACAGTGGCAATCTCCCATATTTTGAAAGAACAGGGAGTAGAACTCAACCAAGAGGCAAACCAAAGCCCGCAGAAAGCGGAAATCGAGCTGATGCACACGCTCGACCAGCATGTTTCCGACTTCGAGCTACGCGCCTTCCTTGTTGCACTGACTCGAGCGAGCGAAGAAACAGTGATTTGCGCGGTGTGGAATGACGACGAAGCACCAAGCGAATACCTGACTTCCTTCCTGCCAGAAGTGTTCTGTGACACGGGAATTCGCACGGCTGATAACGATTCTGAGCGACACTACACGCCCACTGGTTTCAACCCAGATTTGCAGGAATCTGCCCTCTTCGCCGGTTTTGACACCAGTGTGGATGGTCTCGCCATAGCTGCGAAAACAGTGCTCGTGGGAAGCCTTGCTGAACAAGAGCGCACAGGTGACACCGACCCAGCACAATTGCAGGATGCACTTTCCGCACTGAAAATCTTGCAAGGAGTGACCAAACAAGCACAACAGCTGAGCACCGGATTTGTCGGGCAGCAGGTGGGCAACAAGGATGACGATGGCTTCATCAAAACTCGCCCAGCACAGCACAAGCCAGTGACGCTCAGCCCTTCCGCAGTGGACGCTATTTGGGATTGCCCACTGCGCTGGTCGCTGCAAGATAGGTTCGCAGGTCCACGCCGCAGCTCGGAGGAAATGACCTTCGGAACCATTATCCACAACTGCGCGCAATGGGCAACAGACAATGGTTATGACCGATCGCTGGGTAAAGATGAGCTGCTTCAAGCGCTGATCGAGCATTACCGTGAACTGCGTGAGCAATCACATTTCACCCCTGCAACGTCAAAAGAGCTCTTCAAGCATCAAAGCAATGACCACGAAGTGACTGATGTGTTGGACAAAATAGCCACCTATTTCGTTGATTCTCGCGATGCCAACTATGCTCCAGTGGGGCAGAAGCAAGACAAGATTACAGCAGGAAAGCTCACGGGTTCTGCAGCAGAGGTGAGTGTCAACATTCCGCTGTCACTGACGGCGATCCTGCCGTTTGTGCGTAATCTCTCCGGATTGGAGCACACGACGAAGGCAGAACTGTACAGCGCTCTCTCCACGGTGGCAGGTGGTTTTGTCGACGACGAACCACAAGACCTTGGAGCATTCATGAGCGCTCGCGTGGACCGAGTGGAACGACGCGAAGATGGTGATGGCAACACCGTGTGGAACATCATCGACTGGAAGACGGGTAAAACGCCTCTGAACAGTTTTAATGATCTGCAGCTCATCTGTTACCAGCTGGGGTTAGCATTCTCTCCCGCTTTGCAGGAGATGAACGAAAAGCTCGAGCAGCAAGCCAGCGAGCAATCGCTTCCGGTATATGAGGTGAAGCAGAAGAGCCGTATGCCGGAAATTAAGCGATCTATGCTCTTCTACCCGAGAAAGCAGGACTCTCCAGCACAAAGTTATAGTGCTGAAAATGGATTCCAGCCTCAGCTTTTTGAAGGGAACGCGCTGTACGAGGCATATCCAGTTCGTTCGCATTACCCCACATTTTCCAAGCTTTTTACACCGGAAAGTACTTTTCGTGATCTGCAGCGTGCTCAGGGAATGTCGGATATTGCACAATGGCTCGTTACCAAGGCACGCGCTGTTGTTGAGGGTAACGATGCAGAAACCAGTAGTGCCGTGTGGGCGCTGACCATGCTCTCGCGTGTCTTCTACGCCATTTCTTACTCGCAAGCGGATTACTTCCCTGCGAAGAAAACATCGAAATGCAGTTATTGTGAGTTCAAACCTGTGTGCCCGCTCTACTCACACGAGTCGCAAACAGTATTTGGACCGTTGGCTGGAATGAACATTGAAGAAGTCCGTCAGCAGGTGAAGAGGAGAAGTGCATGAGTATCACACTGACATCAGAGCAAGAGGCCATTGTCACTGGTCCGCGCGAAGAAAACTCACTGATCATTGCTGGCGCAGGTTCGGGTAAAACCTTTACGATGACACAGCGTATTATCTGGCTGCTCACCCACCCAGATAAGAATGGTCAAAAAGTAGACCCAGGAACAATACTGGGCCTGACATTCACCAACAAAGCCGCAGAAGAACTTCGCACTCGTGTCCACACAGCAGTTGATGAGCTTGAAGAGAAGGGAAGTGGAGAACCCCAGTTCACGCGTATTCCTTCTACTCAGCGGCCTCACATCTACACGTATGATTCCTTCTTCCAGCGTTTAGTGCGTCAATATGGTCTGCTCATTGGCGTGGACCCCAACTCCACGCCTCTCAGTTACGCGGGAGTACACCAGCTGATTGATGAAGTGATCGATGAGAATATCGATGACATCATGGCGCTCAATTATTCGACCGATCGTTTCTGGGAAGGTTTCAAGCCAGAAAGTAGGAATACTTTCGTAACAAATATGAATAAGCTCAACGATGAGATCTTAGGGTACATGATCTCTCCTGAGTGCCTCACCTTCGAAGCAGCAGTTGAGCGCGTACGCCAATGGAACAATGCTCTTATTGAACAGTGTGAAAAGCTGTGTGACGAAGTCATCACTACTGATCCCACACTGTGGGCTGCTGTTGTAGGTGCGCTTTTTAAAGATACCAAGCCCACGGTTGGTCGTGGTACTTCGCAGAAAGAGGAGAGCCGAAGAGCTCAACTCAGAAAAACAGCACAAAGGCTTGACCTCTACAATGTGCGGCAGATTTACAAAGCGGCGAAAATCCGTGATCTACTTCTCGACTTGTGCTTGCAATTGCAACGCAAGAAGCATGAAGGGCACCTTGCCCAGTATTCTGATTTTCCCGTCTACTCGCTCCAACTTCTGCAGCGTTTCCCCAGCATTGCGCAGCAATATCGTCGTCGCTTCCGCTACGTATTCCTCGACGAATATCAGGATACTTCTTCCACACAAGCCTCACTGATCGCCCAACTATTCCATCGCGCTGAAAACACTGAAGAAAACGATGAAAAGATCGGGCAAGACCGCAACAGTGTCGTCACAGCAGTGGGAGACCCTTACCAGTCGATTTACGCCTGGCGAGGAGCAAGCCCGAGCGCCTTCATCCTGTTCAAAGAAGACTTTGACGTGGTGGAGAAGAGCATGCACACCTTGTCGCGAACACACCGCAACAAGCCACTCATTCTCGAATTCGCCAACGCAGTCACCTCTCGTCTGCGCGATATGGACACCATTCATCGCAAGGTCAGCTACCCTGATGATTCACTAGGGCCAAGCGTGAGCGTGAAAAAGCTCGAGCCAATGCTCATGGAAAACACGGAGGAAGCCCGACGCAAGGCACAAGTCGGCAACCCTGATGACGCAACCTTCACCGTGCTCAACTGCCTCTACGCTAGCCAAGAAGCGAAAGCCGTTGCGAAATGGGCGCGCTACCAAGTGCTCAAATACAAGAATGACCCTCGCCATCGTGATGAACACGGCAAAGGCCCGATCGTTGCGCTGCTGGATCGTGGTGGTAAAAACCTCGGGTTGTACCAACAAGCGTTGGAAGAGCAAGGCTTGACCTGCCAATCTTTAGGCTGGAGCGCTGTAGCCGAAAAGCCAGAGATTCGCGACATCATGGCCGTAGTGGCATCTCTCGCTGATACGAGTGATTCTTCCCACCTCATGCGCCTGCTCGCCACTCCACGTTTTGCTCTGAATGCCGAGCAGCTCAACAGTTTGGCCACCCAGGCGAAGAAAGTGAACGAAAACCAGCAATATAACGCTCTGGTCGCTTCAGCAATCGCCAGTGGAGATGAGGATGATAAAGCTCGTCGCGAACTGTTACGCCAGTATCGCGATACTCTGCCGATGGCGATGTCCCTTGTGGATATGCTGATCAGTGATGACAGCGAGCAGCTTTTGACTGCAACTTTTGATGATCAACACAAGGCAGTTGAAAAGAACGGCGAAAGTGCTACTGAACAGGCCAACGCGCAAGATGGCGAACACGCATCTGAAAGTGTCGCTGAACCGAATCCTGAACAGCAGCCTGAAGAACACAGTAGCGGTGCCAGCGAGAGCAATGATAATCTTTCGCAACCCCTCGATGAGACCACCAGAGCAGCTTGCCGTGAAGTATCGCGCATCTTGCAAGAAACCGCACGACACAAGAGTGAAGGTGTGATTGCTTGCTTGAAAGCAGCAGCCTCCGCGCTGGGCATGACATCGGACCTTTCCCTCGCTCACGCCTTGCAAACAGGGGATACCTCGCTTCACTCCCGAGCTGAGATTGCCACGAACATTGACTCTCTCATCGAGCTTGCTCGCACCTACATGAAGGAAATCCCCGCAAACGTGCGACCCAGCTTGTCTGGTTTCGTCACATGGTTTGACTCATTGCCAGACCGTGAACAGGATGCTACGGAAGTAGAGCAAGACCCGAATGTGGACGTCATTTTGATGACTATGCACCGTTCGAAAGGTCTGGAATGGCCTGCTGTTGCCATCGTTGATGTGACGGAAGGAAACCACACTGCAGCAAAGCTGAAAGTGGCGAAGCTTAGCCCACTCGCGGATGCTGCTCAGGATCCATTGTGCCCACATACTCTTTCATGGATGGGGTATCCCGGAAGTGTGCCGGTGCCCATGCGTTCAGACGCATACACTCTGCCAGCGTTCCCCCATAATGTCTCCTTCGACTCAACTGGCTTGGGTGTTGACCCGATTGCTGACTTGCGTAAGTTCACCACAGTGGAGAGTCTGGCACACGAAGTGTTTAACCCCGACTCACACTTAGTTGACAATCCACTTCTGGAAAAAGGTGTTGATTACCCTGACTTCCTCACGCTAGAAGAGCGAGAAGGAGAACGTGAATTCGCTGATGAGAACCGACTGTTCTACGTTGCTCTCACACGCTCCCAGGGTGATGTTCTCTTCGCATCACATATCTATACGGATGAGGAAGACATTGAGCAAGCGTATCTGAAAGACGAAGATAGGAAAGCGGAATTTAACTCGTGTGGAATTAATAAAGCAGGAGTGTTCTACCAGCAAGTAGCACAACATGCTCTTGCTCTTGCTGGATATAATGACTTCTCCGGTGTGAAGGTTCCTCAACCCGAGGAAAGTTCGTCGAAGCGAAGAAAGTCTTCCAATGAGGATGATCCTCCTCTCGCAGTCACGTATATTGCTGATCAGATTCAAGCCCAGCAAGCAGTGCTACCCAGCGCCCCCATCACGGTGCAGACGAGTTTGGAGGACTCGGAGCGTGTTGATGTGGACGGATTGAGTGTGGGCGTGGACGCTCAGGCTCAAGCTGCTCTGTTCGGTGATGATCTGGAATATCAGTCGGTTTTGGCTGATCGTGTGGAAAAATCCTCAAGCGCAGCAGCGCAGGCATTTGGCCATGGCGCACCCGTCTTCTGGCCAACGCATGTGGATAAAACCACGATGTCAATCTTGAGGCGTGCTCAAAAACTGCTTGACGGACTGGCAAACGCTACCAATGCGGAAACTCTCACCGAAGAGCTGAACGAGCAAGAAAAAGCGCAAGCTGGGCCACTGACTCGACGCGCACAAGCTCTCGTGGAGCTCACGCGCAGAAACCACGAGCTTGACGAACTCGCGCAACAAGACGAGGCGCAAACGCTCAAAAAGCTTGGGGAGATTAACAAGACGCGCTCCCTGACTGCCACCAGGCTTCAGCACATCATCATGCCGCAAAAACAGCAGGATGTGCACGAGCTACTGGCCCAGCAGCTACGCCCGATGCCCCACATTCCTACTGCCGCCTCGACGCTGGGAACGCTTTTCCACGCTTGGGTTGCCGACCAGCTCGACCCGCTTTCCGGCCAAGATTGGCAGAAAATCAAGAAGCTCGAGAGTATTGCAAAATCTTCTAGCGAGCGAGCCGCCACAGTCCAGCGCTGGCAGAAGGCTTACCTCAACTCACCATGGGCTAGCCGTCGTGTTTTCGCCGTGGAGAAGGAATACGACATTTCCCTTGCTGGCAGGAGAGTGCCCGCCCGCCTCGACGCTATCTTCGCGGGAGCTTTGCGCGACCAGGCTGGTGAGGAAACGGCGAACCGCTACACCATCATCGACTGGAAGACAGGCCGCCCGCCGTACAACGAGGAAGATAAGCGCAGGAAGCTGCTACAGCTGCAAATCTACCGCCTCGCCTTCGCCCAAGCGCAAAATGTTGCTCTCGATGATGTTGACGCCGCTCTCTTCTACGTTTCTGCAGGCTCAGCTGGCAAGCTCATACCGGTGGGGCACAAACTCAGTGAGCAAGAGATTATCAGCATGATCTATGGCTCACACCGTTTGCTCGCCTTCCTGCAAGAAGACGACTGGGAAGAGCAGGCTGATGAGAACGAGGCTGATGAGAACGAGGCTGATGAGGGAGAGGCTGGTGAGAACAAGCCTGATGAGAACGAATGACGAGAACGAGTGACGAAATCCGCTGAAAAATCTCAGAGTAAACACGCGCGGCTTTTGTCAACGGCTCTCTGTTAGAGTTGGTTCATTCACAGGGGAACGGGGAGGCGCAACCTCCACTTCCCCTCTCATTTTTTGCACACAAGGGGATAACGCCAGGCAAAAGCTAGAAACACTAGCTCGCACGAGCGCTGGGTAAGCTTCGCAACAGAAAGGGAGCTCAATGCCAGGAATGAACAAGGTCACCATGCGACGCATCATGCCACAAGACATTCCTTGGATTATTTCTCTTGACCAACGAACCTGGTACCCCCACGAAGAAGGGGACGCCCCCGAAGTAGCACAACTCAAAGCAACCCTCGAAGTTGAATCTCTCCTCACAGGCATCACATGGTCATGCATCGTGGAAGTCAACGACAAGCCAGCGGGCATTGCCGTAGGCACAATCAACAGTGAAAAAGACGCAGTAGACCCAGCAATCCAAGCAGAACTCACCCGGCTGGGAGACGAAGCGCGCGAGCAGCTTGCCCGCCTCAAGCCTCAGGCCATCCGCTTCCACGCAGCAGATATCGCCGAAGACCAAAAGCTGGAAAAGCATGCGAAAGCAACGACGGACGCTGAGCTCAGGCTTTTCATGATGGAGCCAGAAGCCCGCGGCTACCATCTGGGTTCTCGAACCTTCAACCAATGGCTGACTGCTTTGCGCCAAGCACAAGCGAAAACATACTTCCTCTTCACCGACTCATCCTGCTCTGTCGGCTTCTATGACCATCGAGGCCTGACCCGCGTGGCCAGCATGAAGTCGGCCATTTACCCCGAACTGGAAAAGTACATTTACGTCGGCATGGCAAACGAAGCCGACTGACCCACCATGAAGAAAACTGAGGACACTGTGGCAAGTCAAATGAAAGTGGCGCAGAACATGCCGTCACAAAACAGCAGAAAACCCCGCAAAGAAAAAAGCCCCTACCTGCAGATTCTCAGCTATGCAGAAGGCCGACGCTTTACCTTATCTGCAGCGACTGCTCGTTTAACGATGTCCATGCTCTCGCTGGGCATTGTTCTGGCTATGCGCATGATCTACCACGATTGGACGAACGCAGGAACGCTCTCTGCCGTCTACGTGTTCTTCGCCGCCGTGTGCACGCCAATCTACGCGCGCTGCTTTGACAAGTTCGGCCAATACATCACCGGGCGCATCGCACTGCCACTCTCCTCTGGGGCACTGCTCGTGTTCGTGCTCGCCCTCGTTTTCCGCGCACCTCTGTGGTCACTCTATATTTTCGCGATCTTCCTCGGCCTGACTCAGTTCTCCTTTGGCGCTCTGGCTCGAACCCGCTGGACCAACCTGCTGAGAAAAGAAGCAGCAGACGGAAAAATGAGCGAAGAGAAGGCCTCCCAGCTGCTCTCCACCGCATTCGCCTGGGAAGCAGCAATTGATGAGCTCATCTTCATCATCGGCCCAATTTTCGCCACCTCACTGGCAACCTCCGTCAACCCTACTTCGCAGCTCATTTTGCCTCTGATCGCCCAGACTATCGGTGGTGCCATCTTCTTCACCCTGCAGTCGGCGAAGGCCAAGCCAACCGCGCTGATCACCGAAACGACGAGTAAGCCGCAGTCCGCCGAGGCCAACGAACAGAACGATTCCGCCGCGCAGGCTGCTCCAGCTGACAGCACGATCTACCGCATGGACAGTGACGCCCCGATTTCCGACCAGCAGCGCTTGAGCCGTTTGAGCCCACGCCGCTGGCTGAGGCTGAGGCGAAACATGAAGAAGAACGCGCCTAAACTCGCCCTCGGCTTCCCGGGCATGGTCACACTCTTCCTCACCTTCATCATCTATTCCTCGAGCTTCTCTGCCTATGACGTTTCTGTGGTTGCCTTGGCTCAAGCTCATCACATTGAAGCAGCTTCTGGCGTCTACCTTGCCGTCTACTCGGCTGGCTCTCTCGTCGGTGCCATTATTTACGGCTCGCGATCGTGGAGAATGCCACTGTGGTCACGCTTGCTGACCATGATGCTCCTGCTCGTGGTGGGCTTCGGGCTTATCGACATGTGCAAAGACGATCTCCTTCTCTTCGTGCCAGCTGCTTTCATCACTGGTATGGTGATTTCCCCAGTCTTTGCAACAGTCAACATGATTGTGGAAGATACTGTTCCTGGAACATTCCTGACTGAAGGCTTAAGTTGGCTCAACACTGGTTCGGCGGTGGGTAACTCCATCGGCTCGGCAGCAGTTGGCGTGGTGCTCGACCACTTCGGCTATGAATGGTCCTTCATGATGCCGTGGGTTTCCGTTCTCTTCGCCGCACTCTTCGTGATGGCAACGCACCCGAGCGTTCTTCCGGAGCTCATTTCCTACATCAGGTTGCGCATCCGAGAAGCTCGGCATAAGGCATAAGGCTCGCAGGGGAGTGTGCGAGCTGATAATCTTGAGAAATACAAGAAAAGAGCAAGATTATCAGCAAGCTTGACGCTCAGGGCAGGCGCACGGGTAGGCTGGAAGAGTTAACGAGACTATCGCCTGCCCTGACGACAAGCGCCTGCACATGGGGCGCCAACACATATGACACTGATAACCAGGCAGCTGATAGTCGCCAGAAAGCTAGCAACCGACGTAAGCACAGGCAACTGGTGCTAGCGCTCTGTTGAATGATGCCTACAAGCTAGTGCGACTGGCACTGGCCCGAGCGAAAGTTCTGTAGTTGCTGACGGACTTTCGCCAAAGAGAAAGAAAAATATAGAAATGGTTCGAAATCATTCAGTCCATTCCTCCAGGGTGCATCGTGCGAATTCCGCATCGCGCAGCACGCGCCTGGCAAGCCACTCCACCCATCGAACCGGCGCTGCTCACGGCAATGCTGCAGTTCATTCGCGCAAATACGGCCGTCGCGCGCAGGGAAGAATCCCGATGAAGCCGCTGCCAGTGCCGAATGAAAACCAAGTGCCGAAGGATGACTCCGAGCTCGTAGCACCACCAAAGTACCGTCGCGGCAGCATGCGTATCGTCGCTCTCGGTGGTTTGGGCGAAATCGGCCGCAACATGAACACCATCGAATACAACGGCCACCTGCTGCTCATCGATTGCGGTGTTCTCTTCCCTGACTCCCAGCAGCCAGGCGTTGACCTGATTTTGCCGGACTTCTCCTACATTCGCCCACGCCTGAACAAGGTGGATGCGCTCGTGCTCACCCACGGCCATGAGGACCACATCGGCGCTGTTCCTTACCTGCTGCGTGAGAGGCCAGATATTCCGCTGTACGGCTCCTCCCTGACCTTGGCATTCGTGCAGGCAAAGTGCGAAGAGTTTGGAATTAAGCCAATCTGCCACGTGGTAGACGATAAGGACACCGCCAAGGTAGGCCCGTTCAACTTGGAGTTCATTTCGGTGACACACTCCATCCCGGACGCTTTGGCTGTTGCCGTCTCCACGCCAGCAGGCCGCTTGATTGACACTGGCGATTTCAAGATCGACCCGTTGCCGATCGACCATCGCATCACCGACTTGCGCGAATTCGCTAAGCAAGGTGAAAAGGGCGTGGACCTGCTCATGGCAGATTCCACCAACGCCGAAATCAAGGGCTTCGTCAAGCCGGAGAGCTCCATCACGCCAGCTCTTGACCACGCCTTTGCTACTGCTCGTCGCAAGATCATTGTGGCCAGCTTCTCTTCGCATGTTCACCGCGTTCAGCAAGTGGTGGATGTGGCACACAAGTATGGCCGTAAGGTTGTGTTCGTCGGCCGCTCCATGGTTCGCAACATGGGTATCGCCGCTGACCTGGGCTTCCTGAAGCTTCCTGAGGACACTGTTGTTGACCTGCGCGATGCACAGAAGATTCCAGATACGCAACTGGTGTACATGTGCACGGGTTCGCAAGGTGAGCCACTTGCCGCGCT
Organism: Aeriscardovia aeriphila; assembly: GCA_949290445.1. Lineage (GTDB taxonomy): Bacteria > Actinomycetota > Actinomycetes > Actinomycetales > Bifidobacteriaceae > Aeriscardovia > Aeriscardovia aeriphila_A. The sequence continues at coordinate 14,146 of CASERW010000013.1, read as the reverse complement.
GGGCCGTATTGCCAACGGCAACCACCCAACCATTCAGGTCAACGAGTTTGATACCGTCATCCTCGCTTCCTCGCTCATCCCGGGCAATGAGAGCGAAGTGTACCGTGTGATCAACCAGCTGACCAGCTTGGGCGCTCAAGTGATCAACCGCGACAACGCAGCCATTCACGTTTCCGGCCACGCTGACGAAGGCGAGTTGCTCTACCTGTACAACATCGTCCAGCCAAAGAACGCCATGCCAATCCACGGTGAATCTCGCCACCAGGTGGCCAACGGCTTGATCGCTATCAAGACGGGCGTTGACCCACAGAATGTGGTTCTCGCCCGCGATGGCGATGTGGTCGACCTCTACCAGGGCAAGGCTGCCATCGTCGGCTCGGTTCCATGCCACTACGTGTATGTGGACGGTTCCTCGGTGGGTGAGCTGACCGATGAAGAACTTGAAAAGCGTAAGATTTTGGGCACCGAAGGCTTTGTGTCGAGCTTCGTCGTCGTCGATACGCGCATCAACAAGGTGGTGAAGGGCCCTCGCATCTTCCTCAACGCTGTTGCTGAAGATGAAGAGGAGTTTGCCGCCGTTCGTGACGATGTGACCGACACTTTGGAGCGAGCCATGCAGGACGGCACTACGGATACTGGCCGCTTGCAGCAGGTGATGCGCCGCACTTTGGGTTCGTGGATTGCCCGCGAATTGCATCGCCGCCCCATGATCGTTCCTGTGGTGACCGACTTGGCAGTGAAGTCAAAGAAGTAAGTCCCAGAAGTAAGTTGCCAGGGCAGCGCATAACCGAAGAAAGTTTGTGGGGCACTTGACTGAGAGCAAAAACAGCAGTGAAAACTCGAGGTCGGGTGTCCCACTGTGTAGCATGTGTAAGAAATCACTGATGAAAGGGGCAGCATGCCAGGAGTGAACCTGACGCGCGTGGAAGCCGAAGAGCGCTTTGCCACCGTGTCCAACCCTCGTTACTGGGTTAACGTTGACCTCACCAAGGGTGACGAGACCTTTGTCTCCCACACTAAGGTGACGTTTGATGCCGTCGCAGGCCGTTCGACCTTCCTCGACCTCGTGGCAGCAGAAGTTCGTTCTGTGCGCCTGAACGGTAAGGACCTCGACCCGAAGGCTGTGTTCGCAGATTCTCGCATCCAGCTTGATAATCTTGAGGAACACAACGAGGTCGAAGTCGACGCACTCGCCATTTACTCGCACACTGGCGAGGGCTTGCATCGCTCCGTCGACCCGACCGACGGCAATGTTTACCTCTACACTCAGTTCGAGGTTCCGGACGCTCGCCGCGTTTATTCTGTTTTCGACCAGCCAGACCTCAAGGCTGTGTTCTCCTTCACCGTCACCGCGCCAGAATCGTGGACTGTTCTGTCCATCATGCCGGGCACAGCTGAGCAGGTGGAAGGCGAAACCGAGGAAGGCACTCTCACCGGTGGCAAGAAGGAAGGCATCAAGCGCTGGACCTTCGAAGACACTCCAAAGATGAGCTCCTACCTCACCGCCATCATTGCTGGCCCTTATGCTTCGTGGCATACCGAGTACAACAATGAGGACGGCCGCGTGGTGCCGATGGGCATTTACACCCGCCAAAGCCTCAAGGCTGGTATGGATCGCGACGCCCAGTACCTCTTCGACGTCACCAAGGCAGGTTTCGCCTTCTACGCGAAGACGTGGAACGTGCCTTACCCATACGCCAAGTACGATCAGATTTTCGTGCCAGAATACAACGCCGGCGCAATGGAAAACATTGGTACGGTGACCATCCGCGACCAGTACGTGTTCCAGTCCAAGGTTACCGACGCACTGGTGGACCGCCGCGACGAAACCATCCTGCATGAGCTCGCACACATGTGGTTCGGCGACTTGGTCACCATGAAGTGGTGGAACGACTTGTGGCTCAACGAGAGCTTCGCCGAGTTCATGTCCACCCTGTGCACCGCTGAGGCAACCCAGTGGAAGAGCGAATGGGCTACCTTCACCTCCGGCGAGAAGAGCTGGGGTCAGGCTCAGGATCAGCTGCCAACCACTCACCCTGTGGTGGCAGAGATCAACGACCTTCACGACACCGAAGTGAACTTCGACGGTATCACCTACGCCAAGGGCGGCTCCTTGCTTAAGCAGCTCATGGCTTATGTGGGCCGTGACAAGTTCTTCGAGGGCATCCACAACTACCTGGTCAAGTACCAGTACTCCAACGCAACTCTGGCTGACCTGCTCGCTGAGCTGGAGAAGACCTCCGGCCGCGATATGAAGGCCTGGAGTGAGAAGTGGTTGGAGACCTCCGGCGTCAACACCTTGCACTCCTTGGTGGAGACTGACGAGAACGGCGTCATCACTGAGTTCGAAATTCGCCAGACTGCTGATGTCGACCACCCAACTCTTCGCCCACACCGCCTGCGCGTTGGCTTCTACAACATGCAGGACGGCTCCGTGGTGCGCACCTCTCAGGTCGAGCTCGACATCGATGGTGCTTGCACGAAGGTTCCTCAGCTTGTTGGCCAGAAGCGCCCTGACTTCATCTTGCTCAACGATGATGATCTGACGTATGCCAAGCTGCGCTTCGATGAGGATTCGTTGAACTTCCTCGTCGAGCACCTCACTGACTTTGCTGACCCTGAGGCTCGTGCAACCTCCTGGCTGGCTTTGTGGGATATGACTCGCGACGCTGAGCTGCCAGCAAAGACCTTCGTTCAGACTTCTTTGAAGGCTTTGGCTACCGAGACCCAGTCCACCACTTTCCGTTACGCTCTCTCTGAGGTTCAGAAGGCTGCAGCTTACTACGTTGCTCCTTCCGAGCGTGAGATGGTGCTCTCTGATGCCGCTCGCGAAATGTGGCGTTTGGCTTTGTTGAAGCCAGGCTCTGATGAGCAGTTCCAGCTGGTGGGTGCTTGGCTGAGCTTGGCTGCTGACCCAGCCTTTGCTGATGAGAGCAAGGCTTTGTTGGCTGGTACTTCTGCGATGAAGGGCCTCGAGGTGGATAACAACCTGCGTTGGTCCATCCTGCGCGCTCAGGCTCGCGTTGGCCTGATTGGCGACTTCGAAATCGAAGAGGAGCTCGCTAAGAACGACACCACCGAGAACCGCGAGTTCGCTATGGGTGCTCGTGCTGCTAAGCCAACTCCTGAGGCGAAGGCGTGGGCTTGGGATGAAGCTCTGCATGATAGCAAGCTCACCAACGCTCAGATTGGCGAAGTGGTGAACGGCTTCTCCTCCAACTCTGACCCGAAGCTCTACGCCGAGTATGTGGATAAGTTCTTCGACACCATCAACTGGATTTGGGAGAATAAGAGCTTCCACATGGCGGAGAATATTATCAACCCTCTGCGTGGTGGCGGCCTGTACCCTCACTTCGCTGAGGCTGGCAAGCTCGTCGAGGCTGGTAACGCTTGGTTGGATAAGAACCCTGATGCCGCTCGCGCCCTTCGCCGTATGGTTCTCGAAAACTTGGATGGCTCTCGTCGTGACCTTCGTGTTCGCGCTTATAACACGACCCTTGATGAGTGAGCTAGCCGAGTGAGCTAGTTGAGTGAGCTAGCCGAGTGAGCTAGCCGAGTGAGCTAGCCCTACCTGCCAGCTCGGGCAGGATGGCTTGAGATTATCACTGCCGTTCCGTCTCAAGCAGGGGAGATCAGGTGTGCGAAAAAGCCCGCTGTACTTGGTACAGCGGGCTTTTGCATACGCGGATGAGGCCAACAGCTCAGATGACTTCAGCGCGCTGATAATCTGAAGCGATGCGAGGCTTAAGCAGGGAAGTCAGCAACGGCGCCGTGAGTTTGATCGAGGCCGTCGTACAGCGGGAAGTTCTCGGCTAAACGAGCAGTGCGAGCGCGCAGAGCCTCAACATCAGCAGACTGGCCGTCACGCAAAGCAGTAGCAATAATATCGGCGACCTCTTCAAATTCCTGGGCGCCAAAACCGCGCGTTGCCAGGGCAGGCGTTCCAATGCGCAGGCCAGAGGTGACCTTCGCCGGACGAGGATCCCACGGAACAGCGTTACGGTTGACGGTGATTCCAACCTGGTCGAGGAGGTCTTCCGCCTGCTGGCCATCCAGAGCGGAATTGCGCAAGTCAACGAGGACCAGATGAACGTCAGTGCCGCCAGTCACCAGGCTAATTCCAGCATCTTTCACATCATCAGCGAGAAGGCGAGAAGCCAGAATCTTCGCACCCTCCAAGGTTCTGCGCTGACGGTCTTTGAACTCTTCGTCTTTGAACTCTTCGCTCATGGCAATCTTGAAGGCTACTGCCTTACCAGCGATGATGTGCATAAGCGGGCCACCCTGCTGACCAGGGAAGACTGCCGAATCGAGCTTCTTGCCGAATCGTGCAGCATCGCGAGAGAGCAGCATACCCGAGCGCGGGCCGCCGATAGTTTTGTGAATCGTGGTGGAAACGACATCGGAATACTCCACCGGGTTCGGGTGCAAGCCAGCAGCAACCAGACCAGCGAAGTGAGCCATATCCGTCCACAAGTAGGCGCCCACCTCATCGGCGATGTCGCGGAAAGCTTGGAAATCAAGCTGGCGAGGGTAAGCCGACCAGCCGGCGATGATCATCTTCGGGTGTGTTTTCAGCGCTTGCTCGCGAACCATCTCCATATTGATGCGGTAGGTTTGCGGGTCCAGACCGTAAGAAACCATGTGGTAGTTCTTGCCGGAGAAGTTGATTTTCATGCCGTGAGTCAAGTGGCCGCCATGAGCCAAAGCCAAGCCCATTACTGTATCGCCCGGCTCGACGAGAGCGTGATAGACGGCAGCATTGGCCTGAGCACCGGAGTGAGGCTGCACATTGGCGTAGTCAGCGTGGAAGAGTGCTTTGGCGCGTTCAATGGCAAGGTTTTCCACCTTGTCGACTTCCTGGCAGCCGCCATAGTAGCGACGGCCCGGGTAGCCTTCGGCGTACTTATTCGTCAGAACAGAGCCCATAGCTTGCATGACGGCACGAGGAACGAAGTTCTCCGAAGCGATCATCTCCAGGTAGGTTTGCTGGCGGTGCAGTTCGGAGTCGAGAACGGCGGCGACGTCAGGGTCGACGACGGAGATAGGCTCGTTGAGCAGGTTATGTGGAGTCGGTTCCTGAGGCATGCTCTCTTCTTTCTCTTGCTTTCTCTTACGTCTGATGTGCGCAATGGTTGGAGCTCGCGGTTGGTTGGCTTGTGTCGCCATCGGCTCGTGTCGCCACCGGCTTGTGTCGCCACCGGCTTGTGTCGCCACCGGCTTGTGTCGCCACCGGCTTGTGCACCAGCTCAGCGCGCGCAGGCGATAGGCAAAATTCTACCGGATAAAGCTACGCCCACGTTTCGCCGCCTGAAGAAGAAAGCTTCCACTTTGCTCTCACCTCGCCGGGCAAGCCTGCGGCTACTCTATAAGCAGAAGAGTTTCATAAAGGAGGCACACACATGCCACGTCTGTTCGGAACTGACGGCGTTCGAGGAGTCGCCAACCAAGAGCTCACGCCGAAGATGGCGCTTGACTTGGGCGAAGCAGCTGCTCGCGTTTTAGGTAAGGATCACACGGGGGAGGGCCGTAAGCGCGCTCTCGTGGGGCGCGATACTCGCGTCTCTGGTGATTTCCTCTCCTCTGCTTTGGCTGCTGGCATGTCGGCTGGTGGTTTCGACGTCATTGATGTTGGCGTCATTCCGACCCCAGGTTTGGCTTATCTGTCTACTCAGCTCAACGTTGATTTTGCTGGTATCGTCTCGGCATCTCATAACCCGATGATCTATAACGGCATTAAGTTCTTTGCTCGTGGTGGCTTCAAGCTTTCTGATGAGAAGGAAGACCAGATTGAAGCCATTTTGGGCCAAGATTGGCAGCGCCCAACAGGCAAGAACGTAGGCCGTATTCACCACGATTCTCAAACCCCAACCCAGATGTACCGCGAGCATATTGTGCGCTCGGCAACCTCTCAGGACCCTGCTCCTTTGAAGGGTTTGCGCATTGTGGTGGATTGCGCGAACGGTGCAACATCCGCTGTTGCTCCTGATGTTTTGCGTGAAGCTGGTGCTGAGGTCATCGTGATCAACGCCTCTCCTGATGGCTACAACATCAATGAGAACGCTGGTTCTATGCATCCGGAGCAGCTGCAGGCGATGGTTGTTGCTGCGAAGGCGGATATGGGTGTTGCTTGCGATGGTGATGCTGACCGCTGCTTGGCTGTGGACGGTAAGGGTCACCTCGTCAATGGCGATCAGATTATGGGCATTCTCGCTCGCGCGCTGAAGAATGAAGGCAAGCTCAACCATGACACTCTCGTGGTGACAATCATGAGCAATTTGGGCTTGAAGCTCGCCCTGCGCGATATGGGCATTAAGACTGTTCAGACTGCCGTTGGCGACCGTTATGTTCTGGAGGAAATGCTGGCTCATGATTACACGCTGGGTGGTGAGCAGTCAGGCCATGTGATCAACCGCCAGTTTGCCACGACTGGTGATGGCACGTTGACTGCTTTGACGCTGGCTCACGAGGTGTGCAAGTCGGGTAAGAGCTTGGAAGAACTTGCCGCTGACTTCCCACAGCTTCCTCAGGAGCTCATCAACGTTCGCGTTCCTCGCAAGAATGAGGCCAATACGGACCCTGAGATTCGCAAGGCTGTTGAGGAGCAGGAGAAGGTTCTGGGCGAGACTGGCCGTGTGGTTTTGCGCGCGTCGGGCACGGAGCCTTTGGTTCGTGTGATGGTGGAAGCTGCCAGCGATGAGCAGGCTACTGAGGTGGCTCAGAAGCTCGCTGCCGTCGTTGCTGACCGTTTGGCGTAAGCTCGCCGTTGTTGAGCCTCGCCGTCACCTTTTCGGCGCGGTTCAAGGCCGCTTGTAGCGGCTCGCTGTTGTAAGGAGTGTTATGGCTTTCTCAGGCCCTATTGATAAGCAGCTCAACCACGAGGTGGAGGGCATGCTCAAGCGTTTCCCAGACGGATTGTTGCCTATCGTGAGCCTGGGAGAGCCCGTTTTGCGCGCCGAATGGCAGGAGTACACCGGCCAGCTGTCCAGCAAAACTCTGGCCAAGCTCATCAAGGCGATGCGCAAGACGATGCTGGAAGCTCCGGGCGTTGGCCTGGCAGCCCCTCAAATTGGCTTGCCGTTGGCTTTCGCTGTCGTTGAGGATCACGTCGTCGACCTCTCCGACCTTGACGCTCAAGATTATCAGTCCGATCCTTCCCTCAACGCCGATTCTTCCTCTGCAGCTGGTTCGGATGCCGACGCTGAGACTTTCGACGCTGAGACTTTCGACGCTGAGGATTATGAGGATGAGGGTTACGACGAGGATTACGACGGCGAAGAGCTCGACATGCTCACCCCGCAAAACGACCCTCGCGAAGTCGCGGAATTCCCCTTCCATGTGATTATCAATCCGGTGTATAAGCCGATTGGTGAGAAGACGGCAAGCTTCTACGAAGGCTGCCTCTCCATGCCTGGTTATCAGGCAGTGCGCAAGCGCTGGCTGGATATTGAAGCAACCTGGTATGACGAGAAGGGCATGAAGCACAGTGAAAATCTTCATGGCTGGCCAGCTCGTATTTTCCAGCATGAAACTGACCACCTTTCTGGCGAAGTCTACATTGACAAGGCAGAAACGCGCTCGCTGGCTACTGACGAGAATTTGGGCGAGCTGTGGTGGGATCCGCGCCTGATGGACGAGGCGAGGGCAACTCTCGGCTTCTGAAGCTACTCGACTGCTGAGCACAAGCTGAGTGATCCGAGATTATCACCGCGATGAGCGCTGAACCGTGTGGTTCAGCGCTTTTTTACACCATGAAGGTGGTGGGAATCGCGAAGGGCTGGCCTCCGTCAACCGGAGAAAACGCAGAATCTGGCCATGAGACCGGCGCGAAGGGCGGGCCTAAACCGTGAAACCGTTGACAAACAGTGCGCGCACGCTAAACCACAGGTTCGGAGCGTTATCATGCAAGGTCGAATTGCGCAGAGGGCTAAACACCATCATCAACAGCAACACAAAGGTTGCCAAAGTGATCAAGCCCACGAAAGAGTGAACCAGAGCAAGCCCGCGCACCTTTGACAAACCAAAGCGGTGATGAGGTTCACTAGGCAAACTGCGTGCCCACGCCTGGGCGAGGAGCGCGCCCAAAACCGCAAGAAGGGCAAAAGCCCAGGCAAAATCGGCGAGATAGCGCAGTGATAATCCTGCGTAGTACGAGTCGAAAGCGCACAACAAAAGGCCCAGCAACCACAAGCCAGAAACCAAACCCACCAAGTGCTTGGCGCGAAGCTGACGCCACGCCACCAGTGTGATCAGCGCCAGTAATGTGAACGGGATCAGCCACAGCAGGCCGCCACTCCACTGCTCCTCGTACTGCCACGAGCTCAACGGGGTAGCTGCAATACCCAAGAAGGGGAAGTGAGCCGAGAATTTCACCGGAATGAGCAAGTAATAGTACATAATCGGCGCGAGCAAGTTGAGCGGCTCTTTATACGTCGTCAAATCGATGACGGTGAGCTGATATTTGTTGCCAAAGTCAGTAAACGAGCCGAAACGCCAGTAATTGTAAGCCAAGAACGGCAGGAAAGTGAGCAGACCGGTGAGGATGACACTCGCATCATTTTTCAGAGATTGCCAGCGTAGTTGACGCGCCTTGCCACCGTCCTTCTTCCAGGCGTTCGCCTGAAGCCAGGTGAAGAAGACGCCACGGCGAATCTCCGGCCAAAAGATTGCAAACGCCAACAACGCCGTTGCTACCAAGTGCGGGCGGGCGCCAATATTCGCGGCGAGCAGCAGCGTTCCCCACACCAAGTGCGGGCGGGAAACATAGGTGATGGTGAGCTCCGGATGTGTTGAGTACAAGGCTTGAGCTTGGCGCTTGTTTGTGGCGAGGTGCGCGTAGGCGGCAAACTCACGAGGAGAGGTATGAGGAGAGCTCGCACTTGCCGATGAGCTCGTGCGGCAAGCAGCACGGAGACGCGAAGGCTTGTGCCAGCGCACCACCTTCGAGCTCGCCAGCGGAGGGTAGACTCCATCGCTCAAGGCCCACGGGCGGGTGATGAGTTTATCGCGCGGTGACAATCTTAAGAGCAGGGAAGCGGGCAAAATATGACGAGCGAGCCACGAGCGTTTGCCAGGGCGAACTCCCACCACCACGCGACGAGCCGACAGCCAGCACCACAAGCCTTGGAAAGCCAGCAGCACGCCGAGGGCCACCGGAGTGGCATAAAAATCAGGCTTAAACAACAGGAAAAACAGGTTCGAGCCGGTCATCACGCCAAAGAAGAGCATCAACGCCATACCCAAACTCGTCTGTGGGAAATAGCGCTGAATCAGGCGGCTGACGAGCAACACACACCACACGCTGAGCAGGAAAAGCGTGAGCAGAACAGCATCCGTCGCTGGTAATCCGTAGCCCTGCCCGCCGTTAAAGAGCATGGTGAGCAGCTCAAAGGGTACGAAGAAGAGCAGAGCGGGGAGCAAGCCGAAGTACACGTACCAGCGGCCACCCCAAAACACGTGATCCCAAAACACAGGAGCCACGCCCTCGGAGAGCATTTGAGCGCGCAAAGCCATGGAATACGGGTTGCGAGCTTGGGCAAGCTGGTCAGGAACAGGAAGGTCCAGCCAAGCATGCCCGTGAATCAGTGCGTCGGCAAGGCGGGCGTATTGGTCCTGCTCGTAGGTGTAATTGCCAATCGTTGGCTTCACTGGCCCGATATTGGCCCCACCCATCATGATTGGCACCACAATGGCAGCCAGAGCGAGAGGAGCAAGCCCCACGCAGATGAGCGCCAGCTGGGCTGCGCTGCGCGGGTTGTAGCGACGGCGGTAGAAGGCCGAGCGTGGGTCCACAAAACAAATGACAAACAGTGCGACGAAAACCAGCAGAGAAACGCGAAGAGGGCTGATGCTAAAAGGCGGGCGGTCGTTGAGGCGCAACGAGCCAAAAGCAAAAGTTGAGCCCAAGGGGGCTTGGAACCACAAGCGCAACGCTTGAACTCGCTGGTGGGGGTTATTGAGCGCATCTACCTTCAGGTAGCTGGAAGCCTCAACGCCAGGAGCGTAAGTCTGCTCTTCACCCGTTACCCACTGGTTGGAACCGACGGGAAGCACTTGCACTCGCACGCCAACCCACCACTGCCTCTCGCCGGTGACCGTCGCGTCGTTTTCCGTGCTACTACCCACGAGCTCGGCGGAGGAGTCGGGAGTGTATTGAGGGGTGGAAACGACATGAACCATGTCAATCGGGTCGGAAAACTCATAGCCATCAATCGGCTTGACCTCAACGTAGCTCTTCTGCCCGTCAATCACCGTGAAAAGCTCAGAACTCGAACGCTGTAGGCCAGAAGAGTAAGTGACGCGCACTGACTGCGGGTCAAGAGCGCGAGGGGAGGAGAAGCTTTGCCAGAAGCGAATGTTGAAAACGAAGATTTCCACCAGCAAAATCACCAAAACGGCGCACAAAAGCGAGATCGCCAGGCCGCGACGCCGGCGCAACCATGCTTTCGCGCGAGCAATGCGCGCGGAATTGTTGTCGGGCGTTTCTCTTGTCGTGGCAATCTTGAGGCCAGTGCCTTGAGGTGATTGTGCAGTACTCACGACCTCGATTCTACCGATTCAGCGAGAGCAGGGCTCGAGGAGAGTTTGAAACGGTTATAGTTGAAGCAGTGGCTTAACACGAAACAGCCACGTGCCAGGAGGGCGAGTGATGATGCAAAAGGATCATGGTGACGATTCTCATCAGTATGTCAAGTTTGTGGAGGATCCTGCCCAACTGAGCACGCATCTGCACCAAGGTTTAGAGCGGATTATGCTTCTCGCACCGCTCAGTACCCCGATTCCGCTGACCACGACCATGCGCGTGTACGATCCGGTTGATGGCCAGCCTCAGGGAGTGCGATTCGGTTGGCTTCAGCTGCCTTCCGACAAGGCGCAATTTGAGCTGGGCTATTTCTTCGTTGGAGAGCCTCACCAGCTGAACGAGGTGCAGAAAGAGGACCTGCGCGAGCTGGAGAAGATGTACCTGCGCGTGATGGGCGAGCAGTCGGGTAAAAGGCTGATTTTTGACCTCGCGCACTTGGGTAACTTGAAGGAAATGCCTGCCCTGACCGCTGATAACGTGTGGATGGCATGGCGTAACACTGATTTTGACTTTTCTACTTGGGCTGAGCGTTTCAACACTTTTGAGCAGCCTGAGCAGCCGGTGAGCGCAGCCGACTTTGTGGACGAGCAGGGAAGGTCGTACTGGTTCCATCGCATTGCCCTTGGCGACTCGCTGGGCAACATTCACACGGCTAATGCGGAGCCGGAGGAGGACGCTCAGCAGGGTAAGTGCGCTCTCGCCTTTTCCCAGATTGACAGTACGCAGGATTTCGACTCTGTTCACGCGTGGCTGCCCGCGGAGAAAGCCAGTGCGAAGGCCAAAGCACGTTTTGACGCTCAACTGCGCAATGACAAGCCTTTCGAGGTAGATCTGGATTCGCAAGTGCAGGCCAGTGAGGAGGGCTTCACTCGTTTTGGCTTGTGGGATCCGCTGAAGTTTGAGGATTCGAGCAGGGCTCGCTTGTTTGAGTATGCTCAAACCATTCCTGATGATGTGAACATTATGCAGGATGATTATCAGGCCCGTGCAGTCGGTAACGCTTCCTCTCAGGCGCAGCTGATTCGCGAGATGAACGAGTTGCTCGGCTGGGATGACGAGGCTGAGCAGGCTGGCGAGGATAACGAGGCTGATCAGGTTGGCGGGTTTGATGAGGCTGATCAGGTTGGCGGGTTTGATGAGGCTGATCAGGCTGGTGGGTTTGATGCTTATGGTTCTAACCCGTGGGGAACTGCTCTGCGCTCATTCGATGAGAATGAGGCAAGTGACGAGAGCGGTGAGAGCAGCGATAGCGACGAGAACGGCGAGCTCAACGAGCGCGATACATACGGCGAAGCTGCTGCAAGTACAACACATACCACGAGTGCGGCCAGTGCCTCTGAACCGTTGGCTCGCCATCGCATTTTCACCTCGAGCCTGAGTGAAGAAGACGAGCCTTACCACCTGGTTTCCCCGAACTATGTGGGCGGCGAACCGACCCTGTTCAACTATGAGGATATGGAAGACGAGGACACTTCCTTCCCCACACCTCAGGCTGACCAAGCTGATCAGAGTGGTTTCACTGGTAATACGAATGGCGACGCCAACAACGCATCTTCTGACAACGTGGCCTCGAACAGCTCTGATACTGATAGCAGCACGAACTCGGCACATGCCAACGGTGCTGCCAGTTCTGACGATGCTACTTCTGGCAATGCCACTTCTGACGGTTTAAATAACGCAGATGGCTCGAGCACTTCCAACAGTGCTGATAATGCTAACAGCTCGAGCAACACCGCCAGCTCCCATACTGCAGACAGTGCCAACGAAGAAGACCCATGGGAAGCAGAACTGAGAAGGCAATCTCAGTTCGCCACCATTGACTTCTTCAGCGAAGAAAAAGACAACGCAGTACGCAGCAACAACACGGACCTTCCTGAAGACTGGTGGGACCAAAACGCCAAGCCTGAGGAGAAGAGCGAACAAGATTTCTCCACCTACTCTTCTGACGATTCCGCCTACGAAGACGCTGACTTCTCCGCGCGCAACTTCTATGCCATGGACGACAGCTCCACCCCATCAGATGACGGCGAAGACGACTTGGACGATGATGACGACGATTCCTTCGTTCCTCGCTCCTGGGTTTCCAAGCTTCTCAGTTCAGAAGATGAAAAAGTAACCCTGTGGTCGCGCAAACTCCAGCCGTCAGTGCGAAAGACGAAGAGGCCACAGGAAGGCAAGCACTTCCTCACAGAGCGTGCAGGAATTCTCGCTCACGGCAGCATCGTTCTGGGCAGGGAGAATGTTGAACTGGGCCAATGGTTCCGCACCGCCGACGGCTTCTCCATTTCCGGTTTGCGCATGCACTTGCCTGATAAGCATAGATCAGGTTCTGAGCAGAGATCACTCCGTTTCTGTCCTCATACATTTCCTCAATGGGCTGCCAGTAGCGTTTCCCGGCGGTGTTCAGCCAGAAACATCCCATGGCAAACAGCAAAAGAAGTGGCACTGTGATCATCAGGAGATTTGAAATGATAATTTTTCTTCTTATAGACATCTTGTCACCTTCTAATTTACATTTATATCTGTATATCATCTTCCCATGTCTCTTTCAGTAAGTAGATGGGTCTCTTTTTCACTTCCATATACATCCGTGCCAGATACTGTCCTAAGATCCCTGCACAAAGCAGCTGTACTCCTCCGATAAAGAAAATTGCACACATCAAAGTTGTCCACCCCTGTACCGGGTCATGCCAGATGATATAACGGATAACTAAAATACAGATGTTCAGAAAAGCCAGCCCGCAGAAAAAAATCCCGCCGTAAGAAGATATAGATAAAGGCAGGGTGGAAAAGCCGAATATCCCATCCAAAGAATATTTAAACAGTTTTCCGAAAGACCATTTTGTCCTGCCTGCCGCCCGCTCCACGTTATGATATTCCAGCCATTTCGTGGAAAATCCCACCCAGCCGAACATTCCTTTGGAGAAACGGTTGTATTCGCCCAAACGCAGCACAGAATCTGCTACTTTTCTTTTCATCATTCGGAAGTCTCTGGCGCCTTCTACCATAGGCACTTTTGAGATCTTGTTTAAAATCTTATAAAATATCGCTGAGAAGAAAGAACGTACCTTTTTCTCTCCCTTTCTGTCAACACGGCGTGCCGCTACACAGTCATACCCGCCCTTTTCCAGTTCTTCATACATAACAGAGATCAGTTCCGGCGGATCCTGCAGATCCACATCCATGATCACCAGATAATCTCCCTTTGCATGCTCCAGTCCCGCATAAAGCGCTGCTTCTTTTCCGAAGTTTCTTGAGAAAGACAGGTATCTGCACCTTGCATCTTTATTGTTCAGCTGTCTCAACAGCTCCAGTGTTCTGTCTGTGGAACCGTCATCTACAAACAGCAGTTCAAATTCTGCATCTTTCATCTGTCCCATGATCTTTGTCATTCTCTTGTAGTACATCAGGAGAACTTCTTGTTCATTCAGACAAGGAACGATAATGCTGATTTTCTTCATACGATCTGTCTCTCCCTTTTTTATTTTTTCTCAGTCTCTCTATCCATAGTGAAAACCCTATGATCCCCAGGCTCAGTACAGACCCTGCTGCTCCGACTCTCAA
>CASERW010000012.1 GCA_949290445.1 Aeriscardovia aeriphila | reverse complement strand
TGGGGTAGAAGCGGAACCGGTATGCCCGCTTTACTGTCTTGGTGTTCATGTTTCCAATATAGCAGACTTTTTACATATGTGAGCTAGAATGGTAAAAGATAAGCGCCTTATATCCCCCCGCTAAAGCCGGAGGTTTTACGGCACAACATATAAACAAAAAGGACCGGAAGGCAATTGCTTCCGGTCCTCATCAGCTCAGCGAGTAACTCCACGCGCGCTGTGCGTGACGCTCATGCTAGTCGCGCACGACTCCAGCGTCACAGCGCACAGCGACCGCGTCAGCGCGCGCAACCACAGCGCACACTACATCACTTCGCAGCAGCAGCCTTAGCAGCGCGCCTGCGCGTACGAGCACGCAGGAACACCTTGCGCAACTCGGTCAGCCACAAAGTGACCGAGGAGAGTGCGAAGGCTTCGAACCACGAATGCAATGGCAGCGGCACAGTGCCAAAGGCAGCGTTGAGCCATGGAATGTAGATGACGGCCATCTGCAGAACGAGCGAGAGGCCCAAAGCCATCCACAGCCACTTATTCGTGAACATGCGCTTGAAGGCAGATTCTTCACCTGAGCGCGATGCCAAAGCGTTGAACAGCTCGGTGAACACGAGGATGGTGAAGCCCATCGTTCGAGCCAGCTCCAAGTCATACGCCTTATGAGCTGGGTTGAAGGCGTAATCGTTGATCAAGCCACCGGGCAGGTACAGATCCATACCGAGCAAAGTGACAGCTGCCATGATGATGCCGACGAAGATGATGTCACCCCACATCTCACCATCAATCACATGTTCCTTAACGTTACGTGGTGGACGGTTGAGAACCTCATCGCCTTCCACATCCATGCCCATAGCCAAAGCAGGTGCAGCATCGGTCAACAAGTTAATCCACAACAACTGAACTGCGAGCAGTGGAACAACAATGCCAGATGTTGATTCTTCGCGCAAACCGATCCAACCGGCCAACAAAACACCGGCGAACACGGTGAACACTTCGCCCATGTTGGAGGAGAGCAGGAAGCGCAGGAACTTCTTGATGTTATCGAAAATTCCGCGGCCTTCCTTCACCGCTTCAACGATGGTGGAGAAGTTATCGTCAGCCAACACCATGGTCGAGCTCTGCTTAGTCACCTCAGTACCGGTGATGCCCATAGCAACGCCGATATCGGCGGACTTCACAGCAGGAGCGTCGTTCACACCATCGCCAGTCATCGCAACGATATTATTCTGGCGTTGCAGACTCTTGACAATCTTGAGCTTGTGTTCTGGAGCAACACGAGCGTAAACGTGAGCATGAGCCGTCTTCGCGTCGAGAGCGGCACCTTCCAGCTCATCGAGCTCAGCACCCGTCACAGCCTGCTCACCCGGCTTGGCAATACCCAAGTCAGTTGCAATACGAGCGGCAGTAAGAGGGTGGTCGCCAGTGATCATGACGGTACGAATACCAGCATGGTGAGCCTGAGCCACGGAAGCGCGAACCTCAGTGCGCGGTGGATCGATGATGCCGACCATACCGGCCCAGATCATATCCTTCTCGATAATCTCGGGATGCTCGGAAAGCTCAGCAGCATCACCAGCAGCGTTGATATGAGCGCCTTCAATCTCACCCAAGGAGCGAGCCTCACCCAGCGGGCGATAAGCCATACCCAAGGTGCGGTACGCCTCAGAAGAGAGGGATTCGACGGCGGCAATGATATCCTGACGGTCGCCTTCCGTCATCGGGCGAACCTGGCCACCCACGGCAATGCGCGTGCAGTAGTCGAGAAGAACATCAGGAGCACCCTTAGCGAACACGCGGAGACGGCCATCATTCGCCTCGTCAGCCATCACCACAGACTGGCGCTTACGCTCGGAAGTGAATGGAATTTCCGCAACACGGTGGAAGCGTTCAGCGCGGTAAGCGCCGATCTTGCGAGCGCCGACGATGACGGAAACCTCGGTTGGGTCGCCCTCACTCTTCCACTCGTCTTTGCCCTTTTCGTCAGTCGCCTTCACCAGGTGGCCGTCGTTGGCTAGAGAGCCAACACCGAGCACGACTCGAGCTTCGTGGCGCAAAACATCGTCACTGCTAATCTCTTGACCTTGGGCGTCAGTGAGCTGACCAACAGGAGCGTAACCGGTACCCGTCAGATGAGTGCGGCCAGAAGGCGAAATCACCGTCTCCACCGTCATCTCATTACGTGTCAAAGTGCCGGTCTTATCGGAGCAAATAACCGAGGCAGAACCCAAGGTTTCTACCGAGCTGAGCTTGCGCACGATGGCCTGATGTTGAGCCATACGCTGAACGCCCAAAGCCAGAACGATAGTCAAAATTGTTGCCATACCCTCTGGCACAGCAGCAACAGCCAAGGAAACTGCCAACAAAAGCGAGTTAATTCCATCTTCAAACGAATGGAAGCCCTGCGAGAAGAAGAGAACGGCGATCACCAACACGGCGATGATGATGACGGCGATGCCCAAGAGCTTGGAGACGCGAGCCATTTCCTTCTGCAGAGGAGTTTCGCCGCTTTCGTCCTGGTTGAGCATGTCGGCGATCTTGCCCACCTGGGTGAACATGCCAGTGCTCGTCACAATCGCGCGGCCAGTGCCCTGGGTGACGGACGTGCCGTTAAAGATCATGTTCTTGCGGTCGCCCAAGCTTGCAGCCTTCTCTAAGGTTGCAGGAGCTTTCGCAATCGGCACCGATTCGCCCGTCAAGCTCGCCTCAGCAACGCGCAAGCTCGCCACTTGGAAGAGACGGCCATCCGCAGGAATAGTGTCGCCCTCGGAGAGCACAAGAATATCTCCAGGAACCAGGTCAGCAGTATCAATACGCTGAATATGCCCATCGCGCAGCACCGCACACGTCGGCTGCGTCATTTGAGCCAGAGCATCTACAGCCTGCTCCGCCTTGGCTTCCTGAAGGTAGCCCAACACTGCGTTGACGATCAACACCAAAATAATGACGAGAGCGTCAACAGGAACAGCTTCCTTTTCCCCGCCGGACATGTTATTTTGCACGATCCACGCGATGAAAGAAATAATCGTTGCAGCAATCAGCAAATAGACCATAGGGTCTTGGAACTGCTGCAAGAACTTCTTCCACTTGGGAACAGGAGGCTTACCCTTGAGCTTATTGGGGCCGAACTTTTCCAAGCGGCGAGCCGCTTCATCACTGCTCAAACCCTTCGCCATGGAAGTATGAAGAGCCGTTTGAACATCATCAAAGGCCATAAGCGAAGGATCGCGATCCAGCTCACCTGTCTGCTTATAGGTCACATCAGATTCGGAGGTCATCAATTTCCCTCTGGTTTGCCGCGGAGTAGTCAACGAAAAGGCACATGATCATAGGTATTCCTCAGCGTTACGGCTGAGAACCTCGCACCATTTTCGTTGCGCGGTCATCATTCGTAGCGACGCTGATCGGCGCCGCCTGACATACCTCTCTAGATTATCAAAAACTCTTGCCCGCCGGCTACTTCGTCACAAGAGCGAAACAGGAAGCCCGCGCGAGGCGGCGGGCGGGCCAGCACACTGCGAAGCACGGAACTCTGCACGTAACAAAAGTGCGTAACAAAGTGGTCAAAATGTACACAAGAGCCTCTCACAGCCTGAAAATCTCGTGCTTTGGCTGATAAAAACGGTATTCTAAAACCAGTAGGTAGTGAACTAGGTAGTGAACGTGACGCATTCAGGCGCACCACCTGAATTTCAGCATCGGAGGCATCATGGGATTTCTTGATGGGTTCGAGAGCAAGATTGAGAAGACTGTTGATTCCGTTTTCTCCCGCTTCGGCTCAAAGAACATTCAGCCTGTTGATCTGATGCGCTTGCTCGAGCGCGAGATTAACGACAAGGCCACGCAAATTGATCAAGAAAAGACGATGGCTCCGAACGAGTATCGCCTTTCCATGAGCACTCCCGACTTCGACCAAGTCATCAAGTGGGGTGCGGAAGCCCTTGCCAACGAGCTTTCCGACAAGCTGACCAACTACGCTGAACAGCAGCACTACTCCTTCTCCGGGCCTGTCGTGGTGATTTTCGAAGAGAACACCGATATTCCTCAGGGCCGCCCACAGGTCAGCTCGCAGGTTGTTCAGGGTAAGATCGCACCCGTGACGGACGATAAGTCCAGCCCGCGCGACTTCCCTGTACTGGAAATCTCGGGCCGTCAATACCTGTTGACCGCCGCAAAGACGGTGATTGGCCGCGGTTCTGATTGCGACATCGTCATCGATGACCCGGGCGTCTCCCGTCACCATGTTGAGATTGAAATTACCCCTCAGCATGTGGTGGCTCGCGATATGGGCTCGACCAACGGCACCTATGTGGAGGGTCACCTCGTTCCTGCTGCAAGCCTGATCGATGGCAATACCATCACGATCGGCCGTACTCGCATGCTCTTCTGGGCAGGCTCAGAACCTCGTAACTGAAAGCTTGTGGCGCAAAAGCCCTGATTTTACTGAGAAGATACCTGCATGACTGAACTGACTTTCGCCATCCTCAAGTACGGTTTTTTGATCGCCTTGTGGATTTTCGTATGGCTCGCTGTGCGCTCACTGCATCGTGACGTGACAGAGGGTTTGGAGCGCAAGCAGCACAGTCGTCGTCGCGCAGTCCCCCTGATGCCTGCTCAAGCGCCTCTGCGCCCTACTCCCGCAAGCCCTCTCGACGCGATGAATGCGGCGGCAGTTCCTGTGGTGGGAGAGCCTGTGGCCGGTACTCCTGTAGCCGGTGCGCCTCTGGCCAGCGAGCCTGTGGCACCGCTGGCTGGCGGCGGGCCTCTCACCCCTGGCACGCCCGAGCCACTGTTGGGCGACTCCTACTCGGCAAACCCAGAACTTTCCGAGCTTTCCGTAGGCAAAAGCGCTGCTCAACAGCCTTCTCCGCTCGCTTCTCAGCCTGCCACCGAGCCTGCTTCTCAGCCTGTGGCGCAAGATTATCAGTCTGGTGAATCGGAGCCTGCAGCAACTTCTCAGTTCCCGCTGACTCCTTCTGCCGGTGCAACCAGTCAAACCGGTGCAACCAATCCAGCCAACGCAATCAACCCAGCTGCTAACCCGGCTGCTAACCCGGGCGCTGATCCTGCTGATTCGCTGGATTCCCCTGCTCTTCACCACGCTATTCCACAGCCATTTGGCCGCACACCGATGCCTCCTGCTCCCGCTCCAGCAAGCGCAAGCGACGAAGCAGGCACAGGCAGCCCAACTACTCCATCACCTGCAGCAGGCAGCCCAGCTTCCGCACAAGCCGCAGCTTCCGGTGCCACTGGCGACATCAACTCTCTTGCTCATCTCGTGAGCGCTACCACTACCAAGGAGACCGCGCGCTCCGCCATGCCAAGCCAAGCCGCCACCATGCTCGTCATCATCGACGGGCCTCATGCAGGCGCAACCTTCCCGCTTGACCAAGGCAACATCACGCTGGGACGCAGCACACACAACACCATCGTGCTCGACGACGAATACGTTTCCGGCCATCACGCCCGCGTCTACCAGGACCCTCAATCAGGCCAATGGGTTGTCGAAGACCTCGGTTCGACCAACGGCACGTACATCAATGAATCTCGAATGCCGGGGCGCGCAGTTCTCAGGCCCCGCGTGCCGGTTCGCATCGGCGCTACCACCTTCGAATTGAGGTAAGCGCATGGCAGAACGAAAACTCAGGCTTCTTTCCACCGTCCTCTCCGACGTCGGCTACGTGCGCGCCAACAACCAAGATTCTGGTTTCGCCGGCTCTCGCATCATCGCCATGGCTGACGGCATGGGCGGCCACGCTGGCGGCGACACCGCATCAACCATCGCCATCCGCACGCTTGCTCACATCGAACGCAGCGAACATCGCGGAACCGTGCTCTCCATGGCGCAAACGCTAGAAAAGTCGATCCTCGCCGCGCATGACGCCATTGTGGGCCGCGCGAAAAAGGAACACCAGCTCGCCGGCATGGGAACCACTGTTGACACGGTTGCGCTGACTCGCGGCTGGTGGGTGCTCGCTCATATTGGCGACTCTCGCGCTTACCTGCTGCGCTCCAACCAGCTCATCCGCGTCACCAAAGACCACTCTTACGTTCAGCATTTGGTCGACACCGGCCGCATCAGCGAGCAGGAGGCCCGCAATCACCCACAAAAGAACGTGGTGGTGCGCGTTCTGGGCGATTTTGACATCGACCCTCACCCTGATATTTCCATTCGTCGTGCCCAGGCTGGCGACCGCTGGCTGCTGTGCTCCGATGGCTTGTGCGGCCCGTTGGAAGATGAGACGATTCGCGAAATCATGCTCTCCACTCCTGACCGTGAAGAGTGCGCGCAGCTGCTCGTCAACGCCGCTTTGAAGGCTGGTTCTACCGATAACGTCACTGCTGTGGTTGCTGACGCCCAGTATGCTCCGCGCGAGAACTGGAGTTTGCTCAACCCCAACGCAGGCCTGCAGGTTCCTCTGGTGGCTGGTGCTGCTGAGGCTGGTATCCATTCCATTGCCGACGTGGTTCACCGTCCGGTTGCCACTGCTCCGAAGCTCAAGTCGCAGTCTTCGCCGGCAGAAAAGGCTGCTCTTTTGGCTCAAGGTGATGCTCCAGATTATCAGTCCGCCTCTTCGCCCGCACCCGCATCTTCGCCTGCTGATGAGGCGGCTGCGCCTCACGCTGATGCGGTTTCGAGTGAGCACGGTGATAATCTTGCGCCACACGAAGTGAGTGACGAGCCCGTGAGCGAAAGCCAGTTGAGCGACGACCAAATTCTTGTCGAGCCGACACACAGTGATGATGACGCCGACGAGCAGATGACGGATACCGGCGAAATTCCGATCGTGCAGAAGAAGAATGGCACGATTACCGCCGACCCTTCCGACCCCGCCGTCAAGCGTGCTGCCCGCGAGCGTAAGGCTCAGGAGGTTGCACAGGAAGCGGCCGCGGCGAAGAAGAAGCAGCGTCGTATTATCGCTTGGGTTGTGGCAATCTGTGTGGTGCTGGCTGCGCTGGCCAGTGGCGCAACCTTGCTCACTCAATGGGCGATGTCGCAGTGGTACGTGGGCATGAGCAACGGCAAAATTGCGATTTACCAGGGCGTTCCTACCCAAGTTTTCGGCTTGAATTTGAACCGTCTCGAAGAAGAAACGGACACGAAGGTGTCGAGTTTGCCTCGAGATTGGCAGACCCAGTTGAGCAAGGGTGTGAAGGCGGACAACAAAGCGGATGCTGTGGCTCGCGCGCTCAAGATCAGCCAGCAGGCCGAGGAGCAGGAGAAAAAGAAGAAGCAGGAGGATCAGGAGGCCAAGAATGCTGCGAAGGACGCGGCGAAGGCGGATAGCTCCAAGGACTCCAGCGACTCGAACAGCTCAGATTCGAAGACGTCGGCCAGCAGCGCAAACCCGAAGGATAACCTCGAAAGCCAAGCGAACACCTCGAAAAACGGAGGTGCAGCATGAGCCGTCGATCACACGCCGCTGATGCTGCCGCTCGGCGAGCCAGTGTTCACACCAGCGCGAAAGCCAGCACACGAGCCAACACAAGAGCCAGCGCACGAGTCGCTTCGAAAGCCAGCGCCAAGCCGGCCAACAAGGTCACTTCACTGGCCAGCCTGCGCACCCGCCATATTCTGCTACTGCTCGCGGCCATCGCCATCGGCCTGCTCGCCTTCATGCAGATGTCCTTGCGCGTGACGGGCACAGTTCCGCGTCAGTACTGGCTGCCGCTGGGCATTGATATTGCACTGTTGGTGGTACTCGAGGTGGTAATCCAGGTTCGTCATGTGTATGCGTCGAGCACGATTATTCCTGCGATGAGTTTGCTCGCGCTGATTGGCATCACCGAGATTACACGCATCGACTATTCGCAACGCACGATGGGCTATTCGTCGAATTCTGGGCAGAGGCAGATGATGTGGCTCGCCGTTGCTACGGCCGTGTCGATTGTGGTGCTCTTCTTCCTGCGCGATTACCGTGTTTTGCGTCGTATTTCCTACGTGTGCATGGCTATCGGCCTGGTTTTGCTGCTCGCTCCGGAGCTGCCAGTGGTAGGCCGCGAGATCAACGGTGCTCGTATTTGGATTCATTTTGGCCCGTTCTCGCTGCAGCCTGCCGAGTTTGCCAAGCTGTTCTTGGCGGTTTTCTTTGCCACGTACTTGTTTGACCGTTCTGACCAACTGGCTGTCGGTGGTAAGAAGGTGTTAGGTGTGCGCTGGCCGCGTCTGCGCGATCTCGGCCCGATTGCTGTGGTGTGGGTGGTCAGCTTAGGCATTTTGGTGCTGCAGCATGATCTGGGTACTTCGTTGATGTTCTTCGCCATGTTTGTGGGCATGCTTTTCGTGGCGACGAGGCGTAAGTCGTGGCTGGTGATTGGTTTCGTCGCCTTCATGGCGGGCGTCGTTGTGGCTGCTCGCGTGTTCTCGAACTTTGCTAACCGCGTCAATATTTGGTTGCATCCGTTTGACCCTGCTTTGTATCAGCGTCAGTATGGTGGCACCTATCAGGTGGTTCAGGGCTTGTTTGGCTTGGCCTCGGGCGGCATTTTGGGTACCGGTTTAGGCACCGGCCACCCTGCTATCACTCCGTTTGCGAACTCTGATTTCATTTACACCTCGCTGGGTGAAGAGTTGGGTTTGCTGGGTTTGCTGCTCATTTTGGTGCTCTACTTGGTGATTATTGCTGGTGGTTTTACTGCTGGCATGGCTCAAAGCGATGGGTTTGGCAAGCTTTTGGCGGCAGGCCTCGCTTTCTCGATGGCTTTCCAGGTTTTCACCGTCGTCGGCGGAATTACGTTGGTCATTCCTCTGACTGGCTTGACTTTGCCGTACCTTGCTGCTGGTGGCTCGTCACTGATGGCAAACATTTTGTTGGCCTCGCTTTTGGTGGCCATCTCGTCTCACGCTAATACGCCTCGAGATTCTCAGATCTATGATCCGGACACGATGCTCGCGCAAAAGTTGCAGGAACAGTTAGCGGCTCGCGCGGCCCGCGAGGAGCGGGCGGCGCGCGAACACCAGCCCGTGCAGGCGGGCGGCGCCCCTGAGGGCGGCGCACAGCGCACTGATAATCTGGGAGAGGAGGAAAAGGCATGAATCGTTCGCTGCATCAGTTATTTATCGCCGTTGTCGCCCTCTTCCTCGTTCTGGTCGTGTCAACCTCCAGCTTCATGGTTTTCCGCGCCGACGAGCTCAACGCCGACGCACGCAATACGCGAGCTCTCTACCACGAGTTCGCCGTCCCTCGCGGAGCGATCACTGCCTCTGACGGCACAATTTTGGCGCAATCTGTACCTTCCAAGGATGCTTTCCAATACCAGCGTCAGTACCCGCAGCCGGAACTGTATGCGCCAATCACCGGCTACTTCTCCGTCGTCTCGCGCGCAGGCAAGGGTATTGAAAGCTCGGAAAACTCTGTGCTGACGGGTGAAACGGATTCGCTGTGGCTGCAAAAGTTGAAGTCTGCCTTCACCGGCCAGGCCAACCAGGGCGCGACTATCGAAACGAGTATTAACACCAAGCTGCAAAACCTCGCTTACCAGTCGCTGCAAGGGAAAACCGGTGCCGTCGTGGCCCTGGAACCGTCTACCGGGCGTATTCTGGCCATGGCCAGCACGCCCAGCTACAACCCCAATGACCTCGCCACGCACGACACGAAGGCTGCTGCTGAAAACTATTCGAACCTCGCCGGAGTGCAACCCAGCCCGCTCAATAATAATGCGATGCTGCAGGTGGGCGCTCCTGGCTCGATGTTCAAGATCATCGTGTCCGCGGCCGCATTCGAATCGGGCGAATACAACCCCGACAGCGTCATTCCTGCGCCTTTGGAGTGGACGCTTCCAGGCACGAACTACAAGCTGACGAACGCCGAAACGTGGATGTACCGCGCTGATGGGCATATGCCGATGCGCGAAGCCTTCGCTTGGTCGTCCAACACCGCGTTTGCACAGTTGGGCGTCAAGTTGGGCTATGACAAGGTCAATGAGATTGCCACCAAGTTAGGCTTCGGCACGCAAATTAGCGTCGACCGCGGCCCGGGTTCGAATGCGTACCAGTCGGTGAAGTCGCTATTCCCGAAGCCGGCCAGCGATGACAAGTTGGCGTTGCAGAGCATTGGTCAGGGCGATACGGTCGCTACTCCTTTGCAAATGGCCATGGTTTCGGCTGCTGTGGCGAACTCCGGAACGCTGATGCGTCCTACTTTGGTCGATACGGTGAGAAGCTCTGATTTGTCGGTGATTTCGCAGACGTCGCCGTCGATTTTGAGCCACCCGTTCAGCTCAGATACTGCAAGCAAGCTCAATGAGATGATGCAAGGCATGATTACCACCGCGTGGCCTGCCCTGCAGATTCCTGGGGTGAAGGTTGCTGCGAAAACGGGTACTGCGCAGTCGGGAGAGAGAAATCAGTTCGTCAGCGGTTGGATTACTGGATTTGCTCCGGCTGATAACCCTAAGATTGCCGTGTGCGTGTGGTTGCAGGATATCCCATCCCTGGCAGGTGACACGTCTGGTCCGATTATGAAAAGTCTGATGGAGGCCTATCTCAAATGAAGCTGATTGAAGGCCAGATTATCCACGGACGCTACCGCCTCGACGAGCGCATTGCCAAGGGCGGTATGGGTGAAGTGTGGCGCGCCACGGACATGGTCCTCAACCATGAGGTGGCGGTGAAGGCGCTGCGCTCCGACCTGATTAACGATTCTTCACGCCTCGAACGTCTGCGTACTGAGGCGCATAATTCTGCTAATCTGGCGCATCCTAATATTGCCGCGCTTTTCGAGTACTACGAGCACGATAACTTCGGCTTCCTCGTCATGGAGTTCTTGCACGCGCGCTCTTTGGCCGACATTTACAAGGAGCGCAAGCGTATCCCTACTCTCGAGCTGCTGCCGATTATTGAGCAGGTGGCTCGCGGGCTTCACTTGGCTCATGCGCATGGCGTCATTCACCGCGATGTGAAGCCGGGCAACATTATGGTCAGCGACCAGGGTTTGGTGAAAATCACCGATTTTGGCGTGAGCTATTCGACCAACCAGGCACAGATCACCCAGGACGGCATGGTGGTGGGCACGGCCCAGTATATTTCCCCGGAGCAGGCGCAGGGCGAGCATGCTACCCCGCAGTCGGATATTTATTCGCTGGGAGTAGTGCTGTATGAAGGCTTGGCTGGCCATCGTCCTTTCACAGGTGCGACGCCGGTGGATATTGCTGCTGCCCAGGTGAATGACCCTGTTCCCCCGCTTCCTCACGACCTTGACCCGGAACTCGTGCAGTATGTGATGCAGATGCTGGAGAAGGACCCTCATAAGCGCCCTGCTACAGCCGTCTCGGTTGCCACGAGATTATCACAGATCGAAAATCGCCTGATCCGCCAGGAAAATGGTGAAGAGGATTATTCTGTGTCACTAGCAGCACATGCACGCACCTCTGCGCCTTCTTCCTCCTCCGCTTCGTCGTGGAAGTCCACCTTTGCTTCTGCCGGCCGGCTGAGTTTGGTCAACCCCTTCGTCAACTCTTTGGGTGACAGCTTTGACAATATGCCCAACGCTTCTGATGAGCAGGAAGCCTCTCAGCGCACGAATCTGGAGCGTGGGCAGAGCCCTTATGTTTCTGCGCCCTATGTGGCTAACCCGCTGGTTTCCAACCCGTTTGTGTCGAGCCCCGATTCGCGTTCCTTGGCTCCAGCCCCGCCGAGTGACTCGCTCAGTGGTGTGCGCTCTCAAGCGGTGTCGAGAACGCCTGTCGTGCCGCCGGTTCCTCAGGTTGCTGTCGCACGGAACAGCAGGAGTGAAGGTGAAGCAGCGCAGTGGAAATCTCAAGAAACTCGTCAACCTCACCGGCGTGTGATTACCAGCAAGCCAACATGGTCAAAAAATGTGATAGTTGGGCCGCCTGGCGAGGAAAATGCGCAGGTTATACCTCCGCAAAATCGGCAAGATTCAAGTAATAGCAAGCGTTTGAGTAGTGTGGAGCCTTCCCAGCAGGCTGGAGAGAGGGCAGGCTACTCTAAAGAGAGAATAGGCGAAACTGGAGGTCAGAGATGAATCAAGAGATCCCGACCGAGCTCGCACAAGGTCGCTATACCGTCGGTGCTTCTATCGGTCACGGTGGCATGGCAGAAGTGCACCTGGGAACGGATACCCGTCTGGGCCGCCAGGTTGCTATCAAGATCATGCGCGCGGACTTTGCTGAGGATAAGACCTTCCTCTCTCGCTTCCGCCGTGAAGCGCACTCTGTCGCTATGCTCAACAACCCCAACATCGTCTCCATTTACGATACGGGTGAGGAACTGGTTGAGGATGCCGACGGCGAGACGCATAACGTGCCGTACATCGTCATGGAGTATGTGAAGGGCCAGACTCTTCGCGATATTCTCAAGGAAAACGGCGCGCTCTCCGTTCACGACACGGAGCAAATTATGCTCGGCGTGCTTAACGCCCTCGAGTATTCGCATCGCATGGGAATTGTGCACCGCGACATCAAGCCAGGTAACATCATGATCTCCGACCAGGGTGTGGTCAAGGTCATGGATTTCGGTATCGCGCGCGCTATGGACGATTCCGCTACCACGATGACCAAGTCGCAAGGTGTGGTGGGCACGGCTCAGTACCTCTCCCCTGAGCAGGCTCGTGGCGAAGAGGTCGATATGCGTTCCGACCTCTACTCTGCCGGCTGCGTGCTGTATGAAATGCTCGTCGGCCGCCCGCCATTCGTCGGCGACTCTCCGGTGGCTATTGCTTACCAGCATGTTTCGGAGACGGCCACCCCGCCAAGCCAGCTCGTTCCTGGCCTGCCTCGCGTGTGGGACCAGATTGTTGCCAACGCGATGGCTAAGGAGCGTCAGAACCGTTACGCGACGGCCGCTGAGTTTAAGAACGACATTCTGCGCGTGATGAGCAACCAGCCTTTGGGCGATCGCACTGCCGTTCTCGACCCGAATACGCAGGCTGCTTTGGCTGACGCGGGCCCGGCAACCCAGCAGTTTAATCCGTTTACTGATACGACGGGTATTGGCGCCCAGCCGGTGGGTAACGCTGAGCCAAGCCGTGCTGAAGCTCGCGCGAAGAAGGCAAAGAAAAAGAAGATTATCATCTGGTCTGTTATTGCGGGCCTGATCGCTCTTCTCGCCCTCACTTTCGGCATTATTCAGCTCATCCACCACTCTGAAGCTCAGATTGGCACGGTACCGACCATCACAGAGGATATGACCGAGGCGCGCGCTAAGCAGCTTGTCGAGAAGGCCGGCTTCGTGTTTAAGGCGGAGCAGGATACTGATTCTTCGAAGGCGAAGGGCATGTTCACTAGGCAGTCGCCGCAGGGTGACACCAAGCTGAAGAAGGGTTCGACAGTGAAGGTCTGGTTCTCTGCTGGGCCGGCACAGTCTGCTGTTCCTGACGTTCAGGGCATGAGCCAAGCGGAGGCTACGGCCACCTTGAAGAAGGCTGGTTTCGTGGTGGGTTCCACCACTTCAGAGGATAGCCCGACTATTGAGAAGGATATGATTACCAGAACTGACCCGAAGATCGGTTCTGTGCAGCCGAAGGGCTCGTCGATCATTCTCTACATTTCTACCGGTAGGACGACGGTTCCGGATGTGTCGGGTAAGCCGAAGGATGAAGCTCAGAAGATTTTGACCGATATGGGATTCTCTCTGACCATTCAAACCCAGTCCAGCTCGGATGTTGAGAAAGATTCTGTGATCAGCACGGACCCTGCTGCAGGTAACACAGTGGACCAGAAGTCGATGATCACTCTGGTGATTTCCTCTGGCCCTGACCAGGTGAGCTTGCCATCAGTGGCTTCCGCTTCCACGGTTGCTGATGCGATGAATATGCTTGCGAACCGTGGTGTGACGGTGACGCTGGCGAACGGTACACAGTCCGATTATGTGCACGTGAAGGTGACGGACGCGAACGGCAAGGACATCACCAACGGTGGCACGGTGGATAAGGGTTCGACCATTACCGTGTTCGGCTCGAAGCCAGTTGTGGATAACGGCCAGCCTCAGACGGGCGATAATAATTCCGCAGACAAGTCGGGTTCGCACTCCGGCGAGTAAGGGCTACGGCGCTCAGAGCTAGAAGAGGGGCTTGGCATCAGACGATGCCAGCCCCTCTTTCGTTCGCTACTAACGCTGATAATCTCAGGAAATGCGGTTTCCGCCCCAGCGGCTACATCGCGCCACCCGAGATGTTGGAGTAGTTGCTCATCAGCTGCAGGTAAGGCACGTTCTGCACCAGCCACGGGCACACGTACTGGAACATCACGGCCACCACGATCAGCAGCATCAAAACCAGCTGGAGCAGACGCACCGAGCGGATACCTGGCAGCACTCGCCACAGCAGGCCGTACAGGGAGAGCGCATGGTTCGGCTTGCCACCGTTCGCACGGATCTCACGGTCGCGACGCAAAGCTGGCCAACCCCAAGTGAAGGCGGCGGCAAGGATGACGCTGATCAGAGCCAAAATCAGGTAGAGCAGCAGCGCACCAGTGGAAGGAATTTGAGCAGCAGTCGTCGGCGAGCTTTGAGTGAAGGAAACTTGGCCAGTCGAACTCTTCGAGGCGAGCTCTTGAGGGATGCCGTCGGAAACGTTAGCCCAGTACTTGAACTTCGCGTAGACGATCCAACGCTGGTAGCCCGGCGTGTAGCGCGGAGTACACGTGGTGAGCGTCAGGAGGCGCTCTTTCGGCTCAGCTCCCGCCTGGTGTGGCACGGGGTAGATGACGGAGACTTCGCTCGGGTCAACGATCTCGTGGCTATCCATTTCATAGACGTACCAGTGGTCTTTCGTGCGGAAGACGATCGGGTCGCCCTTGTGGAACTTGTCGACGTCGGCGAGCGGCTCCCCATAGCCGGAACGGTGGCCTGCGACGGCGAAATTACCCATTCCTCCTGGCATGACGGTTTCGGTGTAGTGGCCGACTCCGTGGCGGGCGAGCTGGTCGAGGCCGACGCCTTGCACAACGAGAGATCGGTAGGTTGAGCCGAAGCGAGGCACGTACATTTGCCCGATCACATCGCCGTAGGCTGGCTGCGGGTCGACGGGGACGTCACCCTTTTGTGGCTGGGCGATCTTGAAGTTTCCGCCGGTGGTAACGGCAGGCGCCGTCCAGCTCAGGGATTTGACTTGCTGGGCTTGGCTTTGCGCGGACACCACGCCGGTCCACCACAACTGCCAAACCACATAGATTACCAGGAGCAGGCCGATGGTCAGGCAGATTTCTCCCACAAAGCCGAGGCCTTCCAAGAACCAGTTACGTCCCTTCTTTCGCGCGCGATGGCTTGGTGGCATCGCGGCGGCCATGCTCTGAGCCTGCGGAGCTGTTGGCATAGGTGGCAGCGTGCTCGTCTGCCAATCTTGACCCGCGGGGCTGAACGACGGAAGTTCGCCGTCAGCTTGCGAGCCACCGACCTGCGAGGCGTCATCTCGCATTGGTACATCTCTCATAGACACATCCCTCATAGGTACACCCGTATAGGCACGTTCTGGGCACCGTTACTTATAGGCACAGAGTAACCTCTGAACCTGAAAGTTTACGGCGTACAGCTTAATTCTTTTCGTTACTCGATGAATGGTTATCAGCCTGACCGCCAGCCATATTTTCTTCCGAACCCACATTCGCACCCGATATGCTCCCCACCGCATCCTTTTGCGGCAGAACGCTCGCATATTTCAGCTCTTGCGTGGCGGCAGAAGTCTTGGGGAAGTTCAGCTGCTCGTCCAAACTCACTTTCCAGCCCAGGCCGATGGAAGCCACATATTCCAAATAGATTTTCACTGCGGTTGAGTTATACAGTGCTGCTTGCATCTGCGCTTGTGGCCCGATGGCGCGAATCACATAGGGTGGAGCGTACTGTTTTCCTTGCAGGAGCAGGACGTTGCCTACGCAGCGTACGGCGGTGGATTGTTGGACGCGCACTCCTTGAATGGTCATGGCTTCTGCGCCGCCTGCCCATAAGGCGTTGATGACGGCTTCGAGGTCTTGCTGGTGGACGACGTAATCGTTGACGTTTTGGTCGCCAATCGTGTCGTCTCCCGATTGTGCGTTTTTCCACAGTGGCGAGTCAGAAAGTGTCACCGTGATGGCAGGCCCGCTTAAGGCAGGGAGCACGCTTCGTTGGTCTTCTTCGCTTTTCACTGGCTTCGAGCTGGTATCTCCGAGTGATTTTCGCAGCGTGTCAATCTCGGTGGATAATGTATCGACGTCTTTTTGCAGGTGAGCGACTTCGCTTTCTCGCCCGCGCAACAGGCCAGCGGTGTCCTCGGATACGCGAGAGGAGCCATTAGCTTGCACGTTGACTTCGAAAAGCCAGCCGACCACCGCACAGACGAGGGCGAGGGCGATGCCTGATTGCACACTTCGGGCTGTCAGACGGCGCTTTTGTGGCCTATGCTTTCCTCGTTGCTCCATACTTCTCCTTAATTTGCGGAGAAAACCTCGACGCAATCCACTTTAGTCGATAAAGTGGGAGAGTTAGTGGACAAGGAGGAGCCTCTATGGCTGAGAAGAAGGACTTGGAGAGCACCGAAGAGGCCGAGAAGGCAACTGCCGTAGCAGCTTCTGAGGAATCTACCAGCGATGCCCAGCAAGGTAAGGGCAAGCAGGGCGAGCCTGGTGAGATTGATCTCAACGAAGTCGATAAGCTTTTGAATGCAAAGGGCAATGAGAAGGATCTGCCGAAGAATATGCAGCGCCTGATCGCCCGTGAAAAGGAAAATAACAAGCGCGTGGAGGAGTCCATTAAGGGCGCAAAGACGAATCCTTCCTGGTTCGTGCCGCTCTTCTGCTTCCTCATGATCTTGGGCTTGCTGTGGGTCGTCGTGTACTACATCGACACTCAGCGCACCGGCGGCATCGGCTACCCGATTCCGGCTATCGGTAACTGGAATTTGCTGGTTGGTTTCGTCATCATGCTCATTGGCTTCTTGATGACCATGTGGTGGAACTGAGCTCGTCCTTCTCTCTGGTATTTCTCAAGATTGTCACCGCGCCAACTCATGCGCGGGCGTTAAGCCAGGCTTCGGCCTGGCTTTCTCGTATGCTCTTCGCTTCGCCGCGTCGCTTAGCCGCGCCGCGTCCTTCGTACTCCCCTCCGTTTTGGCCGCGCGAGTTCGCTACGCCGTACATTTTCGCACTCCCCTTCGCTTCAGCCGAGCGGCCACTTCTTTCGTAAATACCCACTTATTTTTATTCGGCGCGTCATGAACGCGTTCTTACGAGAGCCTTGCACAGAGTTTTCCACACCAGAGGGGCAAGTTATCCACAGTTCAATTCACAGGTGTGAATAAATCACATCGCTGTCATTCACTGCCTGCTCACTTATCCACCGCTCAGAGGCCTGCAATGACAGTCATTACGGGCATAGAACGCATGTTCTAACCCCGTAAACCGTATTTTCTGCCCGAAGTTTTCCACACCTGTGGATAACTTTGTGCACTTTTCCACCGTCACTCGCCCCTTTCTCGAAGTTATCCACAGCTTTGTGCGTTCAATCTCAACAAAACACAAGATCTAGTGCTTATCCACACTCCTCTTTCCACATGTGGACAAATTCGTGTTGTACACAACGCCTCGACGAAGAGTGGTAAGTGCAGGCTCACCTGAGAAGAAGACCTTTTCCGCCATTTTGTCTGTTGTTTGTTTGATTTTTTCGCTTTTCCCAGCTATTCGCCATAAGATGGAGTCAAGACGCTGAGCGTTTCGACTGAATCGAAGGAGCCACTATGGAAAAGAAGTCATCGGGAATCTGGAAGTTCCTGGCCATCATCTTCGGTGCAGCTTTGGCCGGAATGGTGTGCTATTACGTTCACCAGCAGAACAACCCTGAGTACGATCCGTGGGAGAAGCCGTGGAAGAACAGCTCCTCTCCTATCGATCTGATTCACGCATCTTCTCCTGCCGACGCTGACGAGGATGAAGAAGACGAAGACCCTCTCGAGCTTGATGAGGATGCTGACTGACGCTTGAGATTATCACTAAGCGTAAGCCATTCATGCTTCAATGAGCCTCGTTGCTCATATCATGCTTCCCGGTGTGCTCTCCTCGCGAGGGCACACCTTTTTCATGGAATTGACAGCTTTCACAGAACTTACCTCTTTCGCTTCTGTTAATCTCTGTCACTTCAGCCAACGCACTTCTAACGGCCTATACCCCAGCTTGGTAATCTTCACAATCAATCGATTACAAGTACGGTATCATGGTGTGTAACTTCAAGTCCTTCTCTCACCAGATCGATTTCTTCCCTGAGTAACGGTGCTCATGGTGAAGCAACGCACCTGCGGAAAGGCGATCTCATGCATAAGAAATTGACAGCCGCGTTATCCGCTTTTATCTTTTCCCTGATTCTCGCCTTCCTCGCTTTTTCAGTGTCAGAAGCGTTGAATGAAATTCATAACCAATCATTCGGAATTGGAGGCGAATATACCCAGCTGTCAATTCCTCAAATGGCCAATCCCAGCCCCGACCGTAAACAAGAACAAGAAAAAGCACTCATCAAATTACGAAAATACTTAGCTGACGAGAAGATTATCTTTATCAGTGCTACTGATAGAGGAGAAGGAAACCCCAGTGTACTCGTCTATGACCCACTATCCACAACATGGGCCCGAAACGTCAAGCCTTCTCAAACTTATGTCGTCAAGGGCAGTTACTTCGAAGAGCTGTGGAAAAAGAAGCAGAATAACCCACTGCTGATTGAATCAATCTCTAGAATCAATGGTGTCATTGACCCTGATGCCTCGTTACAAGGCCAGGAGTATCAATTTGTGCACGGCCTCGATGAGAAGATATCCCCGAGCGGGAAAGCTATCCTTTCCACACAGAACCCTGAAAAGGTACAGCATGTACAGAGCTTACTCTCACAAGCTCTGCTCCAACCTCAAGTTCTCCCCCGTATGACATGGAAAACTGCGCTCATAACGCATAAGGAGATTGATTTCACACTCCTCGTATCTGTGCTGAGCATTGTGGCCTGTGTGATGGCATTAAACGGTGTACTCGAAGGCCTGATACCTGAGTTCATCATCCACACTTATAGCGGCGGTACCGCTCTAAGTATTACCCGAAAATACATCCGTCATCAGTTCCCTACAGTTGCTCTATCAAGCCTTGCAGGTTCAGTATTTCTCCTCATTCTCAATGCCATGTTGCAATTTGCTCGGCTCAACCCATTTCTTCTGAGCTTGCTCCTCCTCAGTTGGCTGGCAAGCACCCTCATCGTTGAGCTGATGCTCTTCCTTATCGTTTTCAGCCAATTACAAGTCACCTTCGCAACAAATCGAAAGAAGTAGGAGGGAGGTCATATGCGTCAATTTGGCCACGAAGTAGGTAATGGCATTGCACTTGTTGCCAATCACTTCATCCAAGTCATTACCATCATGATGCTCATGGGTTTGGTTTGTTTCAGTATCGGCATGAACCTCCCCATCGTCACCGATAAGGCAATTGCCCTGTACCAAAGCCAAGAGCTCAGAGCGCATGACCCCGTGTATTTCACTGCGTATTACGATGACACAAGAGAGAAAACCGAAGACCAAGCGAGCGTAAATATACTCGCTAATGAACTCACCAAAGGCACAGCAGTCAGTTACATATCTAACGATATTGAACTATCACACAAGGATTTCGCTAACCGCCACCACGTATTTATTGTTATGGGGAGCAAAGCAAACCTTGCTGTTTTCGGAATTCCCCATCCACAGTCCACAAAACCACGAGCTTACCTTGGCTCTGCACTCACAGAAACATCAATTAATCTGCCTATTGCCGGGTATAAACTGACAGCTCGTGAGCATTTGCCAGCAAACGCCAGTTTCTTCTCCCCTCACGGTTTTGGAGAAAGTTTTGCTCATTACGTCGTCATCGTTCTTCCACCCTCAGCACTCCTACGTATGGATGAGGCTGAAAAAGAGAATGCTCTTTTCAACACCGTTTTCCTCATGAACGAGCCTTCACACATCAGTGACCATGATCTCTCTGCATTCCTTCATTCATGCCATCGTCGAGGAATGGACTTCATACCCCAGAACTTGTCAGTTGACCTCCCTGAACAATTTAGGAAGGTAGTGGCATTCACTATCAGTTATGTTGTTCCCTCTCTCGCTCTTCTTATCCTCGTCTTCTTCCTCTTCTACTCCCTAGGGAAAACACTGGTACGCGAGGAAATGACAGAACTGCGTATTCGCTACCTCTTCGGAGCTACACTTGGGTCGCTCAGCATACGAGTCATTACCTTCCTGCTGCTCTCCTTGGTCATACCTGCTGTACTCCCTACGGCATTGCTCGCCTACTGGGCACAGGAAAAATTTGTCATACCCGGGATCATTATTCTCATCTTCACTGCAATCGTTTTTGTACTCTGCACGCTCACCAGCATGCGAACCATTAAGAGGAGCATTTCATGACCATTCACACCACAGACAGCACTCTTGCCACCGATTCCACCACTGTTGTTAATTACGACACTGTTAGCGCCACTGCCAATCCAACACAAAGCCCTGCCAGCCCAGAAGAAGGAAACACTATGATTCAGCCACTCTTGGAGCTCAAACGAATAACCCATCGCTACCATCAAGGCGATAGCGTGATCACCGCCTTGGATACTGTTA
This sequence comes from Aeriscardovia aeriphila, assembly GCA_949290445.1. GTDB lineage: Bacteria > Actinomycetota > Actinomycetes > Actinomycetales > Bifidobacteriaceae > Aeriscardovia > Aeriscardovia aeriphila_A. The sequence continues at coordinate 8,105 of CASERW010000012.1, read as the reverse complement.
ATCTGGAGCTGCTCCCCCATGAAATTGTGTGCATTATGGGGCCTTCTGGCGGCGGAAAAACAACATTACTCAACATTTGCGGCTTCCTTCTCCAGCCTGACCACGGAAAAGTTGTTGTCAACGGGAAAGTGCCGGACCAATCGTCGTCACGCCGAGCAAGGCTGAGAAACCAGGTGTTTGGCTATATTCGCCAAGATTACGCTGTCATTGACCACGATAAAGTGTGGCAAAACGTCGCTATTCCACTTGAGTATCGCAAGAAGCCAATCTATGGGCACAAGGCGAAGGCGTTGTGTTCGCAAGCTCTCGCCAAAGTGAACCTCGCCGGAAAAGAGAATGTACGCGTGAGTCAGCTTTCTGGAGGCCAGAAGCAACGCGTTGCTATTGCTCGTTGCCTGGTGAATGACCCTTCGATTATCCTTGCCGACGAGCCCACAGCTGCGCTTGACCATGAAAATGCACAAGAGATTATGACCTTGCTACGCGATTGGGCACACGACCCCACTCAACGGCATGGGCTTATTCTGGCGACGCATGACCCGCGCATTATTCCTTACTGCGACAGAATTTTCTCTCTGCAGGATGGCACTCTCACGCAAGAAAGCGCTACTCACTTGCAAGCCTGAGGTATGTGTGTCTCGACCTATATAAACAAAGGCCTCCCACTGCAAGCAATGGGAGGCCATGTATCGCACTGATAATCTTAAGCGATTATGAGTTCAGCAACTATTGCTGATCACTTGTGCTGTGGAAGAGAACCGGTCATCCACACGCGGTCCAGGTAATCCTGGATGGAGCGATCAGAAGTGAAGAAGCCGGAGTTCGCGGTGTTCAGAACACCCATGCGAGTCCATGCCTGCTTATCCTGGTAGGCAGCTTCGATCTTATCCTGAATGTCCATGTACTCACGGAAGTCAGCAAGGGCCATGAATGGATCCTTGTTGATGAGGTTCTCCGTGAACTCCTTGTAGGTGTTTGGATCGCCATAGGAGAACACACCAGAAGCAATGGCGTCAATAGCACCCTTGAGGTCTGGGTCGTTCTCATAGTAGCTACGTGGGTTGTAGTTGCCGTCGAGCTTCTCCACGTCCTCAACCTTCATGCCGAAGAGGAAGAAGTTCTCAGCGCCGACGCGCTCACGGATCTCCACGTTTGCACCATCGAGGGTACCCACAGTGACAGCGCCGTTGATGGCGAACTTCATGTTGGAAGTACCCGAAGCTTCCTTACCAGCCAGCGAGATCTGCTCGTCGAGGTCGGTGGCAGGAATGATGCGCTGAGCGGAGGTGACGTTGTAGTTCTCAATGAACACCACGCGCAGCTTGCCCTGCAATGCTGGGTCGTTGTTCACCACGCGGGCAACATTGTTGATGAGCCTGATGGTGAGCTTTGCCATGGCGTAACCAGGAGCAGCCTTTGCGCCGAAGATGACGGTGCGAGCCTGGAAGGTGTTGATATCCCTCTGGCCAGACTTGAGCTGGTTGTACAGTGCGATGACCTGCAGCAGCTTCATGGACTGGCGCTTGTACTCGTGCAGGCGCTTGATCATGGTGTCGAACATGGAGTTTGGATCGATTTCCACACCCTGAGTGCGCTTGAGCCATTCAGCGAAGTCCACCTTGTTCTGGTGCTTGACTTCTGCGAACTTCTTCAAGAACTGTGGATCGTCAGCGTACTTCTCCAAGCCCTTGAGCTGCTCAAGGTCGTTGAGCCACTCTTCGCTGCCCAAAGTCTTGGTGACCAGCTCGGACAGGCGTGGGTTTGCCAAACGCATGAAGCGACGTGGGGTCACGCCGTTGGTGACGTTGGTGAACTTCTGTGGGTAGAGGTCTGCGAAGTCCTTGAGAGTGATGTCCTTGAGCAGCTGGGAGTGCAGCTCTGCAACGCCGTTGACGTGAGAGCCAGCCATGGTTGCCAGGTAAGCCATACGCACGCGGCCGTTGGAGTAGATGCGCATACGTTCGATGGCTTCTGGAGTTGCACCGTGGTTTGCCTGGTCGTGTGCTGCCCAGTCGCTGATTTGCTGGATGATCTCCAGGTGGCGTGGGAGCAGTTCGCCCATCAACTTGGCGTCCCACACCTCGAGTGCTTCTGGAAGCAGGGTGTGGCAGGTGTAGTTGAAGGTGCGCTGCGTGATGGAGAATGCGGTATCCCAGTCGTAACCATACTTATCGATCAACAGACGCATGAGCTCGGCGATGGCAATCACCGGGTGGGTGTCGTTGAGCTGGAAGGTGATCTTGTCTGGGAAGGTGGTCATATCCGGGTGCTCTTCACCTGGGTAGAACAAGGAGATGGCGTCGGCCAGGGAAGCTGCAGAGAAGAAGTACTGCTGCTCCAAGCGAAGCTGCTTACCAACGTAGGTGGAATCTTCTGGGTAGAGAACCTTGGTGATGGACTCAGCCCAGGTCTGTGCCTTCACGGCGTCCTCGTACTGGGAACGGTTGAAGGTGAGAAGGTCGAATTCGTCGACTGCCTTGGCGCTCCACAGACGCAGGGTGCCCACGCGGCCGGACTCATAGCCGGGAACCATGTAGTCGTAAGGAATGGCGCGGAATTGCCATGCTGGCTTCCATTCGCGCTTGCCGTCCTCAGTGGTAACGACAACGCCGCCCATGCCAACGCGCTGCTCGCGGCGGTAGTTTGCCTGCTCCCATGGGCTGCCGTTGTACAGCCAGTAATCTGGACGCTCAACCTGGTTGCCGTCCTTATCGAACTCCTGGCGGAAGATGCCGTAGGTGTAGCGGATGCCGTAGCCGATTGCTGGAACGGCCTTGGTTGCCAGGGAGTCGATGAAGCAGGCAGCGAGACGGCCGAGGCCACCATTGCCCAGGCCTGGCTCAACTTCCACATCTTCAACAGCGTCGAGGTCGAAGCCGAGCTCCTTCACAGCTGCTTCTACCTTCTGAGGAACACCGGAATTGAGGATGGCGTTTGGCAGCTGGGTGCCGAGCAAGTACTCAGCAGAGAGGTAACCAACAGCCTTGGTGTTGCCCTTCAGGGTGTCCTCGCGGGTTTCAATCCACTTGTCAGCGAGAAGATTGCGCACCACGGTAGAAACCGCTACATACATATCCTCGTTGTTGGCCTCGGCGAGGCTCACACCGCGGGAATGGCGCAATGCAGCAATGATCTCGTCCTTGAGTTGCTCACGAGTGATTTCGTCGCTCACAATATGCTCTTTCTGTGATACTGAGCCGGGCGGATGCGTTTCCAGCGCATCCGACAAAGAGCCCTTCGCCCGCGTTGGCCCCTGACATTTCACCGTCATGAGCGTGTGGGCGGCAAGCTGCTTTGCCTCAGAGCACGGTTGTGCTCCTCTACGTCCAGCCGCGCGATGTTAGGAAATCGCGACACTTACTTCCATTATGGGAGGCTTTGGCGATGTGAGCAACTCATACACTGCTTCTCCCGTAAAATTTACAAGAAGCGAACGGCGAGCGAGGCTAAACTGGCACTATGCCTGCAATCAAAGAAAAAGACCTCGAGCGTGGCCGTCGCGATTTTCTGCGCTGCCAAGAAGCCTTGCAGCACTTGGCCTTGCGCACTTCGGATAATTCTGCTCTCACTGGCTTGACTGGCCCCGCTGACCCTGCTGACCCAGATTTTCTGCCTCGTCCGGTGCTCGCGATGGCGGTTCGTTACAGCTTGAATGTGTTGGAGCGCGCGGTTCCTGGCCCGTCGACTGAGCTTCGCGTGCCGCCTTTCGCCGCGGTCAAGCTTTTCCCTGGCCCCGACTCTGATCCGCATAATCTCACGCCGCCTGATGTGTTGGAGATGGATTATTGGACCTGGCTTCGCCTAGCTTGTGGCATTACGACCTGGCAGCAGGAGAAAGACGCGGGCAATGTCGCTCCTGTTGGTGAGCGCGACGAGCAGGTGGGCAGGCTCGTTCCGCTTCTCGTTTAAATTGATGGCTTGAGATTATCACTGCGCTTCATCCCCAACCGATGTTTTTCGTGAAACATGTTTCATGTGGTAAGCGTCATTCAGATTATGTTTCATGTGGTGCGCGTCGTCCTCATTATGTTTCACGTGAAAATATAAAGTTTCGAAAGTGATGATGCGGGCTGATAATCTCAAGAAATGCTGCAAGAAACGGTGAAATTGTGCTGAAATTGAAACTGCCTGACCACAATGATGCAGCGCGGGTGCGAGCAAAGGAGCGACATGATGAGCACTGAAGAGCTGGAGCATTTCGACGAGATTATCAAGCCAGTGGTAATCTCCCACAACCCTGAGCTGACGGGGCTGGCGAGGCTCAACCCCGGGATTGTGTACAAAGAGGTCGACGGCGAGAAGCTCATGATGGACGTGCTGCAACCGCAAGTTCCCAACGGCGAACACCCGCGCTTCCCCGCAGTCTTGTTCATTCAGGGGTCGGCTTTCCAAACGCCGGACCGTAACTATGAAATCCCGCAGCTGGCTGAGCTGGCTCGCCGCGGTTTCGTCATCGCCACCGTCAACCATCGCAACTGCACCCAGGGGTCGCATGGCCATCCGTTCCCCGCTTTTATGGAGGACGTCAAGGCGGCGCTGCGGTTTTTGCGCGCGCACAGTGAGGACATGTTCATTGACCCTGAGCGCATTGGCGTGTGGGGAACGTCGTCGGGCGGCACGACTTCGCTGCTGATGGGGCTCACTTCAGGCCAAAACAGCTACAACGACGGGTCCAACGCGCAGATGAGCGATGAGGTAAAATTCGCCGTTGACTGCTTCGGCATTAGCGATGGGCGGGATATGATTCCTCACCCGGATAATCTGGATGCGGATTTGAATAGGATTTGGCTCAAGCTGCTCGGTGTGACTGACCTTTCTGAAGCGTCGCTGGCTGTGAGCCCGATAGATGCGGTGAGCCCGCTCAAGGTTCTCGAGGCTGCACACAATTCCTCTCAGCCAAGCCGGCCCTATCCGCCTTTCCTGCTTCTCCACGGCGATAGCGACGGGCTCGTTCCGTATCAGCAGTCGCAGAAGATGGCGCTGGCAATGCACAAAGCGGGGATTGACGTGAGCTTTGTTCGTGTTGAAGGAGCGGACCACGAGTATGACTTCTGGAGCCAACAAACGCTCGATACGATTTTTGCATTCATTCAACAGCATGCACAATGAGTACACGGCATAGCAGAACACAAAAACTGACAACACCAATCGCAGCCCGGGTTGACACCGTCATCATGCACTTTTTGCTATCCACTCCCCTTCTCACTCTCCGTTTTCACTCGCAGTCTTTGAGCTTGTCACTATGAATTACTTGAGATTGCCACTGTGAAGTCGTGAGATTACCACTCCATTTTTTCACACTGCGCTCCAATATGCTGTCCGTTTTGTCCGTTTGTGATAATCTTGAGGTAATCATGGGAAGGAGTGTGACTATGCGACTTGCCACAACGCCAGAAGAAATTCGCACCTCAGCCCGCTTCGCTATTCAAGGCTACGGCAAAACATATGAGCTTACCGAGGAAGAGTTCGCCGCAGCTTTGCGTGCTGCCGACTGCGTCTCCGACGATTCTCGTGCTTTAACAACTGGCGAGGCTGCTGAGATTCTGCATGTCAGCGCGAAAACAGTTGCTCGTCTCCTCGACTCCGGGAAAATGCCGTTCTATCGCAACAATGGAACCGGCCATCGAATGGTGAAATACCGCGATATTGTTAATTACCAACGCACAGTAGAAAAGCGCCACCACGCACTCACCACTGCCCGCGCTCTTGCGAGCGATATGGGCGGATATGACTCAACTGACAACAAAAAAGGGAGCTCTTCCGAAGAAGAGCTCCCTGTAGGCGTTAACAATCGAGCAGACTAGCTGCGCGGTTGAGTGATCAGAAGCCGGAGCCGCCGAAGAGACCGAATGGATCAATCAGGCCATTGCCGAAACCATTGCCATCATTGTTGCCATTGTTTCCATTGTTGTTCTGGTCATTCTGGCCGTTGCCATTGTTCTGGTCGTTGTTGCCATTATTGTTGCCATTGTTGCTGCCCGAGTTGTCCGTCAGTGTACCTTCCTTCTGGTTGAAGGTGGCGTTGAGCTCCAAGGTCTTGCCGTTACGCACGACGGTAAGCTTGACCTGCGCATTGAGTGCCGTTGCACGAACCGAGCCGAGCACCGAGTACATGGAGCTGACCGACTTGCCGTTGAAGCCAACGATCACATCGCCAGTTTGCAAACCCGCCTTTTCGCCGACCGAACCGTTGAGCACCTTCACAACCTTGGCGCCCTCGACAGTTGCGCCGTCAACCTTGGCCGAGCCGTCGGAAATGGTCACGCCCAGTTGCACGTGGGTGGCATGGCCGTCCTTGATAATCTCGGAGGCTACTCGCTTCACCAGATTGGCAGGAATGGCGAAGCCGATGCCAATAGAACCGCCAGAAGACTGACTGGACTGGGAAGCCGTAGCGATCGAGGAGTTGATGCCGATGATCTTGCCGGCCGCGTCGAAGGTCGGGCCACCAGAGTTACCGGGATTAATGGCCGCGTCAATCTGAATGGCGTTGGTGACAATCTCACTGTTATTGTTTTCGTCCGACACGGCGACTGGGCGGTTCAAAGCCGAAACGATGCCGGTTGTCGCAGTATTTTCGTAGCCCAAAGGATTACCAATAGCCATGATCTGCTGGCCTACGGCAAGCTGATCGGAGTCAGCGAATTCGGCTGGCTGGAGGTCCTGCGGCGGGTTCTCCAAGCGGATGACGGCGAGATCAGTCGTCTTGTCGGTACCGACGAGCTTGGCGGTGTACACCTTACCGTTGTTCAACGTCACCTGAATGCTCTGCGCACCTTCAATGACGTGATTGTTGGTGACGATGTTGCCTTCCTTGTCGATGATGGCGCCAGAACCCAGGTCGACACCGTTTTGCACAGCGACCTTCACAGAGACGACCGATGCGGCGACCTGCTTGTTGAGTGCTTGCCAGTCGATGGTCTTGCCGGTAGGAACCTTGGCGGTGCCAGAGCCAGAGCCTGAGCTCAGCGAACTGAGATTTGTTTCACGTGGAACAGAGATGAAGCCGGAGGAGATTCCACCCCACACCAATCCTGCAGCCAGAGCTGCTGCCACACCTGCGGACAGCAGAGCCACACCCCACTGAGGCATGCCAGCCTTCTTTGCCGCTACTGGCGAGCCCGCTGGAGCGCCTGGCATGCCGGGGTTACCGCGGAAGCCGAAGTTACCCGGAGCATTGGAAGCACCAGGGGTGTTCGGAGTGCCTTGACCCTTTGCGCTACTCGAGCCGTTCTGCGCACCCGAGTTATTTGCACTACCAGAGTTATTGGGCGTGTAGCTCGAGCTTGGTGTGTAAGGGTTGCGGCTGGAGTTGGAAGTGCCATAGCCGTAGCCGTTGGAGCTGTAGCCATTGGCACCATAGCCGTTGGAGCCGTAGTTGCTAGAGCCGTAATTGCTAGCGCCATAGTTCGAACCATAGTTATTCGCGCCATAGCTATTGGAACCATAACCATTGGAGCTGTAACCGTTTGCGCCATAGCCATAGCCGCTGGCATTGTAGCCGTTCTGTGAGCTCTGGCTGCCCTGGCCATAGCTGCCCTGGCCAGAAGCGTTCTGGCCATAGCTGTTCTGGCCATAAGCGCTCTGGCTATAGTTGCCAGCCTGTGCGCCAGAAGCCTGCTCGCCAGAAGTAGACAGCGGAACAGTTGGCTGCTCGCCGGAAAGCTGCTCAGTGGCCTGCTCATCGGTTGGTAGTACGCTGGTTGGCTGAGTCTGCGTGGTGTCAGCAGCTGCAGCATTCTCGGAAGACGTATTCTCAGCAGAAGCGTTATGTGAAGCGCTGTTAGACGAAACGTTGTTAGCCGAAGCACTCTCGCCGTTCACAGCGTTCTCACCGGTTGCAGCGTCCACGTCGTTGCTGTTGGCGTTGAGTGGAGAAGTGTTATCAAAAAGCTCGTGAGAAGAATTCTCCGGATTCGAGAAATCCGGGTTCTGCCCGTTCATGTTCTGATCCGTCATGTTTCTCCTTTGCAGGCCCGAAGGCCTTTACCTTGCGGCCAGCTAAGCCGCCGTTCGCTCGTTCGTGTTCTGGTATTATCTCAACTCTTTAACCTGAAAGCCTTCTGAATGTTCTCCGAAAATGGGAAATAAGTTCTCTTCAAAAA
>CASERW010000011.1 GCA_949290445.1 Aeriscardovia aeriphila | reverse complement strand
TGGGGTAGAAGCGGAACCGGTATGCCCGCTTTACTGTCTTGGTGTTCATGTTTCCAATATAGCAGACTTTTTACATATGTGAGCTAGAATGGTAAAAGAGAAGCGCCTTATATCCCCCCGCTAAAGCCGGAGGTGTTACGGCACAACATATAAAATTGTTACTGCTACAGGCATTTACTCAGCAGAACAATTTTCTATTTCTCTTCCGCCCGATTCCCTGGTAAGTAATAACCAGATATCAGAGCAACATGCCTAAACCCATGCTCACACTTTTCCGCATATACAAACAGGGGCATAAGCCGTAGCCTATGCCCCTGCAGTCGAGAGAGTTTTCAGTTATTCACTATTGTCGCTTGCATCAAGCGATAAGCTCACTCCTCGTCCTTGCGACGGCGTGCTGCAAGAGCGAGCATACCGAAGCTGACGAAGGCGAGAGCCACAGCAACGATGGCGGTAACAGCAGCACCAGTAGATGCGAGAACCTGAGCACTCTTCTGAGCGTTCTGAGCAGCCGCACCACCCTTGTTGCCGTTATTCCTGCCATTGTTCTTACCAGCGTTGTCGGAAGCACCGTTGTTGTTACCTGAGTTATCCTTACCGCCGTTGTTCGAACCGTTGTTGTCGCCGTTGTTATCGGCAGAACCATCCTTGACGGTGAGCTTTGCCGAAGTGAGTGGATCGCCATCAACAAGCACCTTCACATCGCCGCTACCCTGAGCGACGAAAGTGATTGGCTGGCCATCCTTGCCAACGAGCTTACCGTCCTTATCCGTGGTACCTGGAACTTCAGTACCGTCTGGCAGCACGATGGTGACTTCGCGGCCAGCAAGAGGCTTACCATCAGAATCCTTCACCTCACCAGAAACTACAACAGTTTCACCCTTATTCGGGTTTACTGGGGACACGGTGACGGAAGAATGTTCTGGATCAGCCTTCTTCACTGGCTCAACAGGAGTGACGACGTGGACTGGTGCAGTCAACACTGGCTTACCGGTGGTATCGCTACCGTCGTAAACCTTCACATCACCGTCCTCATCACCCACGGTGAACTCGATCGGCTGACCATCCTTACCAACGATCTTGCCATCCTTATCAGTGACAGCAGGAACCTCAGTGCCATCTGGAAGCACAACGGTGACCTCACGACCAGCAATCGGCTTGCCGTTCTCATCAACGATAGTGCCATCCACAGTAGCCTTATCACCAGGGTTCAACTCATCATCACCAGGAGTTTGAGGCTTCACAGAAACCGACGAACCATCACCAATCGTGGCTGGCTTTGGCTCAGAAACAGTCACCGCAGCAGAAGTCAAAGGCTCACCATCAGCAGAAGAACCATCAAACACCTTCACATCACCACTACCCTGAGCGATGAATGTGATCGGAGTACCATCCTTGCTGACAATCTCACCCTTGTCGTTAGTGACGCCAGGAACTTCAGTACCGTCAGGCAAAACCACGGTAACCTCACGACCAGCCATTGGGTTACCGTTCTTATCCTTCACCTCACCAGAAACGGTGACAGTGTCGCCCTTGGTGGGGTTCTGAGGAGAAACAGAGACGGAAGAATTCTCAGCCGATGGCTGTGGCAGAACTGGCTTCACGTCAGAGGTGACAACTGGCTTGGCAGGCGCAGCGGTATCGCTACCGTCAAAGATCTTCACCTCACCATCCTTGTTACCCACGGTGAACTCGATCGGCTGGCCATCCTTACCAACGATCTTGCCATCCTTATCAGTGACAGCAGGAACCTCAGTACCGTCTGGCAGAACAACCGTCAGTTCACGGCCAGCAATCGGCTTGCCGTTCTCATCAACAATAGTGCCATCCACAGTAGCCTTATCACCAGGGTTAAGTTCAGAATCCTGAGAATCAACAGGCTTCACAGTTGCAGATGAACCATCACCAATCGTGGCTGGCTTTGGCTCAGAAACGGTAACAGGCGCACTTACCAGTGGATCGCCATCGGTGGAAGTGCCATCGAAGAGCTTCACATCGCCGTCCTTATCAGCAACAAACGTGATCGGAGAACCGTCCTTCTTGCTGACAACCTTGCCGTCCTTGTCAGTGACAGCAGGAACTTCAGTACCGTCTGGCAGAACAACCGTGAGCTCACGACCAGCCATTGGGTTACCGTTCTTATCCTTCACCTCGCCAGAAACGGTGACAGTGTCATCCTTGGTGGGGTTCTGAGGAGAAACAGAGACGGAAGAGTTCTCAGCCGATGGGACAGGAACTGGATTGACAGGAACGGTGACAACTGGCTTGGCTGGATCAGCGGTATCGCTACCGTCAAAGATCTTCACCGCGCCATCCTTATCACCCACAGTGAACTCGATCGGCTGACCATCCTTACCAACGATCTTGCCATCCTTATCAGTCTTGGCAGGAACCTCAGTACCGTCTGGCAAAACCACAGTCAGCTCACGGCCAGCAATCGGCTTGCCGTTCTCATCAACAATGGTGCCATCCACAGTAGCCTTATCACCAGGCTTCAGGTCCTTGGCGTGAGGGTCAGATGGATCCTTCTGATCGCTTGGTTTCACCTCGAGGTGAGAGCCACTGCCAATCACTGGGTCGTTGACGGTCAAGGTAGCCGACTTCAAAGGCTCGCCAGTAGTGTCAGTACCGTCGAACAGCTGCACCTCACCACCCTGCTTGGCAGTGAAGGTGATCGGCTTGCCATCCTTGTCGACAACATAACCATTCTCATCAGTCTTGGCAGGAACCTCAGTGCCATCTGGCAAAACCACAGTCAGCTCACGGCCAGCAATCGGCTTGCCGTTCTCATCGTTGACCTGACCATTCACAGCAACCGGATAACCCTGAGTCACTGGCGATGGGTCTGCGCTGAAGGTGGTCTTCTCCGCAGATGGCTGCGGCTTGGCGAAGTTCACCGTGGCTGGGCTGTTCTTGAGCTCGGTGGCAGCACCCGAAGCGTCGTTAGCGGACACGTCGATGGTGTACTCGCCTGGCTTGGTGGCAGTCACTGGTGCACTGAACTCGCCTGGCTTGCCCTCAACTGGAGTGAAGTCGCCCACAGTTGCGTTGGTGTCGCCGTTGGAAGCGTTGACCTTGAGCTTCTTGAGAGCATCCTGCTGGGCCTGAGGGTCGGTGATGGGGTTGCCATACTGATCCTTCAGGGAGATTGTCACTGTGTGAGAATCTCCCACCTTCTTATCGCCGCTGCTCACGGAAACTTCCGAAGTAGCTGGGTTGAACGCACCAGCAGTAGTGGAAGGAGATTCCTCAGTTGCTACACCGTTGTTACCCTTCTTGGCATCATCCTCAGATGGGTACACGCTAATCGTGCCATCAGCGCCAGCCTTGGTTGGCGTAAATGGATCGAGGTGAGCAACACCGTTCTCATCGACTACAGCACGCACTGGGTTCTCAACACCGGGAACAGTGACGTACACTTCAGTGCCTGGCAGCAATGGATTGCCATTCTTGTCAGACACCTTCACGGTGACATCGTCAACAGGAGTGCCTGCAGCCCATGGGTCGTCGTCACTGCTCAAACCGGTCCAGTCAGAAACTGTGGCGATTGAGCCTGGGACGAAGGTGACCGTTGTCGAAGCACTCACTGCGTTTGGCTCATCACCTTCCGTTGCCGTGACAGTGAAATCTCCCGACTTCGTGCTGGTCATCGTGGCAGTGTAAGTGCCATCTGGGTTCTGCTTGAGCTCGGAGAAGGTTGCTGTTGCACCGTCTGGGCCGGAGGCAGTCAACTTCACCGAATCACTCATATCATCGGTGATCACCTTGCCGTCCTTATCGGTCAGCGTGATGGTCACTGGGCAGCTCGCTTTACCATCAGCCACCACGGCAGAGCAATGGGAGGTGCTCACCTGAATGTTTGGCTGAGCTGGTGCAGGCTGTTCGAAGGTGATTGGTGCGGTACTGCCAATCTCAGTGTCACCGACACTCACCTTGAGAGGCGAGGTACCAGCTTCTTGAGAGGAAACAGTTACCGTGTAGGTGCCGTCGCCGTTATTGACAATCTCAGGCTTTACTTGCTTACCGTCTTCGCGAGTTACCGTCAGATTGTCAGCGTCAGTGACAGGCTTGCCATTTTCATCCTTCAAGGTAACGGTGAAGCTCGTCTTACCATCTGCGCTCGTGCCATCAGAAACCGGAACGGTAGTCTTGCTTGGCTCAGCAATGCTGGAGTGAGCAGGGTCAGCAGGCAAGGCAGGAGCGGTTGTAATCAGATCCTGCGAAGGGATGGTGTATTGCGAGCCACCAATGGTGACTGTTGCGGAACCATCGTCGTTGACGACAACGTCAGAAGCACCTGGAATGGACTTGTTGATGTCGTCCTTGACCTTCTGCTTCTCGTCATCGGTGAGGTGGTGAGGATCCTGAACTGGAGTTTTCTCGTCAACCTTAAGGCTGGGAAGAATGCCAGTTGGAGCGGTGAACTGCGGGCGAGTGGCTTCGGAACCAGGAAGTGGGTCCATGCCGTCTGACCACACGCGAACTGCAACGAGATGGTTTTCGCCATCAGGAACAGGAGTGCCGCCGTCCATCATGACTGGCTTACGAGCAGCTTCATCTTCTTCAGAGGCGAATTGGATGTTGTTGCCGTACTTGTTGAAGCTCTTTGGCTTGCCGCCGGTGCCGTCGGTGCGGGAGAGAATGCGGCCTGGTTCGAGAGTGTAGTTGCCATTTTCATCTGCGATGGTCGAGGCGATGACGGCGCCGGTGCTCAGATCGTAGAGCTCGACTGTTTCGTATGGGCGAGTTTTACCAGTGACCTTTTCGCCCTTGTGACCGGTTGGGTCTGATGGGTTGGAAGGCTTTTGTGGAGCAACTGTAGGGTCAGTGCCTTCGATCTTGAAGCCGGTGTCGTGGAGCTTTGGAGTTTGCGACTTGACTTCCTTACCGTCTGGAACACCGTCACCATCGGTGTCGGTTGGGTCTGCAACACCCTTGCAGTTTAGAGTTTCGTTGTATTCTGCGGAATCTTTAGGGAATGGGCAAGAGCCGATACCCAGCTCGAAACGGTCAGTCAGCCCATCGCCGTCGGAATCCTTCTCTGGGGTTTCGACGTACTTAAACTGAGTGCCTTGGTACAGGTAAGCAAGATAGTTTCCCTTATAATGGCCGGCAACGAAGGTGCGGTGTACCTTTTCGTTTCCATTGCCTGCCCATGGGGTGCGCTGGGTGGTGAACTCGACTGTCACAATCTGGCCCAGGTTTTCTGTGTTCCTGTAGAACTTACCCGTGTTCCATTCGAATGTTTGCAGACCGCCGATTTGCTGGGCGAACATGTTGAACTGTTCCAAGGAACGCTCGTAGTTCTTGCCATCAACGTAACGAGTGCTGTTATCACTCAAATCTGATTGGCCAGCGGCAAAGCTCTTACCGGAGCCGTTGAGCCATTCGACGTAATCACCACAAGGAGAGTCAGACTGGGAGGACACTTCACTTGCGGTTTTTTCACCAGCGAGGCAGGCTTTGGCAAGGTCTTGCCAGTTTGCAGCAGCCTCATGCCCGTCAGCATCCTTGTACTGACCGAAGTATTTCATGTTCTTCAGGGTGTTGCTGTAGCCGTACTGGTTTTTGACTGTCTTGACGTCGCCATCCTTTGTTTTCCACAGTGGGAGGTCAAAACTAGCAAAAGCCTTGTTTGGCTCTTTCCGGTTGTACACCGTCCAGTGCGGTGTGTGCTCACTATCAGTGAGGATGGTGAGGTCCTGAGAGACCATCAAAGAGTAATCAGGGTTCGACATGTCGTCGAAGCCGGAGCTGCTGTAAGGAACAGCGCCGTCGCCTGGCCACTGCTGTGGCTGCTGAGCTTCGGAGAGGTTCCACGTGATACGCCACTTTTGCTGATAGTTGGAGTTTTCATCAGTCAGTGGTTCAACGAGCACTGCGCGGTCCACGATGGACTTGAAGCGTTCAGCAGAAATCTGAGACACATCTTCGCCCATGGCGCGAAGGGCTTCAAGTGATGCATTGGAAATGTAATCTGCCTCTTTGTAACTGGTGGCACCCAGCTTACCGAGGCCACTGTCATCTGCGGCAGCGGTGGATACGAGTGATCCGCCAATTCCCAGTGACAGTGCGGCAGCGAGCCCAGCAGCAACGAGGCTTTTGACTCTACGCGTCAACTCTTTCTCCCTCAATAATCGATCGGCGTTGGAGAGGCCTGCAGTTCTCGCTGTTACCCTTGGGGTTTCTGGCTAGAAGCTATGTTTTACGGCTCACTTTTGGCTTGAGCACTGGGCTTTCTACTGTGTGCACAGATTATGGTGCTCTGTTTTATACACAAAGCTTTATGCACAAAGCGTAGAGCGCAGAGCCATGCCCTTGTTGAATGCCGGACGCATGCACCCAATGAACATAAGTGCAGCATCACAAAGCGCGTCACCAATGCCTATCGCTTTTTCTTTCTTATGCATTTCTCTGAAAGAATGACTCTCTCATCTTTTCTTCCTCAGATGCTGACCGAAAGTTCTTCTCTCATCAAAACACACAAGTCATCTGTTTAATTCTACCTTTTATCCCATATAAATCCCAGACGTCTTTGCCTGGCATCCAGACACCTTTCATTTACCAGACAGCTTTCATTTATGAGGACTACCACCTGGGTGACTACCAGGAAAGCTCTACGCACAACAAGAACACTGAAAAGCCTGGCCGCCAGAGAGACTCTGCCACTGACTCTCACGTAGACTCAACGAATGACAAGGCCTTCAACCTTCCTGCTCCACACGAGTACGACCGTGATGAAGGAAATGCGCTCGATTATTTCAGTGATGAATATGCGGAAGCGAACAGTCTTGAAGAAGCTATCGAAATGCGCGGCGAAAAAGCTTTCTTGAAGAATGTTGAGCCAGAAGATTTCCTTGATGACGATTCGCCAGACCCTGGATTCTACTGGCGAATCTACACCTGCAAAGTCATGGTTTACCGCGTCCAAGGAGAAGAAGAGTGAATGGAGCAGAATGGAATGGAGCGGACAACGGGAGTCGAACCCGCCTCTGAAGCTTGGGAAGCTGCCGTTCTACCGATGAACTATGTCCGCAAGGCTGACAACCCTCTTTACTTTAGTCGAACTTGCCCAGATTGTCACCGCGGGTTGTCGCCAGTGGGTCGTCACCGCGGGTTGCCGCCAGTGGGTTGTCACTGCAGGTTGCCGCCACAGTTTTCTAACCGACACCCTGCATAATTTCTGCTGTACCAGAAATTTCGCACGAAAATGAGCAGAATTTCTGTTGTACCAGAAATTCTGAAGAAAAATGGGCTCGTTTTCTGCTGTACCAGAAGAAAATGCAGCTACAGTTCACAGTGAGTTTTCAGGTATTGTGATAGTCAATCATAGCATCGCTGCTTTCATAACTTTAATTTTTTTTCAAGTTACGAAAGCGATGTAGCAATATACACCATAAAAGTTTGTGGTTTGCTGTACTGACAGTGTGAGATGAGAAAAATGCGCAGTGATAATCTTGAGAAATCGCTTTATTTCAAGGTTTTTAACTTTATCCACACTTGTCCCACCGATACACTTTGCGGGGTAGACTGGAACTATTGCATTCAACAGCGAATGTAATAACGAAGGGAATGAGGAAGAAATGGCTAGATTCCGAAAACTCCTTGCAGGAATCTCAGCAGCTTCAATGGTTGGCGCACTTGCACTCACAATTCCAGCATTTGCAGCAACCACATGGAGTTCTCTGAGTGACCAGGAGAAACAATCATCCTATGGCTTCTTCGTGTGGAAGTCAGAAAACCAGAGCTTAACTCAAGAGCAGCGCGACGCAGCGAAGCATGCCGCTGATATCTTGGCTGACCCGAAATCCAGCGATACACACATTGGCGCTACTAACGATGCAACGAACCTGGCCAATTTTGAGGCTGCTCTGCATGAGTCTCAAGCAATTGACCAGTTCTTGATGAGGCAGCCCAATGAACCTTGCCGAATGGACCTTCCAGAAGGCCAAGGTCGAGTATGCAATGATCCTAATTTGAAATTGACTCCAAAAGTAGCAAGCGATGTTGCACTTGCAGTGTCACAGTCAAATTCAAACTGGTCATTAGTGCAATATAACCAAGGGAAAATGGCACATGCTCAGAATTTCCCTGGCTTCTTCGAAGTTCTCGCCTTCCCGATCGTCTGGCGTTACGACGGCGGATATTGCCCAAACTCCTTGGGCTGCACCACTTGGCAGGAGGGTGACTCAGTCGCTGCTGGTTCATGGTACGAAGAAAAAGTTACCTATGACAAAAACGGCGGCAAGGCGGGAACTGGTAACACTTTCCGCGATGCCATTGGTCACTACACGAACATTACCGACAAAGATAGTCGCCAATCACCTGCAACCTACCTCAAATTAGCAATTACAGGTACATCTATTGCCGGTGACGTCTCTCAATACCCCAATGGCCCGCATCAAGGCAAAGTCGTCGTTGGACAGGTGCAAGGTTACGATGATCTCCTCAAGTATTTCAATCTCACTGCTCCAACCCAGAGCATCGATCAGTACTTGGCTCAGCTCAACGAATACAAGCGCGTACTCTTCCCCGAGTGCGTCTCGCTCGATCCAGTTGCTGAGCAGACCATCAACGCTGGTGAGCACCCACAGTTCCCTGACACTGTAACCGCTCACTACTCGGACAATTCCTCCAAGCAGATTCCAGTCACGTGGGACAAGACCGAACCAGAAGGCTTCACCAGCCACAAGGGCGGTTCCTACACCTTCACCGGTACCACCCAGGAAAAGAACGCTTGCACTAACGTCCAGCTGAAGGTTACCGTCAAGCCAGCAACCGTCAGCTCGGTCGACACCCCTGCAGACATGACCGTCAAGCAAGGCTCCCAACTCCAGCTTCCAGAAACCCTCAAGGTTACCTGGTCCAACAAGGAACAGAGCGACGAGCCAGTCACGTGGGATACTTCTGCCGTCAAGATGGACACTCCAGGCACCTACACCGTTACCGGAACAGTGGCTGGAACCAACGTGAGCCTCAAAGTCACCGTCACCGAAGCATCAATCACCGCTGTTGATAATCCTCAGCAAATGACCGTTGCTTCCGGTACCACCCAGCTTGACCTGCCGAAGACAGTCCACGCCACCTTCGACAACGGCACCTCTCGCGATGTTGCCGTCACCTGGACAGACCTCTCCGCCGAACAGAAGGGCATTCTCGCCTCCCGCAAGGGCGGTGTTATCACCCTCAGCGGCACCGTTGCCGGCTGGGACAAGCCAGTCACCCTGACCATCAACGTCACGCCAGCAACCGTCGCAAGCGTTGAACTCTCCCCAGTAGACACCGACGTCACCACCCCATCCGGCACTGCACCAGCACTCGCCAAGACGGGTAAGGTCACTTGGTCCAACGGCGACACCACGCAAGAGCCAGTCACCTGGGATGCCATCGACAAGAGCAAGTACTCCCCACGCGAAGGCGGAGAATTCGACGTCAACGGCACCCTTGCCGGCAAACCGGTCACTGCTCACGTCACCGTGCTCCCAGCAACCGTGACCAGCGTGAAAGAACTCTCCCCTGTCACCACTGAAGCCAAGCAAGCTCCACAGCTGCCACAGACTGCAGAAGTTACTTGGTCCAATGGCGACACCACGCAAGAGCCAGTCACCTGGAACATCAGCGAAAGTGACTACGCCAAGCGCGGTGAAAAGCAGATCAACGGTACCATTCTCACCGGCACCAAGAACGAGCAGAAAGTCAGCGTCACCCTCACCGTGACCGCTCACATCGTCAAGGTTGTCGACCCAGAACCAATCACCGTCGCATCCGGCACCAACCCGAGCAGCCAACTGCCAAGCGAAGTGAAGGTAGTCTACTCTGACGACGAAGAAGGTACTGCCAAGGTCGTATGGAGCACCCTGAGCAAGGACCAGTACAGTGCTCGCGAAGGTGGCACCTTCACCGTCACCGGTTCCGTTGAAGGCACCCAGCTGCCAGCAACCCAAACCATCAAGGTCACCCCAGCAACACTCGACACTGTCGACGCTCCAGCTGACCTCACCGTGGTTGTGGACACTCAAGCCAAGCTGCCAGAAACCCTCACCGGCCACTACAGCAACGGCGATGAAGCAGCCGTCCCCGTCACCTGGGATAGCAGCACCCTCGACACTCACACTGTTGGTGACTACACGCTCTCCGGCACGGTAGACGGCTACTCCAAGCCAGTCTCCCTCACCGTTCACGTCGTCGCCGCCAAGATTATCAGCGTCGAAGAGCCAACCCCTCTCACCGTTCCATCCGGCACGAAGAAGGGCGAGCTGACGCTCCCACAAACCGTGGTTGCCCACTTCGACAACGGCACCAGCGCTGACGTTCCAGTCATCTGGTCTGAACTGACCGACGCCGATCTGCAAACCCTGGCTTCCCGCCAAGGTGGCACCATCACCCTGCGTGGTAGCGTCACCGGTAAGGCTCCAGCAAGCCTGAACAACCTGTTCGTCATGCTCGCAGCCGTCGCACCAAGCGATGTCACGATCACCATCAACGTTGAGCCAGCCACCGCCACCAGCGTAAGCGTCGAGCCAACCACCGTGACCACCAAGGCACAGACAGCCCCACAACTGCCAGAAAACGCCACCGTCACCTGGTCCAATGGCGACACCACGCAAGAGCCAGTCACTTGGGATGAAGTAAAGCCTGAAGATTACCAGAACCCTGACGGCAACAGCTTCCAAGTTTCCGGAACCGTTGCAGGCCAGAAGGTTAGCGTAACCGTCAACGTCACACCACTGGAAATCACCTCCATCACCCTGACCAAGGACACTGTGGAAATCGAACAAGGCGCAGGCTTCGAAATGCCAAACGCCATCGTCACCTACGAGAACGGTTCCACCACAGTTCTGCACCCACGTTGGGAAGATAAGAGTGCCAGTGAGATCCACAACCCAGGCTCCTACGTGTACAACGGCACCGTCACTGTTCGCGGCGAAGAAAAGCCAGTCAGCTTCACCCTCGTCGTGAAGGAAAAGGCTAAGGAAGAGCCAGGCAAGGACGACAACAAGCCATCCAACCCTGGTGACGACACCAAGCCAGGTAAGGATGAGAATAAGCCTTCGAAGCCAGCTGAGCCATCCAAGCCAGCAAAGCCACAGGCAGACGGCAAGAAGGCTTCCTCCAAGCCTCATACTCTGGCTTCCACCGGTGCCAACGTCAGCATCATCCTGCTCGTTGCTCTTACTGCCCTCACCGCAGGTGCAGCACTGCGCATGAGCACGCGCAAGCATTGATAACTGACTAGCGCCCCACCGTTTCCGCTCACCAGCGGAAACAACAAGAGGCGGTGATGACCATCCGGCCATCGCCGCCTCTTCGTATATGCACTCACCTATTCAGCAACAGCATCATTCAGAATCAGCGTCAGCGATATCAGTCGTAGTACTGTTCTCAATCACACCAGAGTCATACCAGTATCATTCAGAATCAGCGGCTGCGTCAGCATCATCACCAGCGAGCGGCTCGCAATGCGAAAGATCACTCAAAATCTGCCAATCATAAATACGCTGCATCGCACGACCAACCGACTGTCCAGCAGCACTCTCTGCCTGCTCAACAGCATGCCAGCCATCCAAATTACCCGGCTGCAAACCCTGCGAAACCAAATAATCACTAAACAACTCATCCGAAACAGCTGCTCGGCCTTTATCTGCGCGCTGGGAAAGGTCCTCCAAGAGTGCAGCAACCGTCTGCTTCGCATCCGACTTGGTAGAGCCAATCAAGCCAACCGGACCGCGCTTAGCCCAGCCGGTGACGTACTCACGCTCAACCGGTGTGCCCTCGTCGGAAAGCACACGACCTGCTGCGTTGGTAATCACAAAGTGTTCGTCGTCGTAAGGGGCGCCTTCGACTTGCGTTGGACGGTAGCCGATAGCCGAATAGATGGACTGAACAGGCAGGGTTTCAGTATGCTCGGTTGGCTGGGAAGTGCCGTCTGCGTTGACCTTCATGCGCCTGATTTTCAGGCCGGTTACCACGCCGTTGTCGTTGAGCACTTCCTCCGGGTTGGAGAAGAAGTGGAGGATGAGTTCGCGCTTAGGTGCGGAAGTAGCAGATGCGCCTGCAGGGGATCCGCTAGAAGTGTCGACGGCATTGGCTGCGGAAGCCACGGAATCGGAAGCAGCAGAAGCCGCGGAAGTGGCTTCGACGAAAACATCGCGCATATGCATCAGCTCGCCGAGCATTTGCGCCTTATCGTGGTCCTGATAAGCACGAGCAGTGGTAATCTCGTCAAGCTCAAAGTCGGCAGGGTCAAGAACAATGCGCACATTGGCGAGCTTTTGCAACTCGCGCAGTTCCTTGACGCCAAATTTAGCCTGGGCCGGGCCGCGACGAACCAGAAGGTGCAGGCGGCGCAGCTGAGAAGCACGGAAATTGTCAATCACATGCTCGGAGGCGTCCGTGGAAACGAGAGCCTCAGGATCGCGCAACAGCATGCGGGTGACGTCCAAAGCCACGTTGCCACCACCGATAACAGCGACGTCGTGAGCGGAAAAGTCCCAGTCGGTGGAAGGGTCCTGATAATCAGGGGTCGGCTGTTTGACTGGGAAGCCGTTGTACCAGCGAACAAAGTCAGCAGCGCCGTGCACACCGCGAGATTGAGCCCCAGGAATGGTGAGCTCGCGGTCCAGGGTGGCGCCGGTTGCGAAAACGAGAACGTCCTCATGCTGCAAAATTTGCTCGACGCTGACATCCTCGCCCACGCTCACACCCGTCAACAAATGCATGTGAGGGTTGGACGCGGCTTTATCGAGAGCGCCGACGATCATGCGCACGAAAGGATGGTCAGGAGCCACGCCGTAGCGCACCAAACCATAGGGCACCGGCAGCTTTTCTACGATGTCGATGCGAGCCTGAGTGCCCAAGCCCAGAGCCTCGCCCTGAGCGGCAAGCTCGCGCAGAAGAATGTCGGAAAAATAAATGCCGGCAGGGCCAGCACCCACCACACCGACGCGCAGTGGACGCTGAGTTGCCAGAGAAGCTGGCTGGCCAGCTGGCTGCTCGGGTGCAGCTGTTGCGTTCGTCTCGTTCTCGTTAGTCGTCATAAGCTCCAGACTAGCGAGGAGCACGAATCGCACGCGCTAAGAGTGAAAGCGCGTGGGCGGGCGCAGCCTCAGTCGATAGGGTCGAAGCGCAGCCACACGCAACCATGAGCTGGCATCGTCACCATGAGCAAGCGGCCATCCAGCTGTGCTTCACCAGAAGTACCCGACCATAGGTCAGTCACCTTCCACTTCGTCAGGTCAAAGCCGCGCTGATAATCTTCCAGGCCAACAATGGCGGCAATGTCGACGCGCTGCTGGCACTGGGTGGGGCCAGTCCAGAAGCAGGCGGCATAGTAAGAGCCGCGCTCGGTGGTGAGGGCGGAATTGGCGCCGCAAGAGCACGCTTCACCGCTACTGCAAGAGCACGCTTCACCGCTACCGCAGGAGCACTTCTCCCCCTTCTCGCAGGAGCAGGAAGACTGCGCAGCGCCCGTAGCATCAGCAGCCCAGACAATGAACTCGCCTTCCGGCACGGAAGCGCCATCCCACTTGTTGAACTTGTTCTCCTGATCGTAAATTTCGCGCAAAACCTCGCGATTATGCGTCGAATTGGCTTCCACCTCGAGCAGCCACGGGTTCTTGAGCAGGTCGATAGTCTCAGCAGGAGAGGTTGGCAGGTCGCCGCCCATCATCAGTGGAGAGTGCGACATAGCCCACAAGGTCAACAGCGTGCGCTGCTCGGCAGGAGTGAGGTTCGACATGTGTCCACCTTGCTTGTCGTTGACGGTGAGGTGGCCCAGAGGCAGCATGTCGGCGTCGGCCCAGTGGCCAGGCGTTTGCAAAGGAGCCCAGCGTGCCATGCGGGAGAACTGGTTGTATACGTCACGCCAGCGGTCCCACAGATCGTCGGAAATGCGCCACATTTGAGCGTTGCGACGCAAAAAGTCGATATTCGTGGTGGCAACTTGCGTGCCTGGAGAGAGCGAGAGGCTGATCTCGCGGTGGTATTTGCGCTCGGCGATGCGGATTGCTTGCGAGTAGGCTTCGATTTCTGCTGGGTAGAACGGCGCTTGCATGTCGTCGACCTTCAAGAAGTCGATTCCCCAGGAGGCGTAGAGATCGAGTTGAGCGTTGTACCACGCTTGTGCGCCAGGGTGCGCTTGGTTTAAGCCGTAGTTGTCATTATTCCAGTGGCAAGCGTGCTCGGGGTCCATGTCGGCAACGTCGCGTGCTGTCCATTGTGTTCCCTCAACAGGGCAGTTTTCGCGCACTGCTTGGCGTGGAATGCCGCGCATGACGTGGAAGCCAAATTTCAAGCCCAGTTCGTGCACTTTTTCAGCAATATGCGTGAAGCCCGATCCGTCGGCTGCAGAAGGGAAACGGCCCGGGTCGGGCAACAGGCGGCCGTACTTGTCGAGGCAGAAGGTGGCGCCTTGCGCTGCGTCGTTGTAGGCTTCTGATTTTGCTTGAGGGTCAAACCAGCTGGCGTCGACGACGATGGTATCCCAGCCGAATTGCTTGAGATTATCACTCATAAAACGTGCGTTCGCGAGGACGTCTTCTTCTGTGATAGTCGTCATGTAGGAATCCCAGGAATTCCAGCCCATCGGTGGGCGAAGTGCTTTCATGCTTTCTCCTTTGAAAGTGGTTTGTGTCCCTTCTAGTCTAGGAGAAAGACTCGTCTGAAACGATACACGTTTCGTCGTGTACCCAATCCCGCGCTGAGGCTATGGCACATTATGACAACGCTTGCACAGCACACTCGGGCATCACACCTACTTATCGCACCGTGCATAAAACCTACGCATAACGCCAGTGCATCACACCTAAGCCTCAGTCTTGCGCATTACGCCTACTCATCGTCCATAGCCGCATGTGCATGCAGCATTCCAGCTGGAATTGGGTTCACTACACTCTCCTCTTTCCTCCAGCTACGCACAGGCTTACGCAAATTCCACGGTTTACCGTGATAGCGATGAATATGATGGCCTAGAACATAGCGACGGTGGAAAATAAGCAGGAGAATCCACAGGGCGAGGATGGCAGCCGCCGTGTACATGATGATCTCATCCACACTCGGGCTCAGAGCTGGCGCTGCCGTGTACAAAGGCCATTTCGTCCTCTCCCCCGTCACCAGCAGACGGTGCGTGTTAATACCATACGGCGTGCAGGTGAGCAGGGTGACGAGGTCCTTACCCGGTTTGATGCGCAGTGCCTTCGTGTTCGTTGGCAGCACCACTTCAATCCATTTAACCTTGTAGGCGAGCGTCTCACCGGCAACAGTGACGAAGAAAAGATCACCTTTGCGAAGGTCAGGAAGGTTGGTAAAGAGCGTTTTTCCTGGCAAACCCGAGTGGCCAGTGATGACGGCTCGAGTATTTTTCCCGCCAACAGGGAAGGACGTTCCTGGCAGGTGACCGAGGCCGTTTTCCAGCTGATCCTGGTCAGCACCGTGGTGGATTGGCAGTTTCACTGAGATCTTAGGAATGGTGAGCACTGCCATGGTATCGCCTGGGGCGTTGAGAATGTGATGGTATTCCTTATCGTCGTTGCCGTTGAAGCTTCCTGGCTTATTGGTGAATGGGTCGACGATGGCTCCGATAGCTCGTGGATTTTCGAAAAGCCTTTTGTTGTAATCGCGCGCAGCTTGGAGGAGGGCGTTTTTCTGGGCTTTAGAGTAGTTTCTGGCGATCTCCTCGTCGCGGGCGGCGATGGCTTTATTTTGCGAATCGTTATGGTATTCGCGGCCGATGTACACGGTGGAGATGGTGATGGCGGAGCCGATGAGCAGTACGGCGATGGCGACCATGATGCGATACACTACCATCCAGGCGTTTGCACGTTTCGCCTGTTGAATCGCCTTTTCGCTGGCTTCTTGGTCTTTCTGGCCTTGAAGCACGAGCGCATCGGCGAAGCTTGGTTGTGCCATCGCTTCTCCCCTATCCTTATTTCTCTCTGGGGTATAAGTTACTCGCTGCTTCTGAAAATTCTCTGAGGGGCTTAAGATTATCAGCCCGACGCAAACAAAATGGCCATACCTCTTGCGAGGTATGGCCATTTCTATGAACTACTCAACTCCTGTTGTTTGAGCAACGAGGAGCTTGTTCAGCTCACTGTAGCTCAGCGCAGTTCAGCGTTCTTGCGAGCCTTGCGTGCACCGAGAGCAACAGCAGAGCCAGCACCGAGGAGAACAGCGACGAGGAGCAGCAGTGCGATTGCACCGGTGCCACCGGTTGCTGGGAGCTCAGTCAGGGACTTGATGTTCTTGACTTTTACAAGAGTGGTGTCAGATTCGAGACCAACGTGGGAAACACCATCGGAAACAGCTACGACGAGGCCGTCGCTGGAAGTACCAGCAGCAACAACGGTCTTTGCCTTGGTCATATCAACCTTGCCGGTACCGTCAGCATCTGGTGCGGAGAGGGTGACATCAGCGACGACTGGAACGCCCATTGGGGAAAGCATGTAGCCTTCTGGGGCGGCAACCTCTTCGAGGTGGTACTCGCCGTAGTCGAGGCCAGAGATGCTCAACTTACCATCGGTTCCAGCAGTGGTGAACTGGGTTGCGTCTTCCTTGCTGGAAGCCTTGGACCATGCACCGGTCTTAGAATCCTGCTTGAGGTAGTAGCTAACGTCTTTGTCGCCCTGCTTGATCTGCTTGACAACGAACTTTGCACCTTGCAGTTTATTACCATTGAGGTCCTGCTTCTGCAAAGCGATGGTGTAGTTGTAAACCTTAGAGGTTTCGCCGCCGTCATCCTTGGTTGGGGTGCCGTTGCCATCGTAGTCGTACACCGTCTTGGTGAAGGAGTTGTCTGCGACCTTGTCAGTGTCGGTAGCCTGCAGAACAGTCTGGTTATAGGTGATGGTGACAACCTTGCCAGCATACTTGGTAACGAAGTCGGAAGCGGAGTCGATCTTGGTGCCGTCTGCGCTCATGTGACCGGTGATGGTTGGCTTCTCTGGGTCACCGCTGAAGGTGGTGTCCTTTGGCTGAACGGTGAAGGTGCCAGTGCCCTGGGTAAAGGTCAGTTCGCTGGAAACGTCGGAGCCATCAACAGTCATCTTCATTTCGGTTGGATCACCGAGGAGCTTGTAGGTATCGACGACCTTGAAGGTTGCCTGAGACTTTGGATTAGGAACGGTGAAGGTGAGCTGGAACTCTGCGGTATCACCGATCTTCAAAGTGCGGTTCTGAGTGTAGCCAGAATCAGACTTCACGGTCTTCTTCATGTTGTTATCGGAACGTTCGCCGCTCTCAGCCTTGAGGTCAGCCTGACCAAGAGTCATCGTGCCGAGCTTGGTGTAGGTCTTGCCATCCTGAACGACAGTCGATGGAACCAGAGTTGGAGCAATGGTCACATCGCCGGAAGCAGTCTTGATGAGGTAGTAGCCATTAGCCAAGTTGTTGAAGGTCACCTTGTCCTTGGTTGCATCAGTGGAAGCGATTGGGGAACCAAGGTTGTTGGACTTTGCAAGACGAGATGCGATACGGGCGATCTTCGCCTGATCAGTGCTCTTCAATGCCAGGAAGGTGGCTTCTGGGGTGCTGCCGTCAGCAATGGTAACGTCTTCAGCAGTCAATGCAGCCTTGAGGTCTGCAGTCAATTCAGCAGAAACTGGGCTTGCTGCGACAGAAGCGAGAGTATCCTCAGAATCGGCCTGTGGTTGGCCAGTGAGATACATCAATGGATAAGCAACGAAAGTGGTGTTCTGGAGATCAACATTGCTGTTGGTGTTCAACTCGATGGTTGCAGTACCGGTTGGGGTATCAGCATTAGCAGTGGCGCTCATGCCAAAACCAGCAGCCAGTGTCGCAACAGCTGTGAACAGTGCAGCTGCGATCTTAGATGCCTTGCGCATAATGTTTTCCTTCTTACTTCTCTCACTCCATGAAACAGGAGAAAGATGCTTCACAGATAGCAAGAAGCCCTGATCAGGGAATTTCTCTTCTCTCCTTAACAGGTGACTCCTCGCCATCCATTACGTCTCCCAGTATACGCAAGAAAAGACAAAATGCCCAAATCTTGGACACGAAATCGTCAATAATTCAACTTTTTTCTAAGCAATGGCCGTATTTTCGAGCAGTATTTTTTATTCTTCCGTTCAGAAGCGCTTCACCGTACAACCTTCCCTATAGTGAGCTAATACTCACTTACAGCAACGCTCAGTTGACTCAACGCGAGCCTACTCTAACGATCAGCCCTCACAACACTCAGCCCTGAACGCGTTCTCACGCAACTCAGAAGTGCAAACTTTGCGCACCACCAACCCCAGATTTCTTTCTCTCTCGTACAATATACAAAGACTAAAGGAGGTAGCATGCAGCACAACAACGCTGAAACACCAGGAGAGCTCAGCGAACAGGCCTTTGTTCCCACATATGGCTCTACTGACGGCGAACCTCCCCTCGTCAGCGTGATAATCCCGGTGTATAACGTCGAAAAATTCCTCGACGCAAACCTGACCTCAGTGACACAGCAGACGTATCACCGCCTGGAAATCTTGGTGGTAGACGACGGCTCCCCCGACAACTCCGGCCAGATTGCCGACGACTGGGCCACCAAAGACCCTCGCATTCGCGTCATTCACCAGAAAAATAAAGGATTATCAGGAGCGAGAAATACCGGTCTCGCCCAAGCAAAAGGTGACTACATTCTTTTCGTCGACTCGGACGACACCATCGAGCCAACCCTCGTACGCTCCTGCCTGGCTCATATGCGCCGAGGACGCCGCAACATCGTGATGTACCAGTTCGACACGATGAGTGAGGACGGAACCTTCGTCAAATCGCGCTACGTGCACAACCGCTACAGCAAACGCAAAGTGCTGACCCCCGAGGAAGCTATTCGCGACCAGATTGCCGGCAAAATCGGCGGCTACGCCTGGAGCTTCATGGCGCCAACCAGCATTTACCGCGAAAACAACATCACCTTCCCCGAAGGCCGCTCAATGGAGGACCTCGCCCGAATCTGCCAGATTTTCGGCGGCTCGGACGTCGTCATCCGCCTGCCATTCGTGCTCTACCATTACCGTTTGCGCGCGAACTCCATTATGGGAACGGCAAGCCTCGCCTTCTTCAAAGCGTGGAAACTCGCCACACAAGACCGCGAAGCCTACGTGCTCTCCCGCTTCCCGCAACTGAGAAGCTACATTCTCAAGCAGAAAATTGAGTTCCTCTCGACGGTGGACTACGAGTCACTGCTGCAAACCATCGTTTTCCGTTTGAACCTCGACCCTGAGTCAACGCGAGAGCGCAAGGAAACCGTCAAAGCGCTGTTCAACGAAGGCGAATCAGACGAGTTTAAAGCGATGCAAGCCGAATACTTGGCCACCAAGGAGGCCGAGCGCGCGCAGAGAGCGGAGCAAAGGGCTGCCGCAAGCAAGAGGCGAGCACGCCAAAAGGCTATTCGCAAGGCGAAGTCGAAGAAAGAGTCGCTGGAAACCTTGGAAAAGCAGGTGAGGCGCAGCGCGCTGAAGAACGCTGAAAAGAGCGCAATTCGCCGCCACAACCAGCACAAGCGCGTGCAGTCAGTGGTGAGGCAAGCGCAAACCGCGGTTAAGCAGGCGCAAACGGCTGTCGAAAAGGCGCAGAAAGAGTTGGAAAAGGCCACGCAGGCGCGCACGGTGGCGCAAATCCGCGTGGCTCAGAAGCAGGCGCAGGAGATGGAAAAGCGCTGATAATCTTGCGAAATGCAGGGAGATTACCAGCGCCTCAAACTCATCAGTCGTCGCCGAGAACGACGTGCAGGCCGCCCACCAGCGAGCTGACCACGTTATACAAGAAGGCACACACCACGGCGATGATCACGATCAACACCAGCTCGAAAATGGCGAAGATTGTCACCGCGCTCACCACCTGGCCCATGCTCAGAATGGCGGAAACGTTGAAGCCCATCTTGCCTGTCAGGCCGGTGGAGTTCACCAGGCTGCTCACCTTGTCGAACACGCCGATAGCGTCGAGCATCCACCACAGAATGGTGGCGCACACCACCTGAATGATGCCGTTGGCGATGCCCAGCATGAAGGAGACCTTCGCCACCGACCATGGGTCGAACTTGACGATGGACAGGCGCATGCGGCGAGCCTTCGGGACGCGCACGCGACGAGGCTTGCGACGGTTGGAAACGATCTCAGGCTGGTCGACAGCAGAGCGGGAGCGACCAGAAGCTGCGGCGCCTGCGGTGGCGGTGGCAACAGAAGCGGCAGAACCCATAGCCGTGCGGTGGCCAGCAACGCCCGAAGTGCCAGAAGCTGCACCAGAAGCCGAGCCAGCAGCTGCACCGGCACCAGCGCCGTGAGCACCAGCCTGCGCACCCTCAGCCTCTTCAGAGGAGAGGAACTCGCTCAAGCCCGTACCCGCAGGAGCTTCAGAATCGGTAGCACCCTCAGAGCCCTCAGAGCCCTCAGAGTCAGAAACGCTGTCAGAAGCGGCACCAGTACCATCAGAAGCCTGAGAAGAAGCAGAATTGCGGCGAGCTTGCTCTACCTGTTGAGCCACCGACTCGCGAATCTGCTGCTCGGAGAGGCCTGAAATGCTCTCCATATTGTCTTCTTCAGCCTCGTTAAGGGCGTCGCTCAAGCTTTCCGGAGCTTGGGTAGAAGGCTGGCTGGCTTGTGCCGGCTGGCTGAAAAGATCGTTCTGATCAGGCATAATCTCTCCTTGGCAAGGTAGGGCAAGTGGGCCGTACCTCGAGCATTCTGCAGCCTTCTGAGGTTGCTCGCAGTTTTCTTTCTGCCTTGAGATTATCAAAAACGGGGGATTGCTGAGCCTTTTATTGCAAGCTCATCACACAAAATCTGTGATGAAGCGCACTGATAATCTTGAGAAACGAGCGAGCTTTCAACGGTGAGGCCTGACCGTTAGGATAAGAGTGTGCTTGTTCTTGCGTTACAGGAGACGTGAGAGCGGTAAAAGTGACGCGCTTTGCAAAGGGGCGAAGTGTACCTTGCAGGCTGCGCTAGGTTAACTGAAAGC
This sequence comes from Aeriscardovia aeriphila, assembly GCA_949290445.1. Lineage (GTDB taxonomy): Bacteria > Actinomycetota > Actinomycetes > Actinomycetales > Bifidobacteriaceae > Aeriscardovia > Aeriscardovia aeriphila_A. The sequence continues at coordinate 12,107 of CASERW010000011.1, read as the reverse complement.
TTGAACAAGCTTGAGATGAGAAGGGCTGAACTGTGACTTCGACCAGTGTAGATCGCACAGGAAAGTATGAGCTGGGCACGCAGGCGAATCGCGTGTTTATGACAACACAAGCCAGCAACCTGTTGAATTTCGGTAGGGGAGTGGCGAACCCGTGGGGCGGTGCCGGCTGGATGGATGATTTCGGCCGTCTGGACCCGAGCGAGGGCGTGCAAACCTGGATTAGCTGCCGTATGGCTCACGTGTACTCTATCGGCACGCTGCTGGGCTTCCCGGGTAGCGAAAAGATTGTGGACACGATGGTTTCGGGCCTGCGCGGCATGTTGCATGATAAGGAGCATGGTGGCTGGTACCCGTCGCTCACGCTGACGGCTGATGGAACGCTCGACCATGGCACGGAAAAGCTGTGCTATACGCATGCTTTCGTCATGCTGGCTGCTACGTCGGCACTGCTCGCCGGCCGTCCGGGTGCTCAGCATCTTCTGGAAGATGCGATTGAAACCTATGATCGCTTCTTCTGGGATGAGGATGAGGGCTTGGCCGTGGATACGTGGAACACGGAGATGACCCAGCTGGATGGCTACCGTGGTGTGAACGCTAATATGCATTCGACCGAGGCTTTCCTTGCTATTGCTGATGTGACTAGTGATGAGAGCTTCCGTGAGCGCGCGGGCCGCATTGTTGCGCATGTGGTGGAGTGGGCGAAGGCCAATAATTGGCGCATTCCAGAGCATTTCGATGAGAATTGGACGCCGCTGCTCGACTACAACTCAGACAAGAAGGACGACCAGTTCAAGCCTTATGGTGCAACGCCTGGCCATGGTATTGAGTGGAGCCGTCTGATTACTCAGTGGGCGATTTCCACGTATGGTTGGGATGCTAAGCATCATCGCGTTTCTGCTAAGGCTCAGCCCTATGTTGATGCGGCTCAGCATTTGTTTGAGCGCGCGGTTCGTGACGCTTGGCAGGCTGATGGTGAGCCTGGTTTGGTGTATACGACCGATTGGCAGGGTCGCCCGATTGTGCACGACCGCATGCATTGGACTGTTGCTGAGGGCATTAACGCTGCTGCAACGCTCTACCAAGTGACGGGTCGTGACTTCTTCCGTAGTTGGTACGCCACTTTTGTGCGTTATGTTGATGAGCATTTGGCTGATCATGTCAACGGCTCGTGGTGGCATCAGCTCGATGAGCACAATCAGGTTTTGCGCACGGTGTGGCCAGGTAAGTCTGACTTGTATCACGCTTTCCAGTCGACGCTCATTCCGTTTAACGACCCTGCTCTGAGCATCGCTCCTGCTGTTGCTCGCGGCTAGTTTGGCTTGAGTATGGCTTGCGTCTGGCCCGCGCTTGACGTGAGTCTCGCTTGAGTATGGCTTGAGTATGGCTTGAGTATGGCTTGAGATTGTCACCGCGCTAACTCACCTGCCATAATGATGCAAGCGCGGATGAAAAGGGCCGCCGATCAGTCTCCTGACCGGCGGCCCTTCTGCGTTTGAGAGCGCTTGGCGCGCGAACATTCTCGCGTTAGCGTTTCCGCTATGCCTACCACTCGCGCCGAGCAGCAGGCTTATGCACCTCAGGCTTGAGCTGCTTCGACGTTCTCAGCGGTGGCGTTGCCTTCACCGTTGTTCTCACCGTTGTTCTCACCCTCAGCACTGTTCTCACCAGTAGCACCGTTTTCACCGTTGTTCTCGTCAGTGTCGTCATCGCCGGTTTCATCGGTAGTGGCAATCTCAACAATTTCGTCGTCAGAACCGGTGTCAGCAATGGTGACGCCTTGGGTGGTGCGGCCTGTGCGGTTGATTTCGTTGACTGCGAAGCGAATCACCTTGCCGGAGTGCATGATGGCCAGAATCTCATCGCCTTCGGAGACGACGAGAGCACCGACCAGAGCACCACGCTCTTCCACCATTTCCAGCGCCTTGATGCCGTAGCCGTTGCGGCCTTGCACGCGGTAGTCAGCCAGTGGGGAGCGCTTGCCGAAGCCCTTAGCCGTGACGACGAGAAGGTCCTTATCAGAATCTTCTGGCACGACATCCATGCTCAGCAGCTGGTCGTCATCGCGGAAGCGCATACCCATCACGCCTGCAGCCGAACGGCCCATCGGTCGCAGCTGCTCGTTGTTGGCCTGGAAGCGCACAGACATGCCAGCCTTGGACACGAGGATCACGTCGTCGGCTTCGTTGCACAGGCTTGCGCCGACTACTTCGTCGCCTTCGTTAAGGTTGATGGCGATGAGGCCACCTTGGCGAGGCGAGTCGTATTCGGAGAGCAGGGTCTTCTTCACACGGCCGTTGCGCGTGGCGAGCACGAGGTACTTGGCGTCTTCGTAGCTGCGCAGGCTGAGCATGTGTTGAATGTGTTCTCCTGGCTGGAAGCTCAAAAGATTAGCAACATGTTGACCCTTAGAGTCGCGAGAGCCTTGTGGGGCTTCGTACGCCTTGATGCGGTAGACGCGGCCGAGGTTAGTGAAGAAGAGCAGCCAGTCGTGGGTGGATGCGGTGAGGAAGTGGTCTACCACGTCACCACCACGCAGGCGAGTGCCCTTAATGCCCTTGCCGCCGCGATGCTGGGAGCGGTAGTCGTCAGCGCGCGTGGACTTCAAGTAGCCATCGCGAGTGACGGTCACCACGACGTTGCGGTCGGCGATGAGGTCTTCGTCGCTCATATCGCCGGAGAATGGCACGATTGCGGTGCGGCGTTCGTCACCGTACTTTTCGACGATGCCGTCGAGCTCTTCACCCACGATGTGGCGCTGACGCTCCGGGTGAGCGAGAATATCGGCGTAGTCTTCGATCTTTGCCATGAGCTCTTCATGCTCATCAACGATCTTTTGACGTTCCAAAGCTGCCAAGCGGCGCAGCTGCATGGCCAAGATGGCATCTGCTTGGACGGTATCGACGTCGAGCAGGTCCATCAAGCCGGTGCGGGCGAGCTCAACCGTCTTGGAGGAGCGGATGAGGTGGATGACCTCATCGATCATGTCAATGGCTTTCAAATAGCCCTGCAAAATATGGTCGCGCTCTTCCGCTTCACGCTTGAGGAAGGCGGTGCGACGGTTGACCACTTCCAGCTGGTGGGAGATCCAGTGGGAGACGAAGCCGTCGAGGCTGAGCGTACGTGGCACTCCGTTGACCAGGGCGAGCATGTTGGCGCCGAAGGTGGTTTGCAAAGCGGTGTGCTTGTACAGGTTGTTGAGAACGATCTTCGGGATGGCGTCCTTCTTGAGCACGAGCACCAAGCGTTCGCCAGTTCGGCCGGAGGTTTCATCGCGCATGTCGGCGATGCCTTTGATCACACCGTCGCGAACAGCGTTGCGAATGGAGCTGACGAGGCGGTCTGGGTTCACCTGGTATGGCAGCTCGGTGATGACCAGGCACATGCGTCCGTTGATTTCTTCGGTGTTGACGACGGCTCGCATGGTGATGAGGCCACGGCCGGTGCGGTAAGCCTTTTCGATACCCTTATGGCCCAGAATCGTTGCGCCTGTTGGGAAGTCTGGTCCCTTGATGATGCGAATAAGATTATCAAGCAGCTCTTCTCGGCTGGCATCAGGGTGGTCAAGTGCCCAATGAACGCCTTCGGCAACCTCGCGCAGGTTGTGCGGTGGGATGTTGGTTGCCATACCCACGGCGATACCTGCTGAGCCGTTGACCAGAAGGTTCGGGAAGCGTGCTGGCAGCACAGTTGGCTCTTGCGTCTTGCCATCGTAGTTTGGCACGAAGTCGACGGTGTCCTTGTCAATGTCGCGCACCATTTCCATGGCCAGAGGTGCCATGCGGCACTCGGTGTAACGCATTGCTGCTGCGCGGTCATCGCCCGGGGAGCCGAAGTTTCCTTGGCCGTCGACCAGGGTGTAGCGCATGGACCATGGCTGGGCCAAGCGCACCAAAGTGTCGTAAATAGCGGCGTCGCCGTGTGGGTGGTATTTACCCATCACGTCACCGACGACGCGGGAGCACTTGTTGAAGCCACGGTCAGGGCGGTAGCCGCCGTCGTACATGGCGTAGATCACGCGGCGGTGCACTGGTTTCAGACCATCGCGAACGTCTGGCAATGCGCGTTCGACGATGACGGAAATGGCGTATGCCAAGTAGGATTCGCGCATTTCTTGGTTGAGGTCGGTGCGTTGGACACGAGAGCCGCCCATCAGGCCTTTGAAGCCTTCGTCCCCCAAGCCCAGCGAGTTGATGTTGCTGCCTTCTTGAGCGCCGTATTGGGCGTTCAATGCAGCGAGCTGCTCGTTGAGACGCTCGTCAGCGTTTTCATCGTTGTTTTCCCCGTTATGCGCGGCGTCGCTGTTGGCGGCGTCGTTGAACTCGTTGGCGTCATTCTCGTCGCCGTTACCGCCGTTGTTAGCGTTGTTCATCTCGTCATCGCCAGGAGTGCTGGTGTTTTCTTCGTCTGCCACAATCTGTCCTTTGTGTTAAAGCGTTGCGCTGTGTGAGTTAAGCGTTGCGGTGTTCGTGTGACGTTTAGGCGTCGATGAACTTGACGTTCTTGGCGTTGCGTTCGATGAACATGCGGCGAGGGCCCACTTCGTCACCCATGAGCATGGAGAAGGTGGCATCGGCGCTTTCGACGTCTTCGATGTGCACCTGCTTCAAGATGCGGTGTTGTGGGTCCATGGTGGTTTCCCACAGCTCCTGGTAGGTCATCTCGCCCAAGCCCTTGTAACGCTGGATTCCTTCGCCCTTCGGCAGCTGGCGTCCTTGTGCCAGGCCGCGCTTCAAGGCTTCGTCGCGTTCCGCGTCGGTGTAGACGAAATCGTGCGCACCCTTGCTCCACTTCAAGCGGTAGAGCGGTGGCATGGCCACGTAAATGTAGCCGGCGTCGATCATGCCGCGCATGTAGCGGAAGAAGAGGGTGAGGATGAGCGTGGCGATGTGAGCGCCGTCGACATCTGCATCTGCCATGATGATGATCTTGTGGTAACGTGCCTTGCTGATGTCGAAGTCGTCGCCATAGCCTGCGCCGACCGCAGTGACGAGGGATTCGATGGTGTCGGAGCGCAGCATGCGGTCGAAGCTGGCGCGCTCGGTGTTCAAGATTTTTCCGCGCAATGGCAGAATTGCCTGGGTCATAGGGTCACGTCCTTGGATGGCGGAGCCACCTGCAGAATCACCCTCGACGATAAACAATTCGCATTCGGCAGGATTATTGGACTGGCAATCCTTGAGCTTGTCAGGCATGCCAGCCGACTCGAACAGAGACTTACGCCTCGTCGATTCGCGAGCCTTCTTCGCGGCCAGGCGTGCGTGAGCGGCGTCAATAGCCTTTTCGACGATGCGCTTGGCGTCGGAGGGGTGCGAGTCGAACCAGTCGCCCAAACGATCGGAAACGACGCGCTGGACGAAGGTTTTTGCCTCAGGATTACCAAGCTTCGTCTTGGTCTGGCCCTCAAACTGAGGGTTCGTGAGCTTGACGGAAAGAACAGCGACGATACCTTCACGAGTATCTTCGCCAGAGAGGTTGGATTCCTTCTCCTTGAGAATATTCTTTTCGCGAGCGTAACGGTTGATCAAGCTGGTCAGAGCCGTCTTGAAGCCTTCTTCGTGCGAGCCACCTTCGGCAGTGGTAATCGTGTTGGCGAAGGTACGCAAGGTTTCGCTGTAACCGGCGGTCCATTGAATGGCGACGTCAGCGGAGATACCGAGCTTGACGTCTTCTGCAGCGAAGTGGACGATCTCGTCTTCAATCGGGTTGGAGCGACGAGAGTTTACCAGGTGCTTGACGTAGTCGGAAATACCGTCCTTGTACTGGTAGGAAACCTTGTTGTCCGATTCGCCGGTTTCGTCAGGCTGGTTAGCGGAATCTTCTGGAACGCGCAAATCAGTCAGCGAGATGCGCAAACCCTTGTTGAGGAATGCGGTCTGCTGGAAGCGGGTGCGCAGGGTTTCAAAGTCGTATTCGGTCGTCTCAAAAATAGTCGGGTCAGCCCAGAAGGTGACGGATGTGCCGGTGTCTTCCTCAGGGATTTGCTTGCCGCGGGCCAGTGGTGCTTGAGGCTTTTGGTCGATGTAGGTTTGCGTCCACTCGTAGCCCTGGCGGTGAACCACGATTTCCATGCGGTGGGAGAGTGCGTTCACCACGGAGATGCCGACGCCGTGAAGGCCGCCGGAAACGGTGTAGCCGCCACCACCAAACTTGCCGCCAGCGTGCAGCTTGGTCATCACCACTTCAACGCCGGAGCGGTTTTCGCCAGGAACCATGTCGACAGGAATACCACGGCCGTCGTCATCGACGCGAATGCCGTTGTCTGGCAAAATGGTGACTTCAATGTGGCTGGCGTAGCCGGCGAGAGCTTCATCCACGGAGTTGTCGACGATCTCGTAGACCAGGTGGTGCAGGCCGCGTGGGCCGGTGGAACCGATGTACATGCCTGGGCGCAGGCGCACAGCTTCCAAGCCTTCCAACACCTTGAGGTCGGAAGCGCCGTAGTGGTCAGGAACTTGGTTGGAGTTGAGCTCGCCTTCTTGGAGGTCTTCGCTGGCGATCATTTCGTCGGCGTGAGCCAGCTCTTCAGCACGGCTTTCTGCGCGCTTGACGGCTGCGGTGTGCTCGTCCATGTTGTCGCTCTCGTCGTCGTTGAGCTCAGTAGCTTGATTGTGGGAATCACCCAGAGAGCTTTCTCCACTCATAGCGAGGTTATCGGCGTCTTGCTCGGCACCGGTCTGGAGATTCTCGTCGCTCATGCGTATCCCTTCTGTTTCTCGTTCAGCCATCCATCCGCTCAGCCGCCCGGAAACGGCAAAACGGCCGTCAAAGGCCCTACAGAGGCAAATAAAAAAACCGAAACCGTTTTTCAACGAGTTCCGGAACGCATAATTGCCGTCTTAAACCGATTCCAGGCCACCGATTTCGTGCGATGGCTATCTTTCTTTATTCTACCGCATGGCCTACCTCGTTCACCCCCACATACCGGGCTGATACGGCTGGCCAATGCTATTGCGTGGCTGGCCACCACCATTGCGTGGCTCGCCTTTGATTTTGAGCTTCGAGCCTTCGGAATAGCCCACGCTCGAGCCATATTTGCCGCGGAAAGCTCGCCTTCTCGAGCTCACTCCGCGCACCTCAACAGTGACGTAAGTGATGGGGGAGAACCACTTTTTGAGTTTGCGGTTAATCTCTGGCGTCATTTCCTGCCAGATTTGGCTCCACGCAGGTGAATCCCCGCGTACGGTCAAAATTCCGCGTTCAAAACTCACAAAACTGGCGTGCGGGCCCATGTAGTCGCCGAAAACGTCGATCCACTGTTCACGCAGTTGGGCGAGTTTCAAACCCACCTCCCACTGCGATTCTTGGGCCAAGTTCGTGGCCACATCGGTGAGCGTTCTCGGGTCACGACCCTTTTTGCCGAAGTTTTCGCGCGCTTCTTCCGCTCTCTGTTCTCGCGCTCGTTGGGAGACGATTGCTTTGGCGTAGCGGCGGAAGGTTGCCCGCTCTAGGCGTGCCGGGTTGATGTTGTACTTGAGGTCAATCGGCTCGTCTGGCTCGACGGTAACGCTAGGCTTGATGAAGGGCTTACTCACCGGTATCACCCGCTTCGTCAGCCTCGCTCTGTGCAGCGCGCTGCTGACTCAACTGCGCTGCCATCGCGGCCAGCTGCTCGTCGAGTTGCGATTTCTCCGCAAGCTTTTCCACGTCGATGATGCGCGTGGTGGAATCGTCATGAAGTTCCGGGATATCCGAGCGGGCGGCGACGGTGATGAACACTTGGCCTTGTTCGCGCGCGAAGCGCAGGATGCGCAGTCGTCGTTCCTCGTCCAGCTGGGCGAACACATCGTCGAGAATCAAAATCGGCTTCGAGCTCATGCTCAAGCATTCAAATTGCGCCATTCTCAGGGCGAGCGCGAGCGTCCACATTTCGCCGTTGCTGGCATAGTCGCGGGCCGGTTCGCCGTCAAGAGTCACGCTCATATCGTCTCGTTGCGGGCCGATCAGCGAAATTCCGCGCGCTTGCTCTCCGGCAAGAAGCCGTTGGAAATGCTGGGCAATACTCTGCCTCATTTTCTCAAGATTATCAGCGCTCACGTCGAAATCAGGCGCTGCTGGCCACTCAGCTTCATCCGCACTGCCCAGCACGTCTTCGACTTCAGCGAAAGAGGGCTGGTAATCTAGGGCCGCGCTGGCAGAAGGGGAGGGGTCGTCGGAAAGTTGGCGGGCGATGCGGCTAAACGGGCCAGAAAGGCGGCGCACCACCTCACGTCTGCGCACGGTCAGCGCAATTCCGGCGTTAACGAACTCCGAGGTCCAGGTTTCCAGCTGAGGGTAGAGGAGCTGGGCCATCTGAGGGTCATCAACCTTGCCTAGTTGCTTGAGGACGGCGGCTCTTTGCCTGCCAATCTGTTGGAAACGTTGGTGCAGGTCGTAGTAGTCGGCGAAGAGCATGGTGGCGGTTTGGTCAATGAAAGCGCGCCTTGCCGCAGGGTCGCCCTGGACGGTGAGCTGGTCGCGTGGGGAGAAGACGACGGCTTTGAGCATGCCGGCGATGTCGCGAAAATAGCGCGAAGGCCCGGCATTGACGCGGCTTCTGATAGCTCCGCGCGTGGGGATGGTCGCTTCCAGCGTTGTGGTGCGCGAGCTCGTTGGTGGCTCGCTCGTGCTGGTAATCTCAAGGTTTTCCTCAAGATTGACACGAACGGTAGCGTGCGTCGCTCCTCGAGCGATGAGCGTTCGCGAGGAATTGGTGCGGTGCGATGAGCCGGCCGCCACAAACTCGAGCGCCTCCACGATATTGGTTTTTCCAATGCCATTTCGCCCCACGAGGACGTTGACCCCGGGGGCAAAATCAAGAACGACGCTCTCCCAGCTGCGGAAATGGTCGAGCGCGAGCCGGGAGACGTGGGAGGAATCAGTGGGCATGAGCATCAGAAGCGCATGGGCACCAGCAGGTAGCGGAAGGCCAGAGAAGCGGTGTCGTCGTCCATCTCCTGCTGACCGTTGAATTCGACGGCTTTCACCGAAGTTTGCATGCGGATGCGCACGTATGGCTCAGGAATAACGGAGAGGCCGTCCTTGAGGTAAGTCGGGTTGAAGGCGACGGTGATCGGCTCGCCTGTCAGGTTGCAGTTGAGCGACTCGTGAGCTTGAGATTCGTCGGCGGTACCTGCGGAAATGCTGACTTGGTTGTTCTCAAATTCCAAGCGAATGGCCGCGTTATGCTCGGTGACGAGAGCGGCACGCGAAATGGCGGACATGAGTTCGCGTCGATCGAGAACAGCTTCGATCGGGTATTCGTCGGCGAAGAGGCGGTCGACAGCAGGGAATTGACCTTCGGTGAGCTGAACGGTCATCACCTTGCCAGCGTTGTCGAAGCTGATGAGCTTGCCGCCTTCATCCATGCCGAAGGTGACGTTTTGTGCTGCGTCGACAGAGCGGACGACGGCGCGCAGAATTTCGCCGCGCACGATGACGTCTGCTTGCACATCTGGGCTGGCTGGAGACCAGGTGAAAGTGGTGCGAGACAGGCGGAAGCGATCGGTAGAGGAGAGCGTTACGGTTTCGCCGTTGATCTGGATGTGAATGCCAGTGAGCACCGGGCGGTTTTGATCGCGAGCGATGGAAACATTGGCCTGGTTGATGGCGTCAATGAAGGTTTTTCCGTCGACGCGGCCGATGGTTGTGGGCACGCTCGGCAGTTGTGGGTAATCCTCTTGCGGCATGAGCTGAAGCTGGAAGGAGGACTTACCGGAAGTGATGCGCAAACGCGTTCCACTTGTTTCGAGGGACGCGTTCTCACCTGGAAGGTTGCGTGCGATGTCGGAGAGCAGCTTTCCGTGGACGATGACGATACCCGGTTCGTCAACCTGGGCGGCGATGACCAGGCGTGCAGATTGGTCGTAATCAAAGGTGGATAGTTGCAGCTGGCCTTCACTGGCTTCGATCTTGATTCCTGCCAAAATTGGAGTGGTGGGGCGTGATGGGATGATCTGGGCGGCCCAGCTCACTGCTTCGGCAAAATCAGACGAATTGACTTCAATCTTCATCAGGTTCCTTCCGTATTCGTGCTGAGTTCTAGTCTAGCGTGGCCAGAGCGCAACATGGTGGCGGCGCGGCAAAAGGTTAGCCTTCCTTCCGTGCTTGAAAAACTTGTGTGGGGAGGAGTTTAACGCTAACGCGTCTGACGCGTTTGCTTGAGCATCTATTACTATCACTTATCAGAAAGATAAATAGTAGTAATAATAATTCACGTGGATTTTGTGGAAAAACGCGTTTTGCGTTGTTATTGCTGCTCTTCTCAGTGTTGAGAACTGTTCACAGATAGTGGATAAGTTGTGGAAAACTTCGGAGTTATCCACATCCTTGCTTTTCGTCGCTAATTTTCGTTGATTTATCCACAGTTTTCCCCAATTCACCCACAGAGTTATCCACAGCTTTCTATATGTTTTCCACAAGTAAATCCCATACTTGTGCATAACTTTGTGGATAACTTTTCGGCGCTTTTCTCCCTCCTCATATACAGCACGGGGTACGGATTCCCTTGCTCATCAAGAGCGCTGCGACGCTCAACTCGGAAGCCCATATGCTCATATATCATTTCTTGCCTTTTCTCACTCTTTTCTGTAGTGCACTTTTCTGTAGTGCTCTGTTTGCCACCGGTAATGCACGGGGGAGGTACTCCTGCTTCGCAATTGGCGAATTGCCCCAGCGACTTTGACTATCGGCCGCAGAGAGAAGTGAGCGAAAAAACAGAAAATCTAGTGGTGAGCGTACAGAATTGCACTAGATGTTGATTTCACCACGTGAAATATCCACAAAGTTATGCACAGGTGTGCACAACCATGTGAAACTTATTCACAAAAAAGCACGATAAATGTTTCACAAGAAAGAGGAAATGTGCATAACTATGAGGCAAAATTTTGAAAAACGCAGTGAAAATCGAGTATGAACGCGTTTTTCGTGAAACATAACAGTGTTCCACGCCCATAATTTCTCCACGTGAAACAATACAGAGGCAAAAGTAAAGGCCAGGCAACAGCCTGGCCAGAACTACACGCGCAGAGCTACTGTTCCGCGTCGTTAGTCTTTTTGCCCTTCTGCTTGAGCTGGTTCGTCAGATCATTCACGTACTGGTACACTTCCATCTTCTGAGTCATCTCATTGGCAATCTTTTGGTATGCGTGGATCACAGTAGTGTGGTCGCGGCCACCAAAAATAGAGCCAATAGCCGTCAGTGAGAGGCCCGTCATCTCACGGCACACGTACATGGCGATCTGGCGAGCCAAGGCAATGCGGTGCGAGCGGCGGGAACTGACCAGGTCGTCAAACTTCAAGCCAAAGAAGTTGGCCGTGCGCGTGATGATGTCAGTCGGAGTAACCACAACGTCTTGCACAAAGTAATCTTGCAAGGTTTGCTGCGCCAACTCCATCGTCACCTCTTGGTTGTTGAGCGTTGCCACAGCCAAAACGCGCGTCAAAGCACCTTCCAGCTCGCGAATATTATCCGTGAACTGCTGGGCGATAAGCGCCAAAACGTTGTCGCTAATCTGCTTCTCCGTCTTGGAATTGGCGAGCTTCATGCGCAAAATAGCGACGCGAGTTTCCTGGTTCGGCGGCTGGAGGTCGGCCTGCAAGCCCATCTCAAAACGAGAAGTGAGGCGCTCCTCAAAGCCCTTCAATTCCTTGGGCATGACATCAGACGCAATGACAATCTGTTTGTTTGCCTGCTCCAAAGCGTTGAAAGTGTGGAAGAAAGCCTCCAACGTACCGATTTTGCCGCCCAAGAACTGGATATCGTCGATCAGCAGCATGTCAACATTGCGGTACTTGTCGTTGAACTGGTTGACCGTGGAGTGCGAGCCTGAACCGGTTTTCACCGACTCGATGAACTCGTTCATGAACACTTCCGAGTTCACATAGCGCACGCGCATATCCGGGTAGAGCTGAAGCGTGTAATTGCCGATGGCGTTGAGCAAATGCGTCTTGCCCAGGCCGGAATCACCCCAGATGAACAGCGGGTTGTACGAGTTGCCTGGGGATTCGGACACGGCGAAAGCAGCCGCGTACGCGAAGCGCGAGTTCTCGCCTGGAACGAAGTTTTCGAAAGAATCTTCCGAATTCAGCTGGGTTTCCGGGTCGATCTTAGGAGCGTGCTTCGCCTTCGC
>CASERW010000010.1 GCA_949290445.1 Aeriscardovia aeriphila | reverse complement strand
CGACACTTTCGCTGTATCGCAGCGAAAGTGTTAGAGTTGTGCTTGTGCTGGTCGCGTCATCTTTTGTATGGACTCTTTGACATGGCCAGCACTTTTTATGGGCCCGTAGCTCAGTGGATAGAGCGTCTGTCTCCGGAACAGAAGGTCGCGCGTTCGACCCGCGTCGGGCCCACTCACACCATCGACGTGAGGAGTCAAAATGACACGGGTGTCAGAGTTGGAGCTGGAGAACCTCTTCATCGAGCGCTTGGAACAGATTGGCTATGAGTACGTGGATCTGCATACGTACCAAGACGTCCTTGATAACTTCCGCGTTCAACTCGCCAAACTCAATGCGAAAAAGCTCATTGAGGCCAAGGGTGAGGCAAGCTTCTCCGACTCTGAGTTTGAGCGCGTGATGAACCATGTCGACAAGAAGTCGGTGTACGAGTCGGCGAAGATTCTGCGCGACCAATGGGTGCTTACGCTCGACAACGAGAAAACCGTCTATTTAAGCTTCTTTGACTCGATTTGGGACAATAACACCTTCCAAGTTGCCCACCAAATCACCATGGACCCCGCTCATCGCAACGATGTTGTGTATAAGAACCGCTATGACGTCACCGTCCTGCTCAACGGCCTTCCTGTGGTTCAGATTGAATTGAAGCGTAATGGCGTTGATATTAACGAAGCAATCAACCAGATTAACAGGTATCGCAGTTACTCCTTCAAGGGCCTTTTCCACTTCCTGCAGCTTTTCGTCGTGTCGAACTCGTCGCTGACTAAGTACTTCTGCAATGAGAATGAAACGGTCAACGGTGTACCGAACAATATTTTGAAGTCGCTCGTCTTCTTCTGGACTGATGAGCACAACAAGCGTATTAACAGGCTCGAAGAGTTCACCGCCACCTTCTTCCAGCGTGCTGCTCTCGTGGAAATGATCAGCAAGTTCATGGTGATCAAAACCACTGAGCCTGTGCTGATGGTAATGCGCCCGTATCAGATTTTCGCGGTGAAGGCAGCTATCAAGCGCGTCATCGTTGAAAATAAGAACGGATACGTCTTTGCTTGCACAGGCTCGGGTAAAACACTGACATCCTTTAAGCTCGCCCAGCTTTTGCGCGACCAGCCCAGGATTGACAAAGTGATTTTCCTCATCGACCGTAAGGACCTCGACGACCAGACGGTTGATGAATATAACTCTTTCGAAGCAGACAGTGTCGACGGCTCTACCTCAACGGCAGTGCTTGTTAAGCAGCTCAAACAAGCTGATAGAAAACTGATTGTCACCACCATTCAAAAAATGGCGACCGCAGTGCGTAGCGAACGCTACCGCGACCTGATGGAAAGCTACCGCGATAAGAAGGTCGTCTTCATTATCGACGAATGTCACCGCTCTCAGTTTGGCAAAATGCATCGCGATATCGACCGCGCCTTCCGCAACGCCAATTACATCGGCTTTACCGGAACCCCTATTTTCGAACAGAACAAGGGAAGTGCGCGCCAAACCACAGCTGACATTTTCTCCGCAGGCGACCGGCTTGACGCTTGCTTGCACAAGTACATGATCAAGGACGCCATCGCCGACGGAAATGTTCTGCGCTTCTCCGTGGAGTTTGAGAATTCTATCAAAGTTACCGATGTTGCCGCTCCAGGTGTTGACCCTGCGAAGCTTGACGACCCACAGTACTGCGCAGAGCATGATATTGATATTTCCCCGCTTTACCATGCCCCTCAGCGCATTGAGAAGGTTGCAGAACATATTTTTGCCCATCACGATCAGCACACCATTCAAGGAGCAGACACGTACACCTCGCTCTTCGCTGTTGACTCGATAGAAACTTTGGGCAAGTACTATAACGTCTTCAAGGCCCTCAACGAGCAACGACCAGAGGAAAAGCGATTCCGCCTTGCTGCTATTTTCTCCTACGCAGATAATGAGGACGCTCCTGATAATCCTGCGATGTACCTCGACCCTCAAGCCGATACGTCAGAAGGCGACGAGCAGCTTGCACCAGTGCAAAAGGAGAACGCGCAGATGCTTCTCCAGCGCATCATGAACGACTACAACCAAGAGTTCAACACGGCGTACGGCCTCGACTCCTTCGACGCCTATCGCAAGGATATTTCCAAGCGAATGAAGCAAAAGGAGCTTCCGCAAATCGACATTCTGCTGGTCGTCAACATGATGCTGACCGGCTTCGACGCGAGAACGCTGAATACTTTGTACTTGGATAAGAACCTCGTGTGGCATTCGCTCGTTCAGGCGTACTCACGTACCAACCGTGTGGATAAGCCAACGAAACAGTTCGGTCAAATTATTTCTTACCGCAACATCAAGAAGGCACAAGATGACGCTTTGCGCCTGTTCTCAGGTGATGGTAACCCTAACGACTGCCTGCTGGAAAGCTACCCGGAGTACCTCGAGCGGTGGGTACGCCAGGTTGCTCACGTCAGGTTGGTTGCTCCGACAGCTGATATGGCTTTGAACTTGCAGGCTGAAGACGATATTCGCGAGTTTATCGTTAATTTCCGCGCTCTGGCAGGAACTCTGGCTACGCTGAAAACCTTCTCGCAGTTTGATTGGCACGATCTCTCTGTTGCGATGGATGAAGAAGAGTTTGAAGTGTATAAGTCGGCATACTTGTACTTCTACGATCAAACGCGCGTTCAGGATGATAAGAAGAAAGCACCAGTTCCGGTTGATGTCGATTTTGAAATCGAACTCGTGCGCACTGACCGCATCAACGTTATGTATATTCTGGGCTTGCTGAAGGAAGCAAAATCCAGTAAAAAGACGGCTGAGGAGCGCGAGCGTGATATTGACCTCGTCAAGCGCGAAATTGAGCGCTCTGATAATGCTGCTTTGCGTGCCAAGAAGGACATTATTGTGGGCTTCTTGGAGAACGTGTTCTATGAGCTTCCCGAGGATGCAAATATTTCTGAGGCCTATGAGGAATATGAGAAGGAAACTTTGCAGCACGAACTCGAGGCTTTCGCTCAGGAGAACGGCTTGAAACCGGAAGATGTTCAGCATGTGTTCACTGAGCATAACTTCCGCGGTGAGCTCTCCGATGAGGACATCCGTAAGGCACTTGAGCCGTATCACTTGGGGTTGTTGAAAGTGATCAAGCTGATCAAGGCTCTCAAAGAATTTGTGAAGCAGGAATCTCTGCGCTTCCAGGCTGAAGGAGAATAGTATGACGGATAAGAACTCTGTGGTGGAAAATCTCGTTGATAACGCTGTCAGCGATGAAAACGCTCACATGCCCACGGGAACTTCTGAGAGAAACCCTGAGGAAACTTCCAACGAAGCTTCCCAGGAAACTTCTGAACAGAAGGAAGCTATCTACCGCGACCAGGCTGCCGCACTGTCCAGCAAGCTGTGGGCCATTGCCAACGACCTGCGCGGCAACATGGATTCTACCAAGTTCCGCAACTACATTCTGGGCACTATTTTCTACTCCTACCTTTCGCAGAGCACAGAAAACTACATGAAGAACCTGCTCAAGAATGAGGATTCTGACATCACTTATGAGCAGGCATTCGCTGACGATGACTACCGCCCGGCTGTGGAGCAGATGTCACTGGCTGGCTTGGGCTTCATTATTAAGCCGGAGAACCTGTACCGTGAGCTGGTGCGCAAGATTGTCAGTCCTCGTGATGACTCCGACCGCTTCAGCATTGAGGATTATGAGCGCGCGGTCAACGAACTGGTGGGCTCCACTATTGGCCAGCCTTCAGAGTCGGATTTCTCTGGCTTGTTTAACGACATGAAGTTGCAGGACCCCGATTTGGGCGATTCTGTTGCTGACCGTACCGCTCTCATTTCCAAGGTGATTCTGCGCGTCAATGAGCTTGATTTGCATGTTGCCGACCAGCAGTTCGATGTTCTTGGCACTGCATACATGATCTTGATCGGCAAGTTTGCTTCCGACGCGGGCAAGAAGAGTGGTGAGTTCTTCACTCCTGCTGGCCCGTCACGCTTGGTGGCAACTTTGGCTACCGTCGGCTTGGATGAGGCGAAGACGGTGGGCGATTGCACCTGTGGTTCTGCTTCTATGCTGCTCGAAGTGCAGAAGCATTTGACTAAACAGCGCGTTGGTCATTTCTATGGTCAGGAAAACAATGCCACCACGTACAACTTGGCTCGCATGAACATGCTCATGCACGGCATTGATTACCAGAATTTCGACATTTACAAGGGCGATACTCTCCGTGAGGATAAGTATGGCGATGTGAAGATGACGGTTCAGGTGTGCAACCCGCCGTATTCGTTGAAGTATGATGCGAACCCTGCCTTGTTGGATGATCCTCGTTATTCTGGCGCTGGCAAGCTTCCTCCCAAGTCGCACGCTGACTATGCTTTCGTGGAGCACATGCTCTACCACATGGATGAGCAGGATGGCCGTGTTGCTGTTCTGCTTCCTCATGGTGTGCTTTTCCGCGGTGGTGCTGAGCAGACGATTCGAGAATACATTGTTCGTGATCTGAACCGTTTGGATGCAGTGATCGGTTTGGCTCCAAACCTGTTCCATGGCACATCTATTCCTGTGTGCTTGCTGGTATTGAAGAGCAACCGTGGGGCGAATGAGAATAATATTCTCTTTATTGATGCGAGTAAGGAATTTAAGCCTGGTAAGAACCAGAATTCCTTGACTGATGAGAACATTTCCAAGATTGTCAACGCTTATGTTGCTCGTCAGGATGTTGATAAGTTCGCTCATGTTGCCAGCATGGATGAGATTGCCAGCAACGATTACAACCTCAACATTCCTCGCTATGTTGACACCTACGAAGAGGAGCCACCAGTTGATTTGGGTGCTGTTACTCGTGAACTGAGTGACATTGATTCCCAGATGATGCAAAAGCAGAAGGAACTGTTGGGTATGGCTCGCCAGCTGCATTCTGACGACGCTCAACTGCAGGCAAACCTTGATTCCTTCATCTCTCTTCTGCAGAAGAAGGTCGGCTCTGATGAGTGAAAAATCAACCCCATCCACGCGCTTTGACGGCTTCACTAACGCTTGGGAGCAGGGTCAGGCTTCGCCCGCTGTTCCTGCCGTGCGTTTTAAGGCTGATGACGGTTCTGATTTTCCTGGGTGGGAGAAGAAGAAACTGGGCGAGATTCTTCAACAATATAAGGAAATGGCGTCTAAGGATGGAACATATCCTCATGTGTCATTAACGAAAGAGGGAGTAGTCGCCAAGACGGAGCGGTATAACCGCGATTTTCTTGTGAGACAGCAGGACAAGCAATACCGTGTAACACACAAAGATGATATTTGCTACAATCCAGCCAACCTCAAATTCGGAGTAATTTGCAGAAATAAATATGGAGACGGAATCTTCTCACCGATTTATATTACTTATCGGGTTTCTAAGGGCAATATTCCTCAGTTTGTGGAAGCACTAGTTACCCGAGAGAACTTCATCGGCAGAGCATTGCGCTTTCAAGAAGGAACAGTTTATGAAAGAATGGCTGTTTCACCCGAAGACTTTGAAAAGATGAAAGTCCAACTTCCATCTCTCCCCGAGCAGAAGAAAATCGCTTCCTGCCTTTCTTCTGTTGATTCCACAATTACTTTATGTCAAAGAAAGCTTGACCTTCTTACTCAAGCTAAGAAAGCTTTAATGCAGCAGATTTTCTCTCAGAAGCTGCGCTTTAAGGCTGATGATGGTTCTGATTTTCCCGATTGGGAAGAGAAGAAACTGGGAGATATTGCAGAAATAGTTCGTGGCGCTAGTCCAAGGCCAATTAATGATCCGAAGTGGTTTGACAATAATTCGGATGTAGGTTGGCTCAGGATTTCTGATGTTACAGATCAGAATGGGCGGATTCATTATTTACAACAACACATTTCACAGTTAGGGCAGGAAAAGACAAGAGTTGTTACTGAACCACATTTGTTACTTAGCATAGCTGCAACAGTTGGAAAGCCACTTATTAATTATGTAAAAACAGGCGTCCATGATGGTTTCTTAATATTTTTGCATCCTCAATTTGATCTTGAATATATGTACCAGTGGCTTGAAGTGTTCCGACCTCAATGGAATAAATATGGTCAGCCGGGAACTCAAGTGAATTTGAATTCTGATTTGGTTAAGAATCAGACGATTCTTCTTCCATCTGATGAAGAGCAGAAGACAATTGGCTCATTCTTGAAGCGGTTTGATTCTGTGATCGATCAGACTCGTACTGAGCTTGAACGGTGGCAAGAGGTGAAGAAGAGTTTGTTACAACAGATGTTTGTGTGAGTAGAAATGGGTTTCTGCCTCTGATGAGGCAGAAACCTTCTTTGTTATTAGAGCTGGCTCAAATGTTTCATGACTTTGTCACGGTCTTGATTCTCTAACTCTTGAATGATGTGCAGGTACGTTTTCTCAGTAGTCGTCGTGTCCGCATGGCCCAACCGTTTCGACACACTAGGGATGGAAACGCCTTCAAACAATAAGAGAGAAGCATGAGTGTGACGCAACCCATGAATTGAAATCACGGGAATTTCTAACTGTGTGCAATATCGCTCTAAGAGGTCATTGACTGTTGAGTTGAACACTCTCTTACCTTCAGGAACAAAAATGGGCTTATCAGCAGGCTTACCCTCGCACAGACTGGCAAGCTGATGAGTCAGTTTCCAATCAAGAGGGACTTTACGTACAGAAGAGGCGTTCTTCGTCTGTTGGAAACCACCGTCGGCACTCTTGTAATTCCAAGAATTATTCACACTGATAATCTGATTTTCTACATCAATATCAGCAGGAGTGAGAGCGAGAGCTTCAGCGTAACGCAAGCCCGTTTTAGCAATCAGCAAGATAAACCAATCCCAACTCACCTGTGAGCCCAAACGCAAATGCTTGAGCAACAACTGCAACTGGTAAAGGTTAAGGAACTTGGTTTTCTTTGCCCCAGGAGTGCAACCCTTGATGACAGCTCGCCGAGTGGGATCGTGAGCAATGAGATCGTCATCTACCGCATCCACGATAGCTGCGCGCAACTGATGATGAAAATCCATCACCGTCTGCCGTTCGTGAGTTTGAGCGAACTTGTTGAGTAAAGCTTGGTAACTTGCTCGGGTCAACTCATTGAGATGAAGGTCAGGCGCAAGGTGTTTGATGTGGTCGAGAGTTTTCTCATACTTACGCAAGGTAACCGGGCGGACGGCGCCTTCTTTGTAGAGATGAATCCACCTCGCGTAGTAGGTGGAAAACAATTGTTTGCTCTGATAGCGAGCCATAAACATACTCTCCTGTGATAGTAGGAACAATTGCACAGGAGAGTATGCACGGCAAACTGACTAGACGAACATCCGCTGAAGAAGACTCTTCTTCACTTCTTGCCACTGCTCAAGCTCAGAACGAGCCTGATCGATCAGCGCATCAGCGGAACTGAGACAGGAAGCGATCTTCTGCTGCTCGGGGAGTGATGGATATGGTACTGAAAGAGACATATAAGCGTCGAAGGAAATATTTAGTAGCCCATCCATACGGACTCCAGAAGTAATGATCTGCTGCAGCTGGCGTTCTATGCTCTCAGTGTTAAGCGCATAGCACCAATAGTCGAGATCGCCTAACTGCATCGAGAAGGCATGATAAACGTATGGGACTCGAGCTTCTTTCGATTCGATAAGCCTGTAGCTGACTCCAAATGGTTTCGCTTTTGAAGCTCCATGATTGTATGCGAATTCATTTCTCTTAAGTAGGAGGTATTTGCTTAAACTCTTCCCTGCGTTATTTCTCGAATACTTTCGCGATTGAAGTATAAAGCCTTCGCCCTGAGAAATCATTCGGACATCTGCTGTTGAGTCTGAAGGTGCCTTACGATCTATCTTTTTCGCAATATCCCCAAGTTTCTTCTCTTCCCACTCAGGAAAATCAGAACCATCATCAGCCTTAAAGCGCAGCTTCTGAGAGAAAATCTGCTGCATCAATGCCTTCTTAGCTTGAGTGAGAAGGTCAAGCTTTCGCCGACATAAAGTAATTGTGGAATCAACAGTTGTAATGAGTTCTGCAATCCTGCTTTGCTCAACTGCTGATGGATATGTCTCAGCAAGTGTCATGAAGGCAGGAACATCAATGCTTCTACCGTCACGAATACCGATAGTAACTTTCTTTAAGTAATCAATAAATCTCCGAGTTGCAAATTTAATTGCCCAAAATTCAGGCTTCTGTTTCTCATCCTGTAGACCAAAAACTGTGTAAGCAGGAGAAGTAATTCCTTCTACAGCGGAATAAGCAAAACCACCTTGGAATGAACGAAGATGAATGACGAATTGGCCTGGCTTCACTCGCTTATATGTGTCAAAGTGACTAGTGTCTTGAATAATTCGACGATCGGTTTCATCACGATAGACCATACCCTGATCTTGCGTAGCAGACAGCACTGGTAACTGCGGATGGCCTTTGTCACTAAATTGCTCGAAAAGAGTGGTCCCCCTACTTGCCTTCCAGGCATCTGTGAATCCTGCAAACCGCACGGCAGGAACAGCGTGCGAAGCCTGACGCAGCTCCCAAGCGAATCAAGGTGCGGATAAAGGCTAGAAAAATGGCTGATTTGAGGTGCTTTGTGTGAATGAAAAGTTATCCACAATAAGAAATATTTCTCGAATTGCTGTTGCCTAATCGATAAAATGGCGGTACGTCGTCACACGAGAGGGGAGGAGCAATGAGCACTACTGTAAGAGTGCCAGTGAAGGCTTCCATCTGGGATTGGGTTATGTGTATCGGCGCATACAGCAACCTCACTGTGGCAGATCATGAGAAAATTGACTTATGGCGTTCGGGAAATGAAAGCCCAACGATGCGTCAAATCTCTTACATGAGCAAAAAGCTGAGTGTGCCATTCGGCTATTTCTTCCTCACAGAGCCAGTTGATGACACTCCTCAAATTTTTGCTCATCGAACTATTGCAAATGCTAATCTAGCCAAGCCCTCTCGCGATCTTGTAGATACTGTTTTCTCCATGCAATCTATTCAGGATTGGGCACGGCAAGATTCTCACGATAACGATTATGCTCAATTGAGCTATGTCGGTTCTTGTTCAATTGCAACCATCACCACGCAACAACTTGCTCATCGTATTCGTCAAGTGCTCGGACTCGATGAAAAGTGGTTTGAAGCAGTGAGCTCACCACAACAATTAGCTGAAGCTTTTACCCTGTTGAGGCAGAGTTGCGAACAGGCGGGCATTCTCGTCATGCTCAATGGAATAGTTGGAGATAACACTCATCGAGCGTTAGACCCTCAAGAGTTTCGCGCATTCGCCCTGGTTGATGCCTATGATCCACTCATCTTCATCAACCGTGCTAATAGCCGAGCCGGCCAACTCTTTTCTCTCGCTCATGAAGTGGCACACATTTGGCTAGGCGCGGATGAGCTGTACAACGACAATTACCTAACACAAAGCAATGCACCTCTGGAAGTGCTGTGCAATGCTACTGCAGCTGAACTGCTCACTCCGACAGCTAGTTTTGCCGACCAAAAAAGTGATAACAAGATTACGGATGAAAGCCTGAAACAGTGGGAACAGAAGAAACCAGCAGTTTCAGGTGGGAACTACTACAACACCAAACAATCTCGATTCGGTCATCGTTTCCTTGCACGGTTGGCCGCGAGCATCTCAGAGGGACGAACCACTTATACTCAGGCGTACCGTCTAACAGGAAGTAACAGAACTACCTTCCCAAAGCTTCTTGAAGCAGCTGGAGTGTGATTCGTATGAGGGCTGAGAAGTATTAACCCCTCAGGCGGGTCGAGTAGCGCGGGTTCCGTATGATGGAGACTATGAATCCGCAAGCTTTGAGCACTTTGATTGTCTCCATCGTCACCGAGCTGGTGAACGCTGGAAAGGCCGGCGAACTGACCGCCGACATGGTTCCGACCGCACAAAAGGCCGCTGTGATGCGTCCAAAGGACCGCGCACACGGCGATTGGGCATCGAACATCGCCCTTCAGCTGGGCAAGCGCGCTGGCATGCAACCTCGCGCTTTCGCTGAACTGATTGCTGAGAAACTGCGCGAAAACGACGGTATTGCTTCTGTTGACATCGCGGGCCCAGGCTTCATCAACATCACGTTGAACGCTGCAGCCTCCGCACAAATTGTCGACGAAGTCCTTGAACAAGGCACCGGCTTCGGCACAAACACGCATTTGGCAGGCCGAACCCTCAACCTCGAGTTCGTTTCAGCAAACCCAACTGGCCCTATTCACATTGGCGGCACTCGCTGGGCTGCTGTTGGCGATTCCATGGCTCGCGTCCTGCAAGCCAACGGCGCTGACGTCGTGCGTGAGTACTATTTCAACGATCACGGCTCCCAAATCGACCGTTTCGCCAAGTCCCTGGTCGCCGCAGCTCATAACGAGCCAGTTCCAGCCGACGGTTACAAAGGCTCCTACATCAACGAGATTGCCAATACGGTGATCGCACAAGCCAACGCTGACGGCGTGGATATTCTCTCCCTGCCTCGCGTCGACGACGGCACCAATGAGAACGGCGAGCCTTTGGGTGAGGGCGATTCTGCTCAGCGTGAGGAGTTCCGCAAGCGTGCCGTTCCGCTCATGTTCGACGAAATCAAGAAGAGCATGGAAGAGTTCCGTGTTCACTTCGACGTGTACTTCCACGAGCAGAGCCTCTACGACGACGGCGAGGTCGACAAGGCTCTCGCCAAGTTGCGTGAGCTCGGTGTCGTCTATGAAAAGGATGGCGCAACCTGGCTTCGCACCACCGACTACGGTGACGATAAGGACCGCGTTCTCATCCGCTCCAACGGCATGCCTAGCTACTTCTGCTCTGATGTTGCCTACTACTTCAACAAGCGCCACCGTGCCACAAAGCCTGCTGACACGGCAATCTACATGCTCGGCGCCGACCACCACGGCTACATCGGCCGCTTGATGGCAGCTGCTGCCGCTTTTGGTGACAAGCCGCAGGAGAACATACAAATTCTCATCGGTCAGCTCGTCAACATCTTCAAGAACGGTGAAGTAGTGCGCATGAGTAAGCGTGCTGGCAACATCGTTACCATCGACGACCTTGTTGACGCAGTGGGTGTGGATGCTGCACGCTACTCCTTGGCTCGCACCTCCTACAACCAGACTCTCGACATCGACCTCGACGTTCTGACCAGCCACACCAACGAAAACCCGGTGTACTACGTTCAGTACGCTCACGCTCGCTCCTGCGCAGTCGACCGTAACGCTGAAGCCGCTGGCATTACTCGCGAGGGTGCTGACCTCTCCTTGCTCGACCTCAAGGACGACGAGGAGCTTTTGGCACAGCTCGCCCTCTACCGTGAGGTGCTCACCACTGCCGCTGACCTGCGCGAACCACACCGCATCGCCCACTATTTGGAGGACCTTGCTGGCGCTTACCACACCTGGTATGCCAAGGAGCGCGTGGTTCCTATGGCTTTGACCGATGCGGAAAAGCGTGGCGAGGAACAAGCCGTTTCCCTGCTGGAAAAGCAGAAGAACCCCGAGCCAGCTCGTTCCGCAGCTCGCCTGCGTTTGAACGACGCAGTGCGCCAGGTTGTTGAAAACGGTTTGGCACTCTTGGCAGTGTCCGCTCCAGAAAAGATGTGACAGTAATGGCTTATCAGTCAAACGGTGTGAAGGTCAGCGTTCCCGCATCCGCCTCGGGCTTAGGCCCGGGAGTGGGAACGCTGGGCTTGGGCTTGGATCTTCGCCTCGACGTCACCTTCCAACCTGTTGCTCGCGAAGGAGCGCAGGTGAGCGTTCGTGGTGTCGACGAGCTCGCATTCCCTCATAATGAGCAGAATTTGAGCGTCAAAGCCTGCTGGCTCACCCAAGATTTCCTGGGGGAGCCTCGCACCGGTTTGACGGTGAGCATGCGCAATTCAATCCCCGCGCGCGCCGGTTTGGGAACCTCGGTGGCGAGCGTCGTCGCCGGTGTGGCGGCGGCCTTTGCTATGCGCCCTGACGCTGGCGACCTCACCTCGAAGGATTTCAAACAGCAGATGTTCTCTGTGGCCGCCTCCATGTTGGGCCGCCAAAGCGCCACCGCGGCAAGCGTTTATGGCAATCTGGTGTCGGTATGGTTGCGCCAGCCACAGGATGTCCCCTCCTCAGTAGTGGGCTTCCCGCAGGCTATTACCCGCCATAATGAGTGGATTGCGCAAGCCCAGCCTGTTCACCCGGCCGTTCAAGCAGCCCTTCTGCTGCCAGTTGAGCGACGCCGCGGAAACCTGCCGTTGGGTGCCGAGCCAGATTACGGCGAGGGCACGTCGGAGCCGTTCTCCCGCTCTCGCGCGCTGAGCAACATTCAGCGTTCCGTGCTCCTGCATTCGCAGCTGACCGGCCAGAATATGCCTGATAATCAGCTGCTTTTCGATGCCACTCATGACGCGATGCGCCTGCCGTTACTCGACGGAGCTTTGCGCGAGTCGGTGCTGCTGGTAGAACACTTGCGCTCCCAGGGTTTCGCTGCTGTTCTGCTCGGCTCTGGTCCGGCAGTTCTCGTTCTTCACGCCGACCCAGATTATCAGCGCACTTTAGCTCGCATGAAAGATGCTCAAGAGTCTGGTTCAGAAGCGTGGAACCCCTACGGAGTGGGTATCGCTCCGGGAATGTGGAGTTCGAGCGCCAGGCCTGCGTGGGTTAACCGTATCAAGCAGCTGGTGGAGCATGATTGGCTGGCCAACAAGCGTTGGAGCTTGACTTATATGCCGCTCGATAAAAACGGTGTTCAAGTCACGCCCCTGAATGCAGAATAATTGCAGAATAGCGAAGGTCCCGCGCGCCGCCCGCCCGCGCCGAGTGGGCTGAACTGAAAACGAAGGTACAGAAGCCACAAAGGAAGGCATCAGAGTGAGTATCCCTGTCATTTTGGCATCCTCTTCCCCTTCGAGGCGTGCTCTGCTGTTGCAAGCAGGCATCTGCCCAACCATCCGCGTCTCGCGCGTCGACGAGGACGCCGTCATCCGCCGCTTCGCCGCCAACGCGGATATGAAAGTGGAGGATATGCCTACCGAGCAGCGCGTGATGGTTCTTTCCCGTGCGAAGGCTCACGCTGTGCAGGCTGCTTACCGCGAACAGGAGAACACGATTAACCGCGCTCGCCGCTCCACTGCTGTTGAGGAGCGCGTCAACCCTCTGATTGGCCGCACGACGACGGAACTGTTGGGCGGGCCGTTGGGCACGATCGCTGCTAACCCTGGGCTTGCGGGGCTTAAGAAGGGCCCTCTGCTCATCGGCTCGGATTCTATGTTCGAGTTTGACGGTGTGGCGTATGGCAAGCCGCACACTGCTGAAAAGGCTTTCGAACGCATCGCCCAGATGCGTGGCAAGTCCGGCACTTTGTGGACAGGTCACACCCTCATTGACCTTGCTTCGGGGAGGGAACTATCTGAGATTTCCAGCGCTCGTGTTCACTTCGCCGACTACTCCGATGAAGAGATTCGCGCATACGTGGAAACGGGTGAGCCTCTCGAAGTGGCAGGTTCTTTCACTCTTGAGGGTTTGGGTGGAGCTTTTATCGACTCTGTTTCTGGCGATCCGCATGGAATTCAGGGGCTGTCACTTCCTCTAGTCCGTCAGATGGCCACTCGTTTGGGCTTCTTCTGGCCTGATTTTTGGAACTTGAAGCGTGATAAGCGCGGCCGTTTGGCTATTAACGGAGACTCCCGCGCCCTGTTGAAGAATGTTTCTCAGCCGGGTGATGGTTTCATCGATTGCGCGTGCGGGCATAAGCATTGGGGTTTGCACGGTGCTGCTGGTGTTCTGCTCTTCCGCAGGGACACTTTCACTGGTGAGATTACTCATGTTGCTTTGCAGCGTCGTGCAGCCTGGTCGATGGAGGGTGGAACCTGGGGTAACCCGGGTGGTGCGTTGTCAACGGGGGAGAGCCCGTTTGAAGGCGGCCTTCGTGAAGCCTGGGAGGAAGCTGGTATTGCTCCGCAGGATATCGACATTGTCGGTGCGCATACGGAAGACCATGGCCCGTGGGCGTACACGACTTTGCTCGCCTTTGAGCGTGTGGGCCATTCGGTGAAGCCGCATGTGACGGATAATGAGTCGATTGATGTGGTGTGGAAGCGCGTGTCGGATGTGGAGTCGTTGCCGCTGCTGAGCTATTTCAAGGCAGATTGGCTGGATGATTTGCATCGCGCCCGCCAAATCTCGCGCGCTATGGCCACCAACTGACAGCGCGTTTTTCCGCGCGCCTGCAGTGTTCAGTCGAAGCGGCGGCCGTTGAGCTCATGCGTGAAGCTCACCGTGTTATCCGTGTCGACGGCAAACGAGAGGAATGTGTTGTCGTAGCCTGAACCCAGATTACTAATCAAAGCTTCTGAGCTTCCGTGCTGCAAGTGGTTCGCATCCGTTCCGTAGTCGTAATCGTACTGAACCTTGCCTTCTTGTAGCTCGAACCAGGGGATGTTATCCTCTGAAATTCCCACGCGCTTGACCTTCGGGTATTCTTTCACGCTTGCCTTCACATTCTTGTAGAAGGTTCCGTCGTCGAGAATGAGCCCGTACGTGCGCAGAATATCAACGTCAACATTCTTTCCTTCGACGAGGTTCTCATTGTTGACGAGCAGGTCAGCATCCTGGTTCACCTTGTCTTGGATGATCTTCTTCACATCCGGATTCACCTTATACGTAAACTGTGCGGTCGCCTTCTTCGGGCTGAGTACCACGTCTTCCGTGGTAAACCAGTCGCTTTGCTGAGCGTGCACAGTGTAAATCCCAGGAAATACCGGGTAAGAAGCGTTTGCTGGTACGGGTACGCCGTTGACCTCGACGGAGGCGAAAGGTGTGAGAAGTTTGCCGATGCTCAAGGTGAAGTGCGGCTGGCTAGTAGCTTCCCAACCGTTGTAGCCGGCAGATCCGTCGACCTTGTGCACTGTCATAATTGTGGAGTATTTCTCCCCGGCGAGCGTGTATTTGAGCGTGAATTCGCGGTAGTTGCCGTCTTGTTTGCCGCGAGGGCTAAACGAGATTTTGCTCGGGTAGCTTCCCTTTTTCGTCGCCGGGTTTTGTGCGAGTCTGCCGTGCAGGCGTGCGGAAGGGGCGGCCATGGCGTTCATGGTTTCGAAGTTGCCCGTGGACAGCGCCTTCGTGTATTGCGTGAGGAAGGACGTCGGATTGTTCAACCGTTGAACAAACTGGATGGCGAAGAACGTTCCCACGGAGGTGGCGACGACGAGCGCGAGGATGAGGAAGGTGATGAGCAGCCGTTTGCCCACGCGCTTCTTGCGTGCTGCTTCGAGTTGGGCTTGCTGGGCTGCCACGGCGGTGGATGCTACGGTCGCTGTCCCCGTTGCGCTTCCTGCACCGGTCGTATCCCAGTTTCCTCCGGCCAGCTCATTCATCGCCTGCGAGCCAGACAGCGTCCCGTTGGGCATCATTCCGCTGGGTTGTGTCCCGTTCGGTTGTGCCCCACCAGTCTGCGCTCCATTGGGTAGCGTTCCGCCAGCCTGTGCCGCGTTCGCTGCGGCTTGTGCGGCGAGATATCTTTGGCGCGTTGCGTCTTGCATAACTCTTTCGCCTGCGGTGAGCTCGGCATTTTGCAAGGTGTAGTCGCCGGTTTCGCCTTTGCGCGCGAAATCGAAGTTCTTGGACTTTTCGGCTGCCTTGGCCCCTCGGTCGATGGGCTTGCCGCAATGGGTGCATACGATGTCGCCAGGCTCAATCGGCTGACCGCAGTTTGTGCAGAACTTATCGTCTTGTGCCATATCCTCACCTCACCTCTTTTATTGTACGGTCTGAGGGCGTATATCAAGCACAGAAAAAGCCGAGCAGCACTCTTGTACCACTCGGCTTGTTTTAGTATTTCCCTAGATTATCACTGCTGGTTGTTGTTATTGCGCTGATAATCTTGGGGGTTCTGCGGGTATCCAGGTGCCTGCGGGACAGGCGCTTGCTGATAGAAGCTTGGCTGTGCTGGGTACTGAGGAGCAGGAGCCTGCGGGTAGCGTCCACCTTGCTGCTGTGAAGGGGCAGGAGTGGCTGGTTGCGCAGGAGCTGGCATTGTTGGGCTCTGAGGGGCAAGAGCAGCTGGACGCTGTGGTGCGGCAGCTACCTGTTGCTGGAGCGGCATCTGCCCAGTAGGCCGCACAGGGTAAGCGGCATATTGAGGATGGGAATAGGCTCCAGGAGCAGCATATTGCTGAGGCTGTGCCTGGTACTGTGGTTGTGCCTGGTACTGAGATTGTGCTGGGTACTGTGGCATCTGAGGTTGAGCCTGATAGTTCTGAGGCTGAGCGGGGTAGTGCTGAGCCTGTGGAACTTGTGGCTGCTGCACTTGTGGTTGTGCGAATTGAGCTGCTTGCGTCTGGCCTGCGTACGGCATGTACTGAGGCTGCGGTGGCACTTGCTGCGGTTGAGCCTGTTGGGCTTGTGTCGCCTGTGCAAACTGAGCAGTCTGCGTAACTGGTTGAGACACTTGCTCTGCTGACTGAGGAGCCTGCCCTGATGGCTCTGACGCTGATGGTTGCGCTTGTGCAGGTTGTGTACCTTGTGTAGGTTGCGCTCCTTGAGCAGGTTGCGTTGTTTGCTGGGCTGGCTGTGCCTTCTTCTGAATCATCTTGAGGAATACCAGACGAGCAAGAGCCTCAACGGCGAATGCCCAGAGTGCTCCCCAGAAGATCATTGCTGGGGAAATCTGACCTGCAGAACTAAACACGGAGAACACGGCTGCAGTACTCGGATCGCTCATTTGCGATATGAAGGAAACAGTGTCGCGAGGAACAATAATGCCCAGAGGTGTATAAGCCAAGCAAATGAATCCCCATGTAACAGCGCTGAGCAGTGGGAACACCCATGCGTGCTTCCAGTTACGTTCCTCTTCGTCAGCGGCCATACGGCGAGCCAAAGAGTAGGCTACTGCAGCAAGGCTTGCAAAGGTAATCAGAACAAGAGCCAGTTTGATCAGAGGGATCCATGCTGGGTCATGCACTGAGCTTGGGGCGAAACGACCGTTTCTTCTCAACATATCGAGTTGATTAGTCACGTTTGAACCAGGAAGGAACCTAAACAGTGGGTAAAGGTTGTCTACCTGCAAAGCAAGCCCATCCATGACGGAGGACGAGAAGTCAGAGAAGGTAGAGAAGGTGAACAGGCCGAGGACGGAGAAGGAGCCCCAGCTTCCTAGGGTCATGAGTTGGAACATGGCCAGAGGGCCGAGAACGAAGATCAGTGGGATGAAAGCAAACGTCTTCGACACTATTGCTACGGCAACGAACAGAATAATCGTTAAAACGGTGAATACAACGTAGAAGAGTAGCGATGTTTCAACAAAGGTACGAACGCCATAGTGCAAACGTGCCAGTGAGGGTTTGTGGTCTTTTCTGGTAATGAGCATTCCCAAGAGAGCACCCACAACGACTAAAAACAGAGGGTTCCAGAACGCTTTTGCTGATACAGAGGACACGGAAACTGGAATGGGAGTTTGAGCGATTGTTGCCGTTGTCGTGGAACTAGCAAGTGCACCGAGGATGCAAACAATAATGCCGGTGCCAATTCCTGCAGTTGCGAGAGTAATGCAACGAGAAAGGAGTACTTCCTGACGCTGTTCTGTGTCGGTTACCGCGGAACGCGCTGCGATGATACCGCCGATAAGTGCGCCAACGAGCGCCAAAACACCAATGATTGTGAGTGGAAGTTCAACGGCAAAGTTCACCGATGTTTGAGAGGTTTGAACGGGGAAACCTTGAAGTGTGCTTCTCAGATCGACGTTAGCATTGTACGTTCCACCAAAACCAGTTACCAGTGTTGACAGGATTGATTTGAAGGAGAGCACGGAAGAAGTAATCGCGGAATTATGGCTAGGTAGCAAGATGGAGGTAAGGAACAGCATAATGGCTTGCAACATCACTCCAATAACAGCACCTGCGATTGTTGTTCCTGCGATAATACCTGCTCTCTGATAGATTGCGGGTTTTTTCAGTACAGCAGTGAATTGATTCTGCGGCAGTTTGATGGACAGGGAGGGAGTAGCTGCTCCTGGGGTTGCTGGCTGGCTAGCAGATCCCTGTGCCATAGCAGGTGCAGCAGGCTGTTGCACCGGGGCGGCAGCTGGACGCTGTGGTGCAGGTGCTGGAGCTACGGGAAGTTCTGACTCAACATCTCCACTGGGTTCAACTGCAGGGGCTTCTGGTTCTTCTTGTGGTGCAGAAGGAACTGGTTGTGTCGGCTCAACAGGGGGTTGAACTGTTGTTGGCTCGAGCTCTTCCTCTGGTTCTGCAACTGGTGCTTCAACAGGGGCTGGAGCTGCTGGTTCCATGTGTTCAACAGGCTGTGCCTCAGGTTCTGGCGCTGGTTGAGTTTCTGGTTCAGGCTGTGCCGGCTGAACCACTGGTTCAGGCTGTGCGGATTCGGCGGCTGGTGCAGAAGGAGCCTCAGGTGCAGGCTGAACTGTTGGCTGTGCTGGGCGATGTTGGCTTAGAGGCATCATGAAGGTAGTTTCATCGCCTGTTGCTTCTGGCTGTGCTGGAATATCAGCGATCTCAGAAGAAAGGGAAGCAACTTCAGGCTCAGTTGGCTGTGGTTGAGCAACTGGTGCTGGCTGAGCTGCGGGTTGTGCTGGCTGAGCGGGAGCTTGATACTGTGGCTGAGCCTGCTGCACTGGAGCCTGCGCTGGTTGCGTAGGTGTTTGCAGGACTCGAGTACCGCAGTGCCCGCAAAATGCAGCACCGGGTCTGAGTTGAGATCCGCAATTTCTGCAATACATGTCTATCTCCTCATTTTTTGTGCTGCATCATTGCATACAGCTATACGGCTAAGACTAGCAAGAATCAGAGCACAATTTCCTCACAATTTGCGTTCTGTGGATAATTTCTTGAAATTGCTGAGATTTTTCGCAGTACGGTAATCACGAGTTATTAATAAAGCCGAGCAGTTTTCACTGCCCGGCTTGTACTTTCACTATTGGTAAGAGATGAAATTACAGTTCCTCAAAGGTTACGATTCCATTCTCATCAATCGTGAAATAAGCGGATTCCTCCCAAGCAAAGTCGATATCCGCATCTTCTGATCGGTGTTCGGTGTCAGTGTAGAACCAATCTTGGTCATACTCGTAGTGAATCTTACCTGGACTCGATAGAGTTGCTTTGAAGCTGTCCCCTTTTACTGTGATTTTGCCAAGAGTTGGATACTTAATGACCTTTGCAGTGGCATTACTAACTAATGCGTCCCAGTCCTCAGTTCCTCGGTTCAGCCAGCTCAGGGACGTTGAGTCTTCTGGATTAGCCGCAACTTCATCAACTGCTTTATTCAGTGCTTTTTGGGCAGCATCTTTCACTAAAGCAGTAGGAGCATAGCTAAAGGAGACTTGATTTTTCTCAGGAGTTACCTTAACGGGCTTTGACTCCACCCACTTGGTATTCTTGACAGATGCAGTGTAGACAGCTGGATAAGCTTCATATGGCTTGCCATCGGCTTTCACTTTGACGCCGTTGATGGTAGCAGTGTTCGATAGCATGTCATCGGGTTGAATGTTAAACGTCATCGTCAACTGGTCCTTGACTTCCCACTTGGAGAAGAAGACACCAGTCGTTCCTGTCTTTTGCAGAGTAATACTGCGAGACTGCGTGTGCCCATCGAGGTCATACTTCACCGTGATTAAACGGTACTCACCCGATGTCTGGTTCTCAGAGAGGCGGAAGTTCGTCGGGCGCTGAGCCTTCTTGCCTACAGCGTTGCTGATCAGTGGGCCTGACATCTTCGATGTACTCACTGCCATAGCATTAGCTTGCTCAAAGTTACCTGCAGAAATTGCATTCGTGTAGCTCTCAGCAACCGCCATTGGGCTGAAGCGAGTGTTGTCGATAACGGTGATAGCAATGCTTCCACCAATACCTACGAGTGCAAGAACACCGACAGTAATAGCAACAGGAATAACAACCTTCTTGTTTACCTTCATTGCTGGTGCTGCTTGAGCGGCGGTAGGGGTGGCACCTGCAGGAGAAGGTGCACCGGCTGCAGCTTGCGCTGGAGCTACACCTGGCTGACCTGCAGCAATGGGTTGACCGGCAGCAGCTGGCTGAACTGGTTGCTGAGCAAGAGGCTGTCCAGCAACTGTTGGAGCGACATTAAACATGTGCAGGAACACCAATCGCGCCAGGGCTTCGATGGCGAATGCCCACACTGCACCGATGATGATCATTGCGGGAGTGATGCCGTTACTTGCCGTTGGTGAATAGCTGGAGGAAGAGCCGAGAGTGGCCAGACCGCCAAGAATCTCTCCGCCAAATCCGCCCATAGAAACGGATACAGGAGCGAAGCAAATAGCGAGGAATCCCCACAGAACTGCAGAGTAAAGTGGAGCCTTCCACGAATGCTTCCATTCGCGCTCTTGCGGGTCAATAGCCATACGCTTTGCCAAACGCAGCGAAGCATAAGCAGTGCAGACGAGAACGAGCAACAGGGAGACGAACAGCGCAATAGAAATGGCAGGCTGACTATCCGGGCGATGGAAGAGGCTCAGAGATACACCCATGAAGCTGACGCTGCCCAAGCTTCCCATAGCAGTGAGGCTCATGCCAATGAATGGGCCGATCAGAGGCAAGAACAAAAACCATGCGGCAGTCTTACCAATGATGCTAAGAACTACAAAGGCGATGATCGTGAAAACAGTGAAAACTGCGAAGAAGATGCCAGTGGTTTCCACAAATGTGCGAAGGCCAAAGCGCAAGCTCTTCAATGCGGCTGTGCACTGAGAAACGAGGCTCCCTGCATATTGAGAAGCTACGAAGCCTAACGAGCCACCCGCAAGAATGATGAAGAGTGGGTTGAAGAAACTGCGTGCGCTCGCAGAAGAGAGCGATACTGCACTATTGGGGTGCATTACGGAGATTGCCGCCACAATAGTGGTAAAGATGCCGGCGAACAGACCAGCAATAGCAAGTACCAAACCGCAACGCAGGTAAGAGTTCTTCTTCTCTTCCTTGGTGGAAGCGTTGAAGCGCATGCCGTGCTTTGCCAGCTGAAGAACTCCAACATAAGCTCCAACAAAGGCGAACAGACCGATCAAAGAGATTGGCAGTGCGCCATCACCAGAGGTTCCGAAGGAGAATGCTCCAGAGATGGACATATGAAGGCTGCCGCCAAAGCCCATCACGAGAAGATTAAGAATGAGCTGGAAGGTGTTCAGATCATTCAGAAGGCTGGAAGCAGGTGTTGCCTTCACACCGAAGATGAACGTAGGTGCCACGATGACAAGGCCGATGAGAGCGCCTGCCATGGTGAGGCCAGCGACGATGCCGGCGTTCTGATACGTCAACGGATTTTGAAGCTGACGCACAAATTCGTTCTTAGGCGCCGATGGTTGAGGTCCAGCAGGAGCAGCGGTTGCTGGTGCTGTTGGCGCAACGGCTGGCTGGAATGTTGGGCCTTGTGCAGGCGGCACGGGGTTGGGGGACTGTTGGGAAGCAGATGCAGGCTGCTGCTCAGCAGGCGGGTTAACTGGCGCACCACAGTTTGTGCAGAAGGCCGAGCCTTCAGGAATCTGTGCGCCGCATTGCGTGCAGAACATGATCTTTCTCCTCATTAAAAGTGTTGATCTCGTAAAGATCAACGGTGCCTTCCACCTTACCAGCGAATTTCGTAGATGAAGACAGGTGCTGTTCAGGTGTGCGCAAAGAGGGGTGTTGTAGTGATAATCCGCATGGTTTCAAGCTTGAAAGGGTGTGTATTTCGAGAAAAGTGGGTGAAGAAAACGGATACTGGCTACGCGTTTTTTGAAACTGACAGGTGGGGCATGTGAAAAACGTTGATTTTTCAAGGGCTGATAATCTTAAGCTTTTACAAAACCTTTACAAAAAGAAGAATTGCGGAAAGTTTCCATAGAGTGAGGAAAAGTGTGCCATACTGTGAAGAGCAGTTCTGCACAACTGCGTGAGAGTGATGCGTTGATCCCCTCGCCGATTGCGAGTGACGGTGTCCGCATCCGCCCGTGAGCTTTTGAAACTTTTCTGGGCCCAAGGCTTGGAAATCCACACAGGAGTGGGTGCAGCCGTTCCGGGGAGATGCTTCTCGTGAGCAATACAACAGAATCTGAAAATGCAAATACGCCTGAGCAGGCACCAGTCCGCCGTACCCGCAGGCGTGCAGGAAGGCGTGTCGTGCGCGCTGCTGGAGCGGCAGGAGCAAAACTGCCAGTCTCAGTGACTGCGCCCGTACGCAGCGACGACGATACGGCTCACACTGCCTCGACGAGTGTGGCTGCTGAGCAAACAGCTGGAGAAACTACCGCACAAACTGCCGCTCAGAATGCTGAGCAGACCGATCGTTCCGAGCGCGCTGAGCGAGGTGCTGAGCAGCAAGCTTCAGTGAAGGAAGCTGTTGAGCAAGCAGTTTCGGCTGCAGGTGATGCCCAAGAGGCTGCAGCAGCGGAAAGTGCAGCTGAGGAAGGCGCCGCTGCAGAAGCTGCCGCAAAGGAAGCTGAAGAGCAAGAAAGCCCTGAACAGGCACAACGCGCACGCCGAGCAGCAATTGCCGCCGTTCTCTTCTCCGACAAGGGTGTGAGCGAGCCAAAGCCAGCGCAGGAAGCACAGCCAGCTGCACAGAAATCAAAGGCTGAAGCTGCCGACAAGGTGGCCGCCAACAAGGCAGCTGAGGCTAAGACTGCTGAGGGTAAAGCTTCTGAAAACAAGGCAGCTGAGGGTAAAGCTGCAACCGAAACCGCAGCGTCCGCAGCGCCTGCGGTGACCGCAGAAACTGCAGAAACTGCAGAAACTGCAGAAACTGCAGAAACTGCGCACAACAACCAAACGCGCGCACAGCGCACTCGCCGCCGCCTGGCAATCACGCCAACTTTCAGCGAGCCAGAGCCAGAACAGGAAGAGCCACACCGCCGCCTCACCCGCGCAATGTCGGCACTGCTCTTCCAAGAGCCCGTGCTGCCAGCGGCCAACGCCTCTGCTACAAGCGCTGAGCCAAGCCCAGCCTTCGACGAGGAAGAAGAGGCAGGCCATCGCCGTCACCGCTCTCGCTCCCACTCGTCTCGCCGCCTGAACTCTTCGGAACGTGCAGCCGCCGCTGAAGTTGACAGCATTGAGCAAGAGATTGCCAGTGAGGAAGAAGAGCGCGGCACCCGCTCCCGCCGTCGCCGCAGAGGCGCAGAGGCGAACGAAACTGCTGCACGCTCACGCGCAATCACTGCAGCACGCGATGATGATGAACATGACAGCGAAACAGCTGAAGGCAAGAGCGCTATCAGCGTAAGTAGGCGTCGCAAGGGTGCGGACGGCGAAAACGACGCTGGTAATCTTGAGCCAAACTTTGACGAAGAGCGCACCACACCAACGCGCCATCGCCGTAGGAGCCTTGAGGAAATTGAGGCCAGGCGTCAGGCTCGCCGAGCAGCGCGCGAGCAGGAGCGTGAGCAAAGGCAAGAGCAGGAAGACGAGGAAGACCGCGAAGAAGGCGTCACTCGCCGCCGTCGCAGGAGGAGCGCCGACAGGGCAGCCAGCCGCGCCGAGCGCAGCGCCGACCGCGTAAGCCGTGACGAGCGCGACGAGGCCAGCGAATCGACCATCCTGCGCACCAGGACGCGCAAGCGTTCCCACCGCCTCGCCCTGCCAGAGCCAAGCGACTCGATGGAACCGCTGCCAGCAACCCACGCCGAGCGCAAGCAAGCCTATATTTCGCGCATCAAGGACGTGAAGGGTTCTACTCGTCTTGAGGCCAAGCGCCGCCATCGTCGTGACACGCGCCGAACTCGCGGCCAGCACAATCTCGTCATCGAGCAGGACTTCCTGGCACGCCGCGAAAACGTCGACCGCCAGATGATCGTGCGCGAAAAGGGCCACCACACCCAAATCTCTGTCATCGAGGACAACATCCTCGTCGAGCACTACGTTTCTGACATCCAAGAAGTGTCGACCGTGGGCAACATCTACGTTGGCCGCGTCCAAAACGTTCTGCCAAGTATGGAAGCAGCCTTCGTCAACATTGGTGAAGCGCGTAACGGCGTTCTCTACGCAGGCGAAGTCAACTGGGATGACACGCAGCTGGAAGGTGAAGCTCGCCGCATCGAGCGCGCCTACCATTCGGGCGACCCTGTGCTCGTGCAGGTCACCAAGGATGCGATTGGCCACAAGGGTGCTCGCCTGACCAGCCAGGTCACTTTGGCCGGCCGCTACATCGTGCTCGTGCCAAGCGGCGGAATGACCGGCGTGTCGCGCAAGCTCTCCTCTCGCGAACGCCTGCGCCTCAAGCGCATCGTCCAAGCCGTCACCCCGAAGGATATGGGCGTCATCATCCGCACGGCAGCAGAAGGCGCCAGCAAGGAAGCCGTCGAAGCCGACTTGAAGCTGCTGCTCGAACGCTGGGAAGGCATTCAGAAGCGTTACAACGAGCTCAAGGACACGCATCGCCCGCACATCCTGCACTCCGAACCTGACGTCGCCATCCGCGTGGTGCGCGACATCTTCAACGATGACTTCCGCCAGCTTGTCGTCGAAGGCGAGCACGTCTACGACCGCATCCATGGCTACCTCGAGGAGATGAGCCCTGAACTGCTGCCACGCTTGAAGCAGTGGGACCCAGCCGAGCATCAGGGTGCTGACGTCTTCGACCAGTGGAATATCGATTCCCAGCTGCGCAAGGGCATGGAACGCCAGGTCTATCTGCCAAGCGGCGGCTCGCTGGTGATCGACCGCACCGAGGCTATGACCACCATCGACGTGAACACCGGCCGCTTCATCGGCAAGGGCAAGTCGTTGGAGGAAACGGTCACTCGCTGCAACCTGGAGGCTGCTGAGGAGATCGTCCGCCAGCTGCGCCTGCGTGATATCGGCGGCATGATCATGATCGACTTTGTTGACATGGTGATGGAGGAGAACCGCGACCTCGTGTTGCGCCGTCTTGTTGAATGCTTGACTCGCGATCGCACGAAGCATCAGGTTGCTGAGGTCACGTCGCTGGGCTTGGTCCAGATGACGCGTAAGCGCGTGGGTCAGGGCTTGGTGGAGGCCTTCTCCGAGGAGTGCCCAACCTGCCATGGCCGCGGCTTCATTATCCACGATGAGCCGACTATTGAGGCAGGCGCTTTCGACCCGTACGAGGTGAAGGGTGGCGATCCTTTCGAAAAGTCGAAGGGCCGTCGTGAGGCTCAGGCTCGTGCGGAGCGTATGGAGCATAGCTCGCATCCTTCCTCTGATTACCAGCATGGGGAGTTTGATTCTCACTCTGGTGAGGCCGAGCGTGGCGAGTATGAGTCTCGCGATTACTTTGATGAGGCTCAGGCTCGTGAAGAGCGCAAGTCTGCCATTCCTCAGCATTCTTCGCAGGAAGTGAAGGCAAAGTTGGCTGCTATTGCTGCTGCTGCAACCGCCGCTTCCCAAACCGCTAAGGCTGCTGAGGCTGCTGAGGCTGCTGAGGCTGGCCGCGCATCGCAAGCTCAAGCTAGTGGCGAGGTGGCAGCTGGTGAAAATGCTGCTCATGCGTCGCTTGAGATTACCACTGCGCTTTCTTCTGAGGCTTCGACTGCACCTTCGGCTCCGTCCAAGCCTGTGAGCGAGCAGAAGCAAGAGCCAGCTCACGAGACTGACCGAACTCAAGGCAACTCTGACCAGGATCACGGCGACCAAGAACGTTCCGATCAAGAACACAGTGGCCACGCTCGCCGCTCCTCTCGCACGCAACTGAGGGGAACGAGGAGAGCGCACGGCACGAGAACGGTTCACCGCGGTGAACCGCAGAATACGCCTACTGTTGACCTCAACCCTCATCGAGGCAGGCGTAAGGCGCAGGCTGCTGACAACTCTGAGCAGGCTGATAAAGCAGCGCGCACGCTCACCACTGAGCAGGCAGACCACACCGCTTACACCGAGCAGCAGGAGAAACCAGCCAAGGTTCTGCCGAAGCTGGACCTTCCACAGGTGAAAGCTCGCCCTGCTCAAAGGAAGCATCGTCCTGTGGCATCGCAGGCCCAGTCGGATGACCCGGACACCGTCATGCTCGCTGGCTTTGCGCTGAAAATCCCGAGCCGTGTGACAGCTGAAGCGAAAAAGGAAGCCGAGCGTAACGAGCAGTAAGCTCAGTGCAAATCTCGTCTTATGGGTTCGTTAAAATTGCCAGCAGTGTTTCCATTCTGGAGTTTGACGAACCCGCTCGCTTTTGTGTAGTGTGGAAAGTCGGTGCTTTGTCACGCCCTGAAGCACGCCTCACGCAGCTGAAAAGCAAGCGGAGAGCCAAGGAGCGTGACGAGGAAAGAAACTTCAGAGCTAAGAGCTTCATTTATGAAGGTAGGGGCTATGTACGCGATTGTGAAGGCCGGCGGCCACGAAGAGAAGGTCGAAGTCGGCACGCAGATTACTGTGAATCGCCTGGCAGCAAAGAAGGGTGAGACTGTGGAATTCCCAGTTGCTCTTCTCGTCGATGGTGACAAGGTCACCATGGCTGCTAAGGACTTGGCTAAGGTCAAGGCTCAGGGCGAAGTGGTGGATGACGAGGCCAAGGGCCCAAAGGTCTCCATCATGAAGTTCCACAACAAGACTGGCGGTGCTCGTCGCGCTGGTCACCGTCAGAAGCTCACCGTCGTCAAGATCACCAAGATTGCCTGAGCTGAGCAGCTGATAAAACAGGTGTAAACCTACATTCCGAGGCTTCTCGGAAGTAGGGAAGAATCGGAGGAAAAAATGGCACACAAGAAGGCTGGTTCCAGCTCTAGGAACGGTCGCGATTCAAATCCACAATACCTGGGTGTGAAGCGCTTTGGCGGCCAGAGCGTCGTCGCTGGTAACATCCTCGTCCGTCAGCGTGGTACCCGCTTCTATCCGGGTCTCAACGTCGGCCTGGGCAAGGATTACACCCTCTTCGCATTGGCTGACGGTGTTGTCCGCTTCGGCGTGCGTCACGACCGCAAGGTCGTCGATGTTCTGACCGAGGAGAACAAGGCCTGAGCATTGCTCTTGAAAGGGTCGCGTCACACGCTGATGCGGCCCTCTTTTTTTACCTGAAAACTGACCACAGACTCAAAAAATCACAAGAAAGCAGGAAGTATGGCAGAGTTCGTCGATAGTGTTACCGTTCACCTCAAAGGCGGTGACGGCGGCAATGGCGCACACTCCATTCGCCGTGAAAAGTACAAGCCTCTCGCAGGCCCGAACGGCGGAAACGGCGGCAGGGGAGGTTCCATCATCCTGCGCTGCTCGGAAGGCACCAACTCTCTGCTCGACTTCCGCATGCTGCCTCACCGCACCGCAGAAAATGGCCATCATGGTGAAGGCGACTACAAGGACGGGCAGAAGGGTGACGACATCGTCCTCACCGTCCCTGTTGGCACGATGGTTTTTGAAGCCAAGGGTGAGGTAGGCAAGCCCAAGCATCGCGGTGAACTGCTCGCCGACCTTCGCACTCCTGGTCAGACGTTCGTCGCAGCAGCAGGTGGCCAGGGCGGTTTGGGTAATCACGCTTTGGCAAATAAGGCTCATCGCGCGCCTGGTTTTGCCCTTTTGGGTGAGCCTGGTGAGGAGCGCGACCTCATTTTGGAGCTCAAGTCCATCGCTGACATCGCTTTGGTGGGCTACCCATCGGCAGGAAAGTCTTCCTTGGTGGCGGCTCTCTCTTCTGCTCGCCCGAAGATCGCCGATTACCCCTTCACCACTCTTGTGCCAAACTTGGGCGTTGTGGAGGCTGGTGACGTGCGCTACACCATCGCTGACGTCCCAGGCCTTATCCCTGGCGCTTCCGAGGGCAAGGGTTTAGGCTTGCAGTTCCTACGCCACATCGAGCGCACGCAGGTCATCGTTCACGTCATCGATTGTGCTACCTACGAGCGGGATCGCGACCCTATGGCCGACTATGAGGCGCTGGAAAAGGAGCTCGCCGCATACGAC
This sequence comes from Aeriscardovia aeriphila, assembly GCA_949290445.1. GTDB lineage: Bacteria > Actinomycetota > Actinomycetes > Actinomycetales > Bifidobacteriaceae > Aeriscardovia > Aeriscardovia aeriphila_A. The sequence continues at coordinate 5,967 of CASERW010000010.1, read as the reverse complement.
AAGAACCTCGAGCTTCCGATTGGCGCTATCCCGATCTCGCAGCGCCCGAGAATCGTAGTTCTCAATAAGATGGACGTTCCCGACGCCAAAGACCTTGCAAATCTGGTGCGTCCTGACTTTGAAAAGCTTGGCCTGCCGGTTTACGAAATTTCTACGGCATCTCACGAAGGCTTGAAAGAGCTCAAGTTTGCCCTGGCTCGGCAGGTGAGCAAAACGCGCGAGATTGTCAGAAAGCTTGAGGCCGAGCACGAGCAAGAACGCGTCGTCATCAAACCTCTGGAAATGGCGCGCAACCGTGCCAAAAACCAGGTGGGTCCTGCATTCAACGTCATCCGTCATGGCGATCCGGAAGGCAACTACTGGTTCGTGGTTAAAGGCGAGAAAATCGCTCGCATGGTCATCCAAACCGACTTCAACAACAATGAAGCCGTCGGCTACCTGGCTGACCGCCTGGCTTCTCTGGGCGTAGAAGACGCACTCAAGGCTGCCGGCGCTGTAGAAGGTGACGAAGTGCATATGGGCCCTGCAGGCAACGAAGTGGTGTTCAACTGGGAGCCTACTATCACTGCCGGCGCTGAAGGCTTGGATGACGCTCCTCTGGTGTCGCGCGGTGACGACATTCGCCTGCGCGATTACGGTTACGCTAAGCGCCGCTCCAATTCGCAGAGGCGAGTAGATTACCATGAAGAGATGGATCGTCGCGCTGAGGCCCGAGCCGAGCGCGAACGAGAACGTCGTGCTGGCCACTGGAGTGACCCGAGCGTCACCGATTCGTCTGAACAGCCGAACGAGTAAGGACAGCACATGCAGGAGTGGAACCACGCACTGTTAGAGCATATCGACTCTCTTCACGCTCACGAGCCCAACCAGGACGCCGAGCAGCTGGCTCACATTGACACTGATTACTCCATCAGCGCCACCGACCACACTGCTGACCCTGCTCAGGGCCGCGCTGACCTGGTCAAGCTTGCTAAAGCGCATCTGCACCTGCATTTCACTGGCTCTATGACGGTAGAGCGGTTGCGTGAAATGTCGAAGAAGCATCACATCACTCTCGACCCGGAGCTGCTCAACGCTCACCCTCTGCGCGTTCCTGCGGACCGTCGTGGCTGGTATCGCTTCCAGCGTTTGTATGACATGGCTCGTCGTTGCGTGCAAACCGAAGAGGATATGCGCACGATTATCGACGACGCTGCCCGTATTGACGCTGAAGAGGGCTCTAAAATTCTGGAAATCCAGGTCACTCCTGACTCCTACGCCCCGATTATGGGCGGGCTCACTCCTGCTTTGGAAGTGATGCTCGATGAGGCGAAGAAGGCGAGCGAACGTCACCATATCGCTGTGGGCGTGATTGTTGCTGCTGCCCGTACCTCTCACCCGCTCAAGGCTCGTACTTTGGCTCGTTTGGCGGCTCGTTACGCAGGGGACACTCCTGGCACGGTGGTGGGCTTTGGCTTGTCCAACGACGAACGCAGTGGCAATACGGCTGACTTCTTGCCGGCCTTCCAGATTGCTCAGCGCGCCGGCTTGCCTCTTATGCCTCATGGTGGCGAGCTGTTAGGCCCTAAGCATATTGGTTTCATCATGAATAACGCGCACCCAGCTCGTATGGGCCATGGCGTTCAGGCTGCTTCTGACCCTGATCTTTTGGCCGAGCTCAAGCACAATCACGTCACTTTGGAGGTGTGTCCGGCGTCGAATGTCGGCTTGGGCGTGTTTGAGAACAAGCAGAACGTTCCTCTGCGCGCGCTGTACGATTCTGGCGTTGCGGTGGCTCTCGGCGCTGATGACCCTCTGCTCTTTGGGGAGAGGCTCGAAGGCCAGTACGAGGATGCTCGCACGATTCACGGCTTTACCGACGAGATGCTGGCAACCTGGGCTCGTTGCTCGATTAACGGCTCGGTGATGTCGGATACATACAAAAAGCCAGCTCTGGCCGCAATTGACCAGTGGCTGGCTCGCTAACATTTCTTAAGATTTTCACTTCGCATACTCAGCGCAGCTTTCGCTGCGCTGTTTTGTTATGCGCTCTTAGCTGTGTTTTTCGCGTGCGCTGCACGCTGCGTTGACAGCCGCGTGCGTAAAACCGCGCTGTGGTTACAGCGCTCTATGCTCAGTTTTCACCCGGCTGGAGAGCTTGCACGGCGATGATCGCCGTATTCGTGTTCTGGCAGCCTTGGTATTCCGATGTCGGAATATTCAACGCATTCTTCTGGTCGGGCGGGAATACGCGCATGGTATCAGCCGCTTGTGGCTTGCATGCTGCGGTGTCGAAGTTATCCGCGTTGACAATCTTGAGCGGGCTATGTGCCGATTCGCCAGGCTTGAGCACCACCGGCTGAGGGGTTATCGCATCATCGCGAGTTGCTGCGGCGCCAATTTGCTTACCAGAAGCCATCAGAGAGACTCCAGGGAAACCTTCAACAGTGCAGGTATTTTCTCCCGAGTTCGTTAAAACGAGGTACGGGTAAGCAGAGCCGCCACCTCCGCCACCACCGATAGTGAGCTTGGCCGTCAAACTTGAGGTGGTGCACATTTGGCTCGTGTCCGTCGGGTCAGTTTTCGGAGCCTGAGTGTCGGAATCGTCGTTCGAGCTCTTCTTCGACGGCGAGGAGGAGTCAGTGTTGCTCTTCTGGCTCGTTTGAGGCTTGGCACTGCCAGTGCTTTGAGCAGGCGCACCGCAACCGGCGAGGCCCGCGAAAACGAGCGAAGCGGCGGCAACAAGGCTAGCGAAACGCCATGCAGGCTTCATGCGAGAGGATGTTTCGAAGTTTCTCATAACCCTTATTCTAGCGACAACACTCGCGGGTACTAGACGAGAATTCTATTTTGCGCTAATCTATCAAGTCGGCGATACTCCGGTGTCGTCGTGTCGGTTTGCTATGGTGCAAAGCGATAGGGGAATGGCACAATTGGTAGCGCAACGGTCTCCAAAACCGTAGGTTGTGGGTTCGAGTCCCGCTTCCCCTGCTCAGTTGTTTTCTAGCAAAGGGACGAACATGGCATCGAATAGTGCAGCGAAGAAAGAAAAGGGCGTTCGCAAGCCAAACTTCTTCGCCCGTATTGGCCTGTTCACGAAGCAGATCGTGACGGAGTTGCGCAAGGTTGTTTCTCCTACACGTTCTGAGTTGTGGAATTGGTCTTTCGCAGTGTTCGTGTTCGTTGTGCTGTTGATGCTGGTCATCACGGCTCTGGACTTTGGTCTGGGCAAGCTGATGTTCCTCATCTTCGCCTGAAAGCTTTAAAACAATGCCCGGTTCGACCTTTCGATCCGGGCATTTTAAATATTGAAGTATGGCATTTTATGTCAGAGTAGTGCTGACGGACGCAATACGAGAGGTACTCATGGTCGATGAAAATACCGCCTCTGCAGAGGCAGAAGAGCTCGAGGGCAACGAGCCAGTCGCTCACGATGTCGCGCAGAGTGCTGTAGTTCAGGAAGCTGCCAGTGCAAGCGATGCTTCTGAAGTTTCTGACAACGCTGAAGCTGGCGAAGCTGAAGCTGATGGTGCAGAGGGCGCTGAAACTGGTGCTGAGGCAACCGGCGAGAATGCTGACGCTGACAACGGCGAGGAAGAAGACGCTGGCACCAAGGCCGTCGCCGAATTCCGCCAGTCGCTGCGCACCCTTCCTGGCAAGTGGTATGTGCTGCACACCTACTCTGGCTACGAGCGCCGCGTCAAGCAAAACGTTGAAGCTCGTGTCGCTACCTTCGGCCTGGAGGACAAGGTCTACCAGATCGAAGTACCAATGGAGGAAGTCGAAAAGCACACTGAGAAGGGTAAGAAGCTCATCTCTCGCGTTCGCATTCCTGGCTATGTTCTGATCCGCATGTCCAACGAGGATGAGGACGCCTTCCGCATCGTGCGCGAAACTGAAGCTGTCACCGGCTTCGTCGGCTTGCAAAACGAGCCAATGCCGCTGTCTCGCAAGGAAGTCGTCTCTATGATGGGCCCGATGATCGCTCAGGAGGCTCTGCGCAAGGCCGGTCAGGGTGAAGCCGCCGCCAAGAAGCGCGTCGTTGAAGTCTCCTTCAAGCAGGGCGATCAGGTCACTGTCACTGATGGCCCATTCGCTACGATGGCTGGCGTCATTTCCGAAGTCCAGCCTCAAACGCAGAAGGTCACCGTTTTGGTCTCCATCTTTGACCGCGATACGCCTGTTGAGCTCAACTTCTCCCAGGTCAAGAAGGTTGATGACGAGAAGCGCGGCTGAAAGCCCGGAATTTCTCAAGATTATCAGCCCGCTCACCTCGCTTGCGTGAGCTCATCGCCTGCTGTTTATTCAAAGCCGCCTTCGGGCGGCTTTTTTCATCCGCGGGCTCTTCACGTCCTCGTCTTTGCTCAACTGTGCTGATAATCTCAAGTAAACAAATTCGTCCGCCCACTTCGTATAATGGGAAAGCTTATGTGTGCACGCCTGTGCATGCGTAGTATGACACATTGGTAGCGGGAGGGGGAGCTTTCGAGCTTCACCGTCTGCACCGCTTCACAGAAAGAAGTCATTGGAATGCCAGCTAAGAAAGTTGCTGCTCTGATCAAGCTTCAGATTCCAGCAGGCAAGGCAACCCCTGCACCGCCAATCGGTCCAGCTCTGGGTTCGCATGGCGTGAACATTATGGAGTTCACCCAGCAGTACAATGCCCAGACCAAGGACAAGATGGGTCAGATCATCCCAGTGGAGATCACTGTTTATGCTGACCGCACCTTCTCCTTCGTGCTGAAGACCCCGCCGGCGGCAACCCTTCTGAAGAAGGCTGCAGGTGTGGATAAGGGCGCTGCAAATCCGCTGACCACCAAGGTCGGTTCTGTGACCATGGATCAGTGCCGCGAGATTGCTCAGATCAAGCTCGCTGACCTGTCCGCTAACGACGTTGAGGCCGGTGCCAAGATCATCGCCGGTACCGCCCGTTCCATGGGAATCACCGTCACTGGTAAGTGAGTTTTTGTGCGGAAGGGCTTTCGCTTGCCCGAACCGCGCTGCTTGATAGGAGAAGCAGATGGTAAAGCGTTCGAAGAAGTACCGCGAGGCGGCAGAGAGGATCGATGGATCCAACCTCTACACCCCAGCGGAAGCAATCGCCCTGCTCAAGGGCATGCCAAAGCGTGGTTTTGATGAGTCTGTCGAGGCTGTTTACCGCCTCGGTGTTGACCCGCGCAAGGCAGACCAGCTCATCCGTGGTTCTGTGAACCTTCCAAACGGCACTGGTAAGACCGTTCGCGTCGCAGTGTTCGCTCGTGGTCCACAGGCAACCGCAGCACTCGAGGCCGGCGCTGACATCGTTGGCGACGCAGACCTCGTGGCAAAGGTCCAGGGTGGCGAGCTCGACTTTGATGCCGTTGTCGCAACCCCTGACATGATGGGCCAGGTTGGTCGTCTCGGCCGTGTGCTCGGTCCTCGTGGTTTGATGCCAAACCCACGTACCGGCACTGTGACCATGGATGTTGCCACCGCCGTTAAGGAAATTAAGGGCGGAAAGGTCAACTTCCGTGTCGACAAGAATGGTAACTTGAGCTTCCTCATCGGTAAGCTCAGCTTTGAGCAGAAGGCTCTGGAAGAGAACTTCGCTGCAGTCTCCAACGAGATTAAGCGTTTGCGTCCTTCCACCGTCAAGGGTCGTTACATCATCAAGGCTTCCATGGCATCGACCATGAGCCCAGGTGTTGCTCTCGACGTTGCTTCCCTCTGAGTTTTTCTGAGGTAAGTTTTTTTAGCGGCAGGTCTTTATGGCCTGCCGTTTTTTGTTTTCTCGTTTTTTTGGGTTTCTTGAGATTATCAGTGCGGTTTTCGCAGATTTCATTCTCATTTGGGGTTTGTGGTGGGTGGATTTGCGTTGTGAATCATTCATTGTGTGGAATTTTACTTTCAATTGTGTTGGTTTTGTGATGGTTCATGTGGTGTTTACGTGGGTTTGGTTAGGTTGATGGTGTCTGCAATGCTTTTTCGACACGCCGTGTTTGGGTTGTG